>NZ_JADPZX010000001.1:2754375-3060416 GCF_015712165.1 Streptomyces spinoverrucosus | reverse complement strand
CGGTGAGCGCCGACTTCAGCCGGGCCAGCCGGTCGCCCTTCATGGAGCCGGAGGTGTCCAGCACGTACACCGTGCGCGAAGGACGGCGCAGTTCGTTCTCGTACGAGTCGAGCAGCCCGTCGGCGACGGAACGGCTGCCCGGGAAGGGCAGTTCGCGCCGCCGTGTGGGGTCCAGGCCGGGTGCGGGGCTGACGGACGCGACGACCGGGCGGCGGTGGGTGCGATCGGTGATCGCGCGCTGGATCTCCGGGGCGCGCAGCGCCTCGGCGAGGCGGCGTACGTCCTCGCGGGCGCCGGTACCGGCGGAGGCGAGGGAGGAGAGCGGGTAGTCGGCGGTGATCACGCCGTCCTTGGGGCGGATCACGGTCAGGTCCGGGATGCTCTTGAGGACCGACTCGTAGTTGAGCAGCGCGTCGACGTTGCCGCGCCGGGTGTACGCGCTCGCCAGCCAGCCCGACGACCCCGAGGTCAGCTTCTGCCCCTGGAAGAACTCCCGCAGCCGCGGAGTCGCCTTGCGCACATCCGCGTCGGTGAGCGCGGACTGGGCGCCGGAGAGGGCGGAGGCGACCGAGACCAGGGTGGAGAAACCGGAGTTGGAGCGGGCCGGGTCGGTCATGCCGTACGTCAGCTCGCCGTCCCGGACGGCCTGCTCCACCTGGGACCAGGTGACGTCCTCGGGGGTCCAGCCGAGGGCCTGGACGGTGGCCGGCTTGACGCCGATCGCGACCGGGCTCGACATGATCGGCGTCTCCGACACGACCTTCTTCCGCGCCTCGGGGCGCAGCCGCAAATAGTCGTTGGAGGCCAGCCACACCGCGTCGTACGCCTGGTCCGCCTTGCCGCCCGCCAGCAGGTCGACGGCGTCGAGGGTGCCCATGTAGGTGGGCCGGACGGTGATGCCGGTCTGCTCGCGGACCTGGTCCAGGACCGGGGACATGTCGCTGAGCTCGCTGGAGGCGAGGACGCGCAGGGTGCCGGGGGTGTAGGTGGTGGGGTCGGCGTCGGGGGTGTCCTGCCCGGTGCAGGCGGTGAGGAGGGCGAGCCCGGCGAGGGTCAGGGCGGCGATCCGGCGTCTCATATCTGGCCTCCTTCCAGGGCGCCCTGGGAGCGGCTGCGCTCCAGGTAGGCGCTCGCGCTCTGGAGCTCGTTCGTCAGCGACTCGACGGTGGCGGCCATCGCCTCGGTGGCCTGCACCTTGTAGGTGTCGATGGCGTCGAGGGTGCGGTAGATCTGCTGGAAGGCGGTCCGCAGGGTCTCCGCGCCGACGGCCGGGTCGGCGGCGATCCGCTGGATCTCGCCGGACTGCGTGGCGAGCATCTCCGCGTTGCCCCGGATCAGGTCCTCGGTGGTGCCGCGCAGGGCGTTGACCTGGTCGACGACCTTCTTCTGGTTGTCCAGCGCGGAGGCCAGCATCACGGAGATGCGCAGCGCCGAGACGGTGGTCGTGGCGGCCCGGTCGACGCCCTTGATCAGCTCCTCGTTGTTGCGGCGTACGACGTCCATGGCGAGGTAGCCCTGGGCGCACACCGCGAGCTGGGTGAGCAGGTCCTGGTGCTTCTGCCGGACGGGGAAGAGGACGTCGGCGCGCACGGTGTCGGCCTGCTGGGGGTCGCCGACCCGGCCGATGTGCTCCTCGACGGCGGTGTCCAGGGCCTCGGTCAGCACGACGTACTCCTGGAGCTTGCCCATGGTCTCCCACAGCCGGACCCGCTCCGTCTGCAATGCGGCGTTGTCGCGGCGCAGTTCGTCCTGCCCGCCGCGCAGCGACCCCACGATCTTGTTCAACGTGCCCTGCGCGGAGGCGTACTTGGCGACGTGGTCGCGCAGCTTGTTGCCGCCGGGCAGCCGGGAGAGGAACTTGCGTCCCTTGCCGGCGGGCAGGTCACGCGGGTCGAGGTCCTCGACGACCCGGCGCAGCTCCACCAGCGACCCGGCGACCTGCGCCTGGGCGTCGCCGCCCTTGCTGGGCAGGCTGCGCACGGTCCGCTCCAGCATGCGGTTGGACTGCGCGGCCGCGGTGCGCATCTCGCCGGCGCCGAGCGCGGTGATCTCGCCGACCTTGCCGGCGAACTCGGGGGAGCGGGCGTCGAGGGCGGCCAGTCCGGCGACGTAGTCGGCGGCCTTGCGGGCCATGTCCGTACGGACGCCGTCGTCGACGGGGACGAGCCCGCCGGCCTTCTCGCGCGGAACCGCGGAGACGGGCTCGGGTGGGGTGAGGGTGAAGGAGTCGTCGCGGCTGGCGCTGGTGTTCTGGCTGGCGCTGTGGCCGAGGTCGTAGTCGCTCATCTGGCTGATCCCCCTATCCGCGCGCCCGGCGCGCCATCTCGTGCAGCACCCCGGAGGTGGGCACGGGCGCCTGCCGTACGCCGGTCAGCTTCTGGTTGAGGTAGTCGGTGTGGTCGGCGGTGGCCGCGGTGAACTCGGCGGTGGCACCCTGCGGGCGGAACCCGTGCCGGACGGCCAGCTCGCGCAACCGCGGGTCGGTGGAGAGCAGTTGGCCGAGCTCGCGGCCCTCGTCGGTCAGCGGCACGACGGTGTGGTCGCTGGTGGCGGTGGTGTCCGGGTAGAGGACGGCGAGGTCGTCGACGCCCTGGCCCTGGGCGAGCAGGGCGGCGACCTGTGACTCGTAGACCAGCACGAGCGGATTGCCGGCCCCGCTGATGAAGTCCCGGAAGGCACCGTCCGAGCTGGACTGCTGGGCGCCCTGCACGGTGACCAGCTTGCGCAGCAGCGGCGCGGTGCGGCGGACGTCGGCGTCGCTCGCGACGACCTTGCCGTCGTTGTCGACGTAGGAGGCGGCGGCGAGGTAGAGGGCGCCGGAGTTGGAGGTGACGGGATCGGTACTGGCGATGTAGAGCGTCCCGCTCAACTCGCCGTACTTGTCGGCCCCCTTGAGCTCCTGCCAGGTGCGGTCGTCACGGGCCGCGTCGAGATAGGCGCCCATCTTCAGCGTCCCGCGACGGGGTTCGTCGAGGGTGGCGAGCCCGTTCGCCTGAAGCACCTCCGCCGCGTTGCCGTGGGCGACGACGACGAGGGGCGAGTAGAAGGGGCGCGGCAGCGGCTGCTGCGCCTTGTACTTCTCGGCCAGCGTGTCGGCGGGCGCCTTGCTGGACGGAAAGGCGAAGTCGTAGCCCTTGAGGTCCAGGTCCTCCATGGCCCACGACCCGGACGGCTCCGTCTTCACGGTGTAGCCCTTGGCGGCAAGGGCGTCCACGACCTGCGGATCGGCGAAGAACTCGGCCTTCTCCGACCCGACCACGCCACGCACGGTCTTCGTTGCCGCGCTCTGTTCCCCGTTGTCCCGGCCCACCACGACAGCCGCCACCACGCCGCCGATCAGCAACACCGCGAGGAAAATCCCTGTCATTCGTCTCACGCCGGGAGCGTGCTCCCGGAACCCAACGTTCCCCGGCGCGGAGGGTGAACAGGGGGTGACGTACCAGTCCCGGCACGGCAACGCCGCAAGGGGCGCGGGGCTGTACCGATATGCGGCTCCGCCGCGCGGGCGCGAGGAACCACAAACAACAGACAGCCGCACGACGACAACAAGCCCTACGGCGAACAGGCGCGACGGCTCAAGCCAACGCCGTGCTGTGACACCCGGTCCGCGCGTCGCTGCGGGTGCACGCGGACCGGGGTCGTTCGGCGGAGCCCAGCGGGCTCAGTGCGCGGCAAACTCACGCGGCTCAAGGGATGACGCGTGGGCATCCATCCGCTGCGCCGCCAGAATCGCCGCAGCGGTATCCGCCCGCGACGCCGCGACGACCAGCGCCCGCCCGGCAAGGGCATGCGCACGCCGGTGCAGCGCCGCAAGCCTCGGCTCACCGCCGGAGGCCACGGCACGGGCCGGCGTACGGCCTCCCCGCAGCCGTGCCACCTGCTCCGCGAGCCGTGCGGCGGCGGTGTCCAGGTCGTCGGACGGGGCGAGCGCGCGCAGCTCGTCGGTGACGGCGAGCAGTGCCGCGAGGTGCCCCGCGAGCTGGATGTCCAGCTCTTCCTCACGTGACCGGTGCGGGAAGTCGGAGGGGGTGCCGGCCATCGTGTGGACCGACTTGGCGCGGATCGGTTCGTACATGGGATGGCCTCCTGTGCTTGGCAGAAGCCATCCTAGCTTAGATTTCGTCTAAAGTTGAGCCGTTCACAAATAAGGGGTGGGTGTCCACGCAGTGTGAGCGTCAGGTCTGGCTGTAGCCGTCCAGGAACGTGCCGATCCGGCCGATCGCGTCCCGCAGATCGCCGACCGTCGGCAGGGTGACGACCCGGAAGTGGTCCGGTTCCGTCCAGTTGAAGCCGGTGCCGTGCACGACCATGATCTTCTCGCGCCGCAGCAGGTCCAGGACCATCCGGCGGTCGTCCTTGACCTTGAAGACCTTGGGGTCGAGGCGGGGGAAGAGATACAGGGCGCCCTTCGGGCGGACGCACGTCACGCCCGGGATCTGCGTCAGCATCTCGTAGGCGACGTCCATCTGCTCCCGCAGTCGGCCGCCCGGCAGCACCAGGTCGTTGATCGACTGACGTCCGCTCAGCGCGGCGACGACGCCGTGCTGACCCGGCATGTTCGCGCACAGGCGCATGTTCGCCAGGATCGTCAGGCCCTCGATGTAGGAGTCGGCGTGCGCGCGCGGGCCGGAGATCGACATCCAGCCGACCCGGTAGCCGGCCACCCGGTACGCCTTCGACATGCCGTTGAAGGTGAGGGTGAGCAGATCGGGGGCGACGGCCGCGGTGGGCGTGTGCGTGGCGCCGCCGTACAGGATCCTGTCGTAGATCTCGTCCGAGCAGACCAGCAGGTTGTGGCGGCGGGCGATGTCGGTGAGGCCCTTGAGCACCGCCTCGTCGTAGACCGCGCCGGTCGGGTTGTTCGGGTTGATGATCACGATCGCCTTGGTGCGGTCGGTGACCTTGCGCTCGACGTCGGCGAGGTCCGGCATCCAGTCGGACTGCTCGTCGCAGCGGTAGTGCACGGCCGTACCGCCGGACAGGGACACGGCGGCCGTCCACAGCGGGTAGTCCGGCGCCGGTACGAGGACCTCGTCGCCGTCGTCCAGCAGGCCCTGCATCGCCATGGTGATCAGCTCGGAGACGCCGTTGCCGATGAAGACGTGCTCGACGTCCGTCTCGATGCCGAGGGTCTGGTTGTGCATCACGACCGCCCGGCGCGCGGCCAGCAGACCCTTCGCGTCGCCGTAGCCGTGGGCCGTCGAGACGTTCCGGAGGATGTCCTCCAGGATCTCCGGCGGGCACTCGAAGCCGAAGGCGGCCGGGTTGCCGGTGTTCAGCTTCAGGATGCGGTGACCGGCCGCTTCCAGGCGCATCGCCTCTTCGAGTACCGGGCCCCGGATCTCGTAACAGACGTTGGCGAGCTTGGTCGACTGGATCACCTGCATGTCTGGGAGCTTACGGCCGCGTAACGCGTCACGGCTCGTGCTTTCCGCCACATGAGACGAAAGGGGTGAACGCCTTCTTGTCCCTTCACTCCACTGCATTGAGAATGCACATGACAAGGCGCGGGCGGCCGGAGGATCTCCGGTCGTCCGCGTCTACCCATGAGGATCTGAGGGGACCCCCACATGAACAAGCCTCTCCTGGCCGCACTCGCCGCCCTGGTGATATCCGGGGCGGGTGCGGCCCCCGCGGTCGCCGCCACGCCGGACACGGAGGCCGCGCCCGCGATCCAGGCCGTCGACTTCGCCGGTACCGTCGCGCTCAGCAACTGCTCCGGCTCCGTGGTCCGGATGCCGGACTCCGCCGACGACGACCCCGCGCTCGTGCTCAGCAACGGGCACTGCCTGGAGAGCGGCTTCCCGGCGGCCGGCGAGGTCGTCGTCGACCAGGCCTCCACCCGCTCCTTCGGGCTGCTGAACTCCGCCGGGACCCGCGTCGCCACCCTGCGCGCGAACAAGATCGCGTACGCCACGATGACCGACACGGACGTCGCGGTCTACCAGCTCACCCGCACCTACGCGCAGATCCGCGGCTCCTACGGCATCGAGGCGCTCACCCTCAACGACACCCGCCCGGCCGCGGGCAGCGCCATCAGTGTCGTCTCCGGGTACTGGAAGCGGATCTACAACTGCTCGATCGACGGCTTCGCCCACCGGCTGAAGGAGGGCGACTGGACCTGGAAGGACTCCGTCCGCTACACCTCCGCCTGCGACACCATCGGCGGCACGTCCGGCTCCCCGGTCGTCGACCAGTCCACCGGCCGCGTCGTCGCCGTCAACAACACCGGCAACGAGGACGGCGGGCGCTGCACGGTGAACAACCCCTGCGAGGTCGACGCGGCCGGGAACGTCACCGTCCGGCAGGGCATCAACTACGCCCAGCAGACGTATCAGCTCGCCGCCTGTTTCGGCATCGACAACAAGCTCGACCTGTACGCGAGCGGGTGCGCCCTGCCCAAGCCATGAGTCAGCCGGGGGCGGGCGTCCGGCGGACCGCCCGCCCCGCCAGTACGTCCGTCCGCCGGCCGTCCTCGATCACGAACCGGCCGTCGATCAGCACGTGGGGGATGCCCGTCGGGAGCGTGCGGGGCTGGTCGAAGGTGGAGCCCGCCGCGACCGTGGCCGGGTCGAAGAGCACCAGGTCGGCCCGGTACCCCTCGCGGATCACACCCCGGTCCGGCAGTCGCAGCCGGGCCGCCGGGCGCCCGGTCAGACGGGCCACGCACTCCTCCAGTGACAGCACCCCCAGCTCCCGGACGTACCGCCCGAGATAGTGCGGGAACGTGCCGTACGCGCGCGGGTGCGGCTTGGCGCCCTGCAGGATGCCGTCCGAGCCGCCGGTGTGCACGCGGTGCCGCATGATCGCCTGGACGTTCTCCTCGTGGCCGACGTGCTGCAGGATCGTCGGCCCGAGCCGGTCCTCGACCAGCAGCCGGCGGGCGGTGACCCAGGGGGCCTCGCCGCGCAGGGCCGCCGAGTCCTCGACGGTGCGGCCGACATACGACTGCAGAGCGGGGTCGGTCACGCCGGAGATCTCGATCGTGTCCCACTCGACCGGTACGCCGTGACAGCCGTCCGCGCCGACCACCTCCAGGTCGTGCCGGATCCGCTCGGCGGTCCCGTCGTCCGTCAGCCGCCGCAGGACGGCCTCCGGCCCGCCCTCGCTCGCCCAGCTCGGCAGCAGCGCCACCAGGGTCGTACAGCCGGGCGTGTAGGGGTACGTGTCGAGGCTGATGTCCGCTCCGGCCGCGAGCGCGTCGTCCAGCAGGGACAGCAGTTCGGGCGCGCGGCCCTTGTTGACGCCGAAGTTCATGGTGGCGTGGGCGAGGTGCAGGGGGCAGCCGGCCTCCCGGGTCAGGGCGACCATCTCCTCGTACGCCTGAAGGGCGCCGGCCCCGTACGAGCGGTGGTGGGGGCAGTAGTAGCCGCCGTACCGGGCCACCACCCGGCACAGCTCCGTCAGCTCGGCGTCCTTGGCGTACATGCCGGGCGTGTAGGTGAGCCCGGACGACATCCCGACCGCGCCCTGCTCCAGGCCCTCCGCCACCAACTGCCGCATCCGGTCCAGCTCCCGCGGCGTGGCCTCCCGGTCCCCCCAGCCGACCGCGAGCGCGCGGACCGTCCCCTGCGGGATGAGGTAGGCCGCGTTGACCGCGATGCCCCGGTCCAGCCGGTCCAGGTACTCGCCCACCGAACGCCAGTCGAAGTCGATGTCGTCGCCGCGCCCGTTCCAGCCGGTGATGGCGCGGCGGACCTCGGCGAGGGTGCGGTCGTCGACGGGGGCGTACGACAGGCCGTCCTGGCCGATGACTTCGAGGGTCACGCCCTGCGCGGCCTTCGCGCTGTGGTCGGGGTCGCGCAGCAGGGCGAGGTCGCTGTGGGCGTGCATGTCGATGAAGCCGGGGGAGAGGGCGAGGCCCTCCGCGTCCAGCTCCCTGGTGGCGGTGGGACGCTGGCAGCCCGCCGCCGCGGCCTCCTTGACGATCGACACGATCCGGCCGTCGTCCACCACCACGTCGGCGCGGTACGCGGCGGCGCCGGTGCCGTCGACGACGTCGGCGTCACGGATGACGAGGTCTGCCATGCCGGGCCTCCTAGAAGAACGTGCGGATGTAGTCGACGACCGTGCCGTCCGCCTCGGCCACCGGGATCAGCTGCCACTTGTCGAACGACGTGCACGGGTGGGACAGCCCCATGCCGAGCCAGTCCCCGACCTGAAGGTCCGCCTCCGGGCCGGTACGCAGCCAGGCGTGCTGGTCGGACAGCGCGGTGACCTCGATGCCGGTCGCCGGGCGCTCGGTGCCGTCCCGGCGGACCACCTGCGCGAACGGCAGATCGAGGTCGTACGCCGCGTCCCGCTTGCCCGCGTTGACGAAGGCCTGCTCGGCGGAGGGCCGGGAGACGACCTGCGCCCACAGGCGGAACGCGGGCTCCAGGGCGCCCTCCTCCGCGACCCGGTTGAAGGGGGTCAGCTTGCGGTAGTGGCCGTCGTCGTGCGAGACGTACGCGCCGGAGCGCAGCAGCTTCAGTACGGGCGCGGACAGTTCGGGGATCTCCGCGAACACGTCCGCGACCGCGTCGAACCATGCGCTGCCGCCCGCGCTGACCACGATCTGGTCCAGCCCCTGGAAGCGCCCCGCCTTGTCGAAGTCCACCGCCAGCGCCACCAGCCGCCGCAGCCATGCGTGCACCCGCTCGGGGTTCGCCTGCGGCACCTCGCCCTCGTAGCCCGCGACGCCGACCAGGCGCAGGGTCGGTGCGGCGGCCACCGCGTCGGCGATCGCCGCGCACTCCGCCTCGGTCCGGACGCCGGTCCGGGCGCCCTCGCCGGCGGCCAGCTCGACGACGACGTCCAGGGGGCGGTCCGTGCCGCGCAGTGCCGCGTCCATCAGCTCGACGCCGCGCACGGAGTCGACGTAACAGACGAACTCGAAGGCGGGGTCGGTGGCCAGCTCGCCGGCGAGCCGGCGCAGGGCCGCCGCGTCCACCAGTTCGTTCGCCAGGAAGATCCGGCGGATCCCGAACGCCCGCGCCACCCGCACCTGGTGCGGCACCGCGAGGGTGATGCCCCAGGCGCCCCGCTCGATCTGCCGCTGGAAGAGCTGCGGGGCCATGGTCGTCTTGCCGTGCGGGGCGAAGGCGAGGCCGTGGCGGGCGGTGTACGTCGCCATGAGGCGGAGGTTGTGCTCCAGGTGCTCGGCGGAGAGGGCGAGGACCGGGGTGGTGAAGCCGTCGGTGAAGAGGTTGCGGCGCTGGGCGGCGAGTTCGGCGACGGTGAGGCCGTCGGCGTCGGGCGGGAGGCCCTTGAAGCGGTGGTCGACGTGTTCCGTGGCCAGTCGGGCGAGCGCCTGGGTGCTCATGGAGCCTCCCTGATCAGGTATATTGCGTTATCTGCAACGTCCATTGCGTATGTCGCTTACTGCTGTCTAACATCTCGGCCAACGCGGGGTCAACGGAGCCCGCACCAGTGCCGAGGAGCTACGACGATCGTGACCGCCACCGGAGCCAGCAACGCCCCCGACATCGTGGACGTCGTCGCGCTCGGCGAGTCCATGGTCACGTTCCTGCCCTCCCGCCCGGGCCGCCTCGCCGACGTTCCGTCCTTCGACCGGGGGATCGGGGGCGCGGAGTCCAATGTGGCGTGCGTGATGGCGGCCGCCGGCCATACGACGCGGTGGGTCAGCAGGGTGGGCGCGGACGGCTTCGGCGACCACCTGGTCGAGGCGATCGGAGCGTACGGCGTCGACGTGTCGTCCGTCCGCCGCGACCCTGCCCGTCCGACAGGCGTGTACTTCCGCACCGCGGGGGACCGGGCCGGTGACGGTCACGAGGTGGCGTACTACCGGGCGGGGTCGGCGGCGTCGGCGATGTCCGTGACCAACGTGGACGTGGCGGCGGCGCGGGCGGGGCGGGTGCTGCACCTGTCGGGGATCACGGCAGCGCTGTCCGGGGACTGTCTCGAGCTGATGCGTGAGCTGACGGCTCCCGCAGCCGGGCGCCCGCTGGTGTCCTTCGACGTCAACCACCGGCCGGGGCTGTGGCGGAAGACCGACGGGTCGCGGGTGCTGCTGGAGCTGGCGCGGGGCGCGGACATCGTGTTCGTCGGGGAGGACGAGGCCG
The DNA here is from genome assembly GCF_015712165.1 of Streptomyces spinoverrucosus. NCBI lineage: Bacteria > Bacillati > Actinomycetota > Actinomycetes > Kitasatosporales > Streptomycetaceae > Streptomyces > Streptomyces spinoverrucosus. Next base: position 3,050,352 of record NZ_JADPZX010000001.1, on the reverse strand, counting down.
AGGCGGCCTGGGGAGTGCAGGGGGGACCCGAGGCGATTCGGGAGCTGCTTCCCGAGCCGGAGATGCTGGTGGTGAAACAGGGTGCTGAAGGGGCGACCGCGTTCGAGCGGGAGCCGGAGCCGGAGCACCGTGATCGTCCGGCTGCGGGTCGTGGTGGGCCGGTCGCGCAGTTCCCCACGCCCCTGAGGTCGGCCCAGCCGGGCCCCGTCCTCGAACCCGCCCCCCGCGTCAGCGTCGTCGCCCCCGTCGGTGCCGGGGACGCCTTCGCCGCCGGATTTCTCTCCGGCACGCTGCGTGGGCTGTCCCTCCGGGCGCGGCTGCGGCACGGACACCTCTGGGCCGCGGCCGCCCTCACCGTACCCGGAGACCTGGCCCCGCCCCCCTCCCGCGCCCACGCCGACCGCCTTGCCGCACTCGACGACGAGGCGTGGGGGACACTTCGACTCGGCCCCGGCTGGACGCACGCCGTTGATCGGGCCCCGGAGGAGGTACGTACGCCATGAGTCAGACCGTCGACCGCGCGCTGAGCATCCTGCCGCTGCTCGCCGAGGGCCCCGCCGACCTCGGACAGGTCGCCGACCGGCTCGGCGTGCACAAGTCCACCGCGCTCCGCCTCCTGCGCACCCTGCACGAGCACGGTTTCGTCTACCGCCAGTCCGACCAGCGCTACCGCCTCGGCGCCCGCCTCTTCGCGCTGGCCCAGGAGGCGATGGAGAACCTGGACATCCGCGAGATCGCCCACCCCCACCTCGCACGGCTGAACGAGCAGTGCGGACACACCGTGCACCTCGCCGTCTACGAGGAGAACGAGGTCCTCTACATCGACAAGGTGGAGAGCCGGTACCCCGTGCGGATGTACTCGCGCATCGGAAAGCCCGTCGCCATCACGGTCGCCGCCGTCGCCAAGCTGCTGCTCGCCGACCTCCCCGAGCACGAGCGCCGCGCCCTCGCGGAGAAGCTCGACTACCCCATGTACACGTCCCGTTCGACACCCAACCCCGAGGCCTTCCTGCGGGAGCTGGCCAAGGTGCGCGAACAGGGCTGGGCCACCGACCTCGGTGGCCACGAGGAGTCCATCAACTGCGTCGCCGCCCCCATCCGCGGCGCCGACGGCCGGGTCGTCGCCGCGATGTCGGTGTCCGCGCCCAACGTGGTCGTCACCGGCGACGAACTCCTCACGCTGCTCCCGCTGGTCCGCCGCACCGCGGACGCGATCAGCGGTGAGTACTCCGGCAGGACCTCGACGAAAGAGCTGGCATGACCGAGAAGATCGCCCTCACCCCCAAGACGCACACCACCCCGCCCGCGAAGTTCTCCCACGGCGTGAAGAAGGGCAACATCCTCCAGGTCGCCGGCCAGGTCGGCTTCCTGCCCGCGGTCGAGGGGCAGCCCCCGACGCCGGCCGGCCCGACCCTGCGCGAGCAGACCCTGCAGACCCTCGCCAACGTCAAGGCGATCCTCGAGGAGGGCGGCGCCTCCTGGGACGACGTGATGATGATCCGCGTCTACCTCACGGACGTGGACCACTTCGCCGAGATGAACGCGATCTACAACGCCTACTTCGAGGAGCAGGGCCTCACCCAGCCGCCGGCCGCGCGCACCACCGTCTACGTCGGGCTGCCCGCCGGGCTCCTCATCGAGATCGACGCCCTCGCAGTACTGGGCTGACACCCGCGCAGAACCCCTCAACTCCCGCACTCCGTATGCCGTCACGGCACGGCGCCCTCTCCCCTTGGGCGCCGTGCCGTGATCCCCCCATGCCCGAAAGCACCATGTGTTTACGAAGAGGACCCCCGAATGTCCTACATATCCGCCGCTCTGTCCGCCGCGCCGGCACCTGAGACCCCACCCCACACCGGTGGCCTGCTCCTTCTGATCGACGGCACCGCCGGACTCCTGACGGTCGCCGCGCTCGGCATCGCACTCCTGCTCTTCCTGATCATCAAGACCCGGCTCCAGCCGTTCGTCGCCCTGCTCGCGGTCTCCATCGCCGTCGGCCTGATGGCGGGCCTGTCGGTCACCGAACTCTTCGGCACGGTCCAGCGCTCGGACGCCGTCTCGACCATCGAGTCCGGGATGGGCGGCATCCTCGGCCATGTCGCGATCATCATCGGCCTGGGCACCATGCTCGGCGCGATCCTCGAAGTCAGCGGCGGCGCCGAGGTCCTGGCGTCCCGCCTGCTCAACCTCTTCGGCGAGAAGCGCGCCCCCCTCGCCATGGGCCTCACCGGCCTGATCTTCGGCATCCCCGTCTTCTTCGACGTCGGCATCTTCGTCCTCGCGCCGATCGTGTACGCCGCCGCCAAGCGCTCCGGCAAGTCGATCCTGCTCTACTGCCTGCCCCTGCTCGCGGGCCTGTCCATGACCCACGCCTTCCTGCCCCCGCACCCGGGCCCGGTCGCGGCGGCCGGTCTGCTGCACGTGGACCTCGGCTGGGTCATCCTCATGGGCATCGTCTGCGGTATCCCGGCCGTGCTGGCCGCCTGGGCGTTCTCGGCGTGGATCGGCCGTCGCATCTTCGTGCCAGTGCCGCAGGACATGGTGGAGGCCGCGGAGGAGGCCAAACGTGTCGTGCTGGACGAGCAGCGCGTGCGGCGCGAGCAACCGGTCGCCCTCGGCACCGTCCTCGCCATCATCGGTACGCCGCTGATCCTGATCCTCGCGGCCACCTTCTCCTCCATCGCGCTGGACCCCTCCACCCCGCGCTCGGTGATCGAGTTCTTCGGCCACCCGTTCGTGGCCCTCACCATCGCGCTGCTGCTGGCGTACTACGTCCTCGGCGTCCGGCGCGGCTGGTCCCGCAAGTCCCTGGAGACGGTGTCGACGTCGTCCCTGAAGCCCGTCGGCAACATCCTGCTGGTGGTCGGCGCGGGCGGGGTCTTCGGCGCGGTCCTGAAGGCGAGCGGCGTGGCCCAGGCCCTGTCCGACACCTTCAACGACGTCGGCCTCCCGGTGATCGTCCTCTCCTACCTCATCTCCCTCGTGCTGCGGGTCGCCCAGGGCTCGGCGACGGTGGCGATCGTGACGACGGCGGGCATCGTGGCCCCGCTGCTCGCGGAGGGCGACCACTCCCAGGCGTTCGTCGCCCTGGTCATCATGGCCATCTCCGCGGGCTCGATCTTCGCCTCGCACGTCAACGACGGCGGCTTCTGGATCGTCGCCAAGTACTTCGGCATCAGCGAGCGGGACACGCTGAAGACGTGGACGGTGCTGGAGTCGGTGCTGTCGGTGGCCGGGTTCGTGGCGGCGGCGGTGCTCAGTCTGTTCGTGTAGGGGTGCCGACAACAGGGCGCGTCCGGGGCCGGGTCGGGTCCTGGACGCGCCCTGATTCCGACCCGTTCGCGACCGGCCCGTGCGCTGCAATGGAAGGGCGGAACGGGCTTGTGAGGGGCACGGGCCGGTGCGATGCTGATCGTCATGCCGTCGCCGTCGCCTCACCCGCTCGATCACGGAGTGGTCCTCGCGGAGGTGCGCAAGGTGCGACGAGCCGGAGTCGTCAGGCTGCGGGAGCTCGCCCTGCCGGTGCTCGCCGAGGTCGCCCGTGACGTTCCGTCGGGAGACGGCGAGTTGCCTGGGGGGCCGGTGGAGAAGGTGTTACGGCTCGCCGTCTCCCGGATGGGCGGCGGCACCCTCCAGACCGCCGCCGAGTACAGCCTCGGCCTCGCCCAGGGCACCCGCGACTGGCCGGCCGCCGACCGGCGCCGACGGGCCGCCCAGGTGTACGGGGTGAGCGTCGAACGGTTCCGCAAGCACCACGAGTTCATGGTCCTCGGCCAGGTCGCGGAACAGATCGTGCAGGTCGCCGGGCGCACCCCGGTGACCGACGCCCCCGCCCCGGCGCCGCAGGACCGCATCCCCGCCGCCCACCGCGCGCTGCGCGTCCGCGTGGAGCGCCGCACCGTGCCCGTCACCGTGCACGTCCACTCCGTGGACCTGCTGCGGGACATGGACGTCGTGGTGTCGCCCACGAACACCTACTTCGCGCTGCCCGCGCCCTACAAGTCGTCCATCTCCGCGACCCTGCGCCGAGCGGGGGCGCGCAGGGACCCCACCGGGGGACTCGTCGAGGACCGCATCCACGACGAGTTGGGGTCATGGGCCGCCCGGCACGGTGCACCCGGCCGGGCGGCCCTGCCGGGCACGGTCGCCGTCACCTCCGCGGGCGCGCTGACCGATCAGGGCATCCGCCGCGTCTACCACGTGGCCGTCGCCGTACCCCGGCCCGAGAGCAACGACTACGACGTACAGCCCGCCGACATCACCAGGGGCGTGGCCCGCGTCTTCGCCCTGCTCGCCGAGGAGGCCCGCCTCCACGACCCCCCGCTGCGGTCGGTCTGCCTGCCGCTGCTCGGCGCGGGACGCGGCGGGCTGACCCCGCTGGAGAGCTTCGGCGCGCTGTGGACGGCCGTCGAGGCGGAACTCGCCCGGGGCGCCGACTGGGACATCCATTTCGTGGTACGCCGTCACGCGCGCGCCGACCTGCTGGAGCGGCTGCTGACCGCCATGGGGGAGGAGTGATGGGGCGCCCCCCGATCGAACCGGCCGACCCGTACCTCACCCTCGCCGCCGCCGCGGCCCGCTGGGACCGGATCGCCGGGCGGCTCGGGCCGGACACCAGGGCCCGGCTGGTCGAGCTGCTCACCGTCGTCCGCCACGCCGACGCCCCCGGCCGCCAGGTCTGCGCGGCGCAGGCCGCCGGGCTGTTGCGGGAGCGGTTGCCCGACGAGTTCGGGGCGGACGCGCACGCGCGGTTCGTCGGCGTGCAGCAGGCGCAGGGCGGGGCACCGACCGTGCAGGGGTTCGCGACCGAGGACCTGGCCGTGCTGCTGATCGACGGTCACCGCATGGTGGGGCCGGTGCTCGGACCGGTGCGGGAACGGCTGCTCGCGGAGCCCGCGCTGGACGCCGAGACCGTGGAACGGGGCGGCGGCCGGCCGTACGCGCCGGATCTGATCCGGCTGCGCGGCGCCGGGGGCCGGCTGCGGCTGCCGCTGTTCCAGTTCTCCGAGGAGACCCTGCCCTGGCTGGTCGTCCTGGAGGTCAACGCGCTGCTGGACGCCGACCGCGACCCCTGGGGCGCCGCCGACTGGTGGCTGTCCGCCAACGCCTGGCTCGGCACCAGCCCCGTCCGCCTGCTCGGCACCGGACGGGACCGGCAGCTCGTGGAGACCGCACGGTTTCTGATGGACAGTGAGGGTTGACCGTCGTGCCCAACTACCGGCCGCCCGAGGCGCTCACCGGCACCCCCGGCAAGGTCACGCTGGCCCGCGGCACCCTGCTGTACCGCATCCACGGCTCCCACCGCGGCGCCGCCGACTTCAACCCCAGACCCTCGCACTGCCTGTACGGAGGCGGCCGCTTCGACGCCACCTCCTGCGACCGGTACGGCTATCTGTACGCCGGCCTGAGCGCGGCCGCCGCCGTGTGCGAGACCCTGCTGCGCTCCCTGCCCTTCGACCCGGCCGGCGGCCCCCGGCTGCTGCAGCGCCGGGCCGTCGAGGGGCGCCGCCTCAGCACCCTGAGGCTCACCGCCGACCTCTGCGTGCTGCCCCTGATGACCGCGCAGGACCTGGCCGCCGTACACCAGGACACCTGGCTGGTGCACACCGAGGCGCACGAGTACCCGTACACCCGGGACTGGGCGCACTGGATACGCCGGCACACCCAGCCGTGGGCGCAGGGCCTGGTGTGGTCGTCCAAGCGGGAACCGGCGGACCGGACCGTGGTGCTGTTCGGCGACCGCTGCCCGGACGGGGCGCTGCGCTGCGAGGAGGACGAGGCCGTGGATTTCGGCACGGCGGAGGGCCGGGAGTGGCTCAACTCCGTGCTGCTGCCCTACTACGTCCAACTCGCTCCGTAGTACGGCATGTTGCCGACGATCCTGGAAAGCTCGAACCGTGACCGCTGACGACGCCCAGACCATCGTCGACGAACTCCGCGCCCGGCGCGAGGAGATCCTCGACGCCCTCGCCGAGACCGCCTCCGACGACCCGGACGCCCCCGCCCTGTGCGCGCTGGCCGGTGAGCTCAGCTACCGGCTGCACATCCTGGCGGACGACCCCGACGACCTGGGACTGGCCGCCCAGGCGTTCGAGCTCGCCTTCGAGGCACCCGGCGACGACGAGGACTGGGCGGCCTGGCGCGTCGCCTTCGGGCACGTCCGGGCCTTCCAGTACGACATCGACCCGCGCCCCGAACTCGTCGACGAGGTCTGGGCGCTGCTCACCGAGGGCACCGGCGCGCTGCCCCCGGACGACGCCGACTATGCCTCCGTACGAGAGCTCGGCGCGCAGCTGCTCGCGGCCTGTGCCAAACAGCGCTACCTGCACTGCGACGGACCCGCCCGGCAGCGCCTCGAACTGCTCGACGAGGCGCTGCGCCGGTACGAGGCGGCCGCCGCGACGGTGGAGCCCGGAGGTCAGGACGCCGTGGACCTGGCGGAGGCACGGGGCTTTCTGTATCTGGAGCGCTGCGAGCTGGACCGGGTGCCGGGCGACGCCGAGGCCGCCGCCGCCCACTACCGGTCCGTGCTCGACGCCGCGCTGCCCAGCAGCGACCTCCCCCTGGTCCGCTACAGCCTGGGCCTCGCCCTCATGGTGCACGGCAGGGCCACCTCCGACCGGGACGAACTGGAGCAGGCCCGCGAGGAGTTCGGCACCGCGCTGCTCGAAGCGCGGCAGCGGACCGGCAGCGAGCCGTCCTGGGCGTGGGAGGCGGGGATCCGCAGCGCCCTCGTCCGGTTCCTGCTCTGGGCCAACTGGAAGGACCAGGCGCAGGCCGCCGCGGCCGAGGTCGAGCTGAACGGGCTGCTCGCCGACCCCGCCGACGTCGAGCGGCTCGTGCCCGTGTTCCTCGACAGCTTCGGGCGGCTGCTGTACGAACGGGCGAGCGCGCGGGGCGACGGGCCGGGACGGGACCGGGCGATCGGCCTGATCCGGCGGGCGATCGACATCTGGGTGCCCGAGCGGGACGGGCTGGTCACCGTCACCGCGCTCTTCCTCGGAATGTTCCAGCAGAGCCGCTATCGGGACGACCCCGACCCCGCACGGTTGCACGACGTCACCGAGGCCTGCGCACTGGTCCTGCGGGACGACGACTTCTCCACGGAGTTGCGCCACAGCGCCCAGATGATGGGCCTGTGGGCGTGGACCACACTCAGGGACGAGCACGGCATCACCCCCGCCTCCCCGGACGACATCCCCGAGGCGATGCGCGTCGAGGGAGCCCGCGACGCCTACCTCGGCTTACTGCACGACCTCGACGACGGTGGCATCGCCTCGCTGAACTTCGGCGACACCGACGACGACTTCCCCGGCATCTTCAAGGGCCTGGGCGGTGGGGTCGCGTTCAAGGAGGCCTTCGACAAGGCGTACGCGTTCTTCGCCGCCCAGGAGAAGGAGTCCGACCGCGCGCTCTTCGCCCTCAACCTGCTGTCCCAGGGCATGCTCCTCGACCCGCACGGCACGATCATCACCGAGGCACAGAAGTCGGAACTCGTCGACACCGTCCTGTCGCACCGGCAGGACGACCCCGAGTGGCAGCGCAAGGCGCACGCCGTCGTCGCCCAGGTCCGGCTGCGCGAGGAGCTCAGGGGCTCCGGCCGCGGCATGGACACCGTCCTCGACCACCTCGCGCGGGCCGACGCGGCGGGCGCGGGCCTCGCAACGGGCGTCGACGACGGGGTCGAGGCGGCGGGCGCGGGCCCGGCGGGCGGCACCGACGACCGGCTCGGGCACGGCATCGACATCGCCCGGTTCGCCGCCATGAGCCACCGGGGGCAGACCGCCGGGGCCCGCGACGACCTGGAGGCCGCCGGCGAGCTGTGGCGGCGGCTGCGCGACAGCACCGCCCTGTCCCCTTACCAGCGCCGTGCGATGGGCGGCCAGCAGGCCGGGTTCGAGGCGCAGGCCGCCGCCCAGCGCGGCGACCTCGCGGCCACCGACGCGCACATCGCCGAACTGCTGGCCGCGCACGCGGAGCTGGACCCCGACGACGGCACCCGCATCGAGCTGTGGACGATGCTGGAGAACGCCCGCTCCGCCCGCGACCGCCTCGCCCACGAGCTGGGCGCCCCGCCCGCGCCGCCGCTCGCCGGCCGCCCGGCGGTGGCCGAACTGCGCCGGGCGGCCCGCGGGCTGCCCCGCGACCACCGGGCCTGGGTGCTCGGCGACAACGGCATCAACCGCTTCATGCGGGCCGGCCAGACCGGGGACCCGGTCGCCGTCACCGAGGCGATGGAGCTGATCCAGGAGGCGTACGACCTGGCCGACGAGGGCAGCGACAGCAAGCTGCGCTACGGCTTCTGCCTGGGCGCCGGTCACTGCGGGCTCGCCGAGTCACAGCGCTTCCCCACGGCCCGCGCCCGCCATCTCGCCCAGGGCATCGCCCTGCTGGAGGACGCCTTCCGCACCGCCGGCGGCCCCGAGCACCGCCTCTACGCGGGCGCCGGGCTCGCCCTCGGCCGCGCCTACCGCACCCGCGGCGAACTCCGCCGGGACGACAAGGGCATGGGGCGCCGCACCGGGCTCGACGCGCTGCGCGGGCACGCCTGGGCGGCACTGCTCCAGTCCGGTACCGAGCACGCCGCGCAGGCCGTGGCCATGGCGACCACGACCGCGCTGGAGGTCGCCGGCTGGTGTCTGCGCGACAACGCCCTCGACGAGGCCGTCCAGGCCCTCGACGCCTGCCGCGGCCTGCTGCTGCACGCCGCGACCACCTCACGCACGGTGCCCGAACGCCTCGTCGCGGCGGGCCACGACACGCTGGCCGAGGAGTGGCGTGCCGCGGGCCTCGCCTCCGCACCCGCCGACCCGTTCACCGCGCTCCAGGCGCCGATGTCCGTCCCGAGCGCCCTGCGCCGCCGCGTCCTGGCCGCCCTCACCGGCACGGACGCCACCCAGGACCGCCTCCTCGACCCGCCGGCCCCCGACGAGATCGCCACCGCCCTGCGCACCCTGCGCAAGGACGCCCTCGTCTACCTGGTCCCCGCCGGGGAGGACACCCCCGGCACCGCCGTCGTCGTCACCGCCACCGGCGCCGTCCACTCCGTGCCCCTGCCGACGCTCACGGAGGACGCGGCCGCGCTGCGCGAGTACGCCCGCGCCCCGCACGCCGACGCCGTCCGGCTCGCGCAGGACGCACGCGACGCGACGCCGTTCGCGGCGGCCCGGCAGGACCAGCGTGTGATGGGCCCCGTGCCCGGCTGGTCCGGCACCCGGCCGGACCTGCCGTCCCTGCGCGAACGGCTCGACCGGCTGTGCGGCTGGGCCTGGTACGCCGGGATGCGTCCGCTGCTCGACGTCTTCGCCACCCGCACCGGGCGGGCACCGCGGCTGGTGTTCGTGCCGATGGGCACCCTCGGCCTGGTCCCCTGGCACGCCGCCTGGACGCAGGGCCCGGAAGGGCGGCGCCGCTACGCCCTGCACGAGGCGGAGATCTCGTACGCCGCCTCCGCCCGCCTGCTGTGCGACGTGGCCGCCCGCCCCGAGGCCGCCCACTCGGGCGCCGCGCTCGTCGTCGGCAACCCCACCGGGGACCTGCGCTGGGCCGGTGCGGAGGCCGACGCGGTGCAGCGGGCCTTCTACCCGCGCGGCCGGTTCCTCGGGCGGCGCGAGGGCGGCGACGCCGACGGGCCCGGCACCCCGCAGGAGGTGCTGTCCTGGCTCACCGGCACGGACAGCCCCGACGAGGAGGGTGCCGTGCTGCACCTGGCCTGCCACGCCTCCATCGCCCGCACCGCCCGCCGCACCGCCCATCTCTCCCTGCACGACGGTGAGCTGGCCGCCGAGGAACTCACCGAGGCGGTCGCCGGGGCGGGCCGGGGCAGGCTCGGCCTGGTGGTGCTGGCCGCGTGCCGCAGCCATGTGTCGGGACGCGGGCACAACGAGGCGTACAGCCTGGCGACCGCGTTCCTGGTGGCCGGTGCCCGTTCGGTGGTCGGTTCACTGTGGCCGGTGCCGGACGACGCCACGTCGGTGCTGATGTTCCTCACCCACCACTTCCTGCGCACCGAGGGCGAGCCGCCCGCCAGGGCGCTGCGCCGGGCCCAGCTGTGGATGCTGGACCCCGCCCGCGACCTGCCCGCCGGCCTGCCCGCCCGGCTCGCCGAACGGGCCGCGCACATCGACCCGGACGACCTGAGCGCCTGGGCCGGGTTCACGCACCTCGGCCAGTAGGCGGGACGACGGTGCGCAGGGCGATCGTCCGGGTCGCCCAGCGCCCGGGCGCGCCCCCCGTGACCGGGCCCGCCTCGCGGGTGCCGCCGGGGGCGTCGAACCGGACGACCCCCGCAGGATCGACCGTCGCCTCGCGGCTGCCGTCGCCGTCCGGGTCCCAGGCCCGCAGCCGGAACGGAGCCGTGCTCAACTCGCCCTCCGCGACGATCAGTTTCAGCCAGTCCCGGCACTCCGCGCCGGGTACGGCGGCCCGGCCCTCGGGCAGCGACAGCTGGACGGGGTCGCCGTCCAGGGCGTGTCCGGTGCGGCCCGGGCCGATGAAGTGGCCGGGGTAGAGCGCCGGGTCGGCGGCGTAGCGGTCGGTGAGGTCGAGCAGCACGCACCACAGCGTGCGGTGCGGGGAGCGGTTGTGCAGCCGGATCGACACCCACGGCTCACGCGGCCCGGGCGTGCCCTGCGGGGCGTAGGAGCAGACGAGGTCGCCGCTGCCGTCCGGCACCAGGGGACGGCCGTCGGCCGCGTCCCACGGGACGACCTCCACCTGGACGAGGTTGTCCAGCACGGAGGGCCGCGAGGTGAGGTCGCGCAGCTGATGCCAGCGGGCGAGGTGCGCCAGGCAGTCCCCCACGCGCCGGGCGTCGCCGTCCGCGGTGAACGGCAGCGGCTCCACGAAGTCGGTCCCGTCCCGGCCCAGCACGCGTGCGCTGTCTCCGCGTACCTCCACCCGGAAGTGCAGGTCCCCGTACTCCTCGGGCCGGTCGACGACCCGGAGGAGGGGTGACGAGAGCGCCGCCCGCAGCAGGCCGGAGGCGTGGCCGTCGTCCACGCTCACCGTCGCGGGCGGGGTGGCCAGCGCGGTCAGGCTCACCGGGTACACCCGCTCGGGGTCGGGCGCCCAGCCGACCGGTTCCACCAGCGTCCGGTCGGCCCGCACCGAACGGGCCCGCACGACCGCCCCCGGCACCGCCCCCTGAGACCCGACCACGCCGAACTCCGTGCCCTCGGCACCCTCCCCGTCCCGCAGCCCGTGACCGGTGCCGCAGTCCACCTCCCAGCCGTGCGCCGCACACCGCAGCAGATGCTCACCGGCCGCCTCCGCGACCGCACCCCCGAGGAACGGCAGATCGGCGGCGCCGCCCGGCGTCTGTGGATACAGCACCGGCCGCTGCCGCCCACCGGAGCGCTGCACGCGCGCGTCGGCCGCGGACAGCAGCTGCCGGTAGGTGGCGTCCGGGCCCGCCGCGCGCACCGCGCTCAGCAGGGCATACGTGAACGCCCCGTGCCGCCTGCCGCCGTAATACCCCTCGTACGACAACTCGTCGAGCCGGCTCGCGGCCAGCAGCACATGCCGGGCGGGCCCCGCCGGCGGCGCTACCTCCCGGCCGCCCGGCACCACCCACTCCGGGCGCGGTGGCGCGAGCCGCGCGGTCAGACCCTCGGGCAGGTCGTCCCGGCTGGCGCCCCCCGAGTAGCAGCAGTCCAGCACCGCCACCACATGCGCCCCGCGTGCCGCGACCGCGTCCAGCAGGGCGCCGAGCCGCTTGTCGGGCAGCGGGCCGTCCGCGCACAGCAGCGCCTGGTTGAAGCCCGTGGCCTCGATCAGCAGGTCCGCGCCCGTCGCGACCTGCTGCGTGCCGTGCCCGGAGAACCAGAACAACGCCGTGTCCCCGGGCCCGGCCGCCCCCAGGAACGTACGGATGCCGTCCTCGACCGCCGCCACCGTCGCCGCGCCGTCCAGCACGGTCCGCACCTGCGCGCCACCGGCCGTGCGGGCGCTCACCAGCCGGTGCGCCTCGGTGACGTCGTTCACGCAGCCCTTGAGGGGCGGTGCGATCTCGGACGGATAGTCGTTGACGCCCGCCATGAACGTGTGGATCGACCCCATGCCGGGCAGTCTGTCAGCCCACCCCGGGCCGTGACGTGAGTGAACTGGGCGGTATCGGGGCGAGTTCGGGGCAGGAACCGGATTTCCGGGTGCCAAGTGACTGATCGGGTCGCACTATTGACTGGACGTCACTAATCTTCATCTCTCGCCATCGCTCATGCACTTCAGCTCGGGGGACACATGGGCCACTTGGAGCGGCCACGGCGCATCGTGCAGCCAGGCGGTGCGGGAACACCGCCGACCACCTCGTCGGACGCCCTGCGCCGCACGGACCAGGGCCCAACCAGCGGCGGCCGCCGCACCGTCGGCGCGCCCGGCCCCGCCGCACCACTGCGCCGCGAGCGCCTCGCCCCCCGCTCACAGGGACTGCGCGACGCCGTCGCCCGCCTCGACGCGGGCCTCGACGAACACGCCCGACGGCAGCTCGCCCAGTGGATCGGCGAGGAGTACCGGGCCGGCTACGGCGAGGTCCCGCTCGGCTTCTTCGCCCGCTGCTACCTCGGCCCGCCGTACGTGGACCACCAGCTCAACCTCTTCCAGGTGATCATCCGCCACTTCGCACCGTCCGATCCGGTGCCCGAGCCGTTCGCGGGCGCCCGGATGCTGGTGCGCTCCGGCGGCTACGCCTTCGTCGAGGTCTACTCCGGCGGACTGCTCCTGCCGGTCCTCGACGACGGGACCGTCGTACGTCCCTGAACCGCGGCGCGTCACGCGCCCTCCCACCAGATCCACGTGCCAGAACCATGTGATCGGAGAACCGAATGTCCGAGGTGGACTACGCCCTGCACCAGAAGGTGCAGCAGGTCAACAACCTCGTGGTCCGGCTCAGCGAGCAGGTCGGCTCCGTGTCCGGCCAGGTCTCCGCCGTCGAGGCGAACCAGCAGCAGACCCGCACCGAACTGCAGCAACTGCGCGACGAGTTCCTCGCCTACGTCAAGACCGCCCAGCTCACCGCCAACGTGCAGCGCGCCGAGACCCGGGTCGGCGTGATCCAGGACCAGGTCGACCACGAGTTCGGCCACCACAAGACGGTACGGCGCACGGCGGTCGGCATGCTCCAGGCCTTCGACCTCGGCCTCGTCTCCGAGGAGAACGTCCGCGCGGTCGGCGACCAGCTGATGATCCAGACGCCCCGCTACTGGCTGGCGCCCGCCCTGGTGGCGCTCGCCTCCTGGTCCGCCGACGACCGGGCGCTGTGCGAACGGGCCGTCGAGGAGGCCTTCCGGCGCTCACCGGACCGCACCTCGCTGTTCTTCGCGCTGGTGCTGCGCCGCCAGGACCGCCGGGAGGCGGCCGTGCGCTGGCTGCGGCACTACCTGCTGGCGCAGGACCCGACGGCGCTCGGCCGGGAGTTCGCCGTCATCCTGGAGTCCATCGCCCAGGGCGCCTTCGGGCTCGCCGGACGCGAGCTGCTGCACACCACCCTCGCCGGCTGGCGCGAACAGCTCATGGACAGCGCCGAGGGCCAGCAGAAGCAGATCGACCGCTGGCGCCAGGAGATCGACTCCCTCGCCCAGCCCTCCGCGGCCCCCGAGTTCCCGCGCATCGCCCAGGTCAGCCCGCAGTGGCCGCAGCTGGACGCCGTACTGGGCAGGGCCCGCGCCCACCAGGTCGTGCTCGACCGGTACCGGGCCGTCATGGACCGCGAGTTCCAGCCCTCCGACCGGCTGGAGGACGCCGTCGACGACATCCTCGACCGGCTCGTCTCCGAGTACGACACCGAGGAGCTGCCGCTCCGCCGCGACCTGGCGTTCAACCACGCGGTGATCGACCACGGGGGCGACCTCGACGCCGCCCGCCAGGCCGCCGACGCGGACTCCGCCTCGTACGACGAGACCCTCGACTATCTGACGGTGCAGACCACCGCCGCCCTCAACCCGACGGCCATCGGCGCCTCGCCCGCCACCCAGCGGCTGTCCGTCGCCGCCTGCCAGGAGTGGTTCCTCCAGGCGCACGCCGGTTTCACCCGCGACTACCGGGCCGGCGTCCCGCAGGACGTCCAGGCCCAGTTCGGCACCGCCTACACGGTCGCCTCGCAGACCTTCCAGCTCCCGCCCTGGCAGGGCTCGTTCACCCGCCCGCTGCCCGAGCTGGAAGCCTCCCTTTCCGCCCACTGGGACCAGCACATGGAGCCGTTCATCGCGGCCTACGCCTACCCGTGGGGCAAGAAGGTGATGCCGCTCGCCCTCGTCCTGTTCGGCATCCTGGTGATCGTCGGCTCCATCTCCTTCCCCACCGCCCTGGTGGCCGCGCTGATCGTCGGCGGCGCCTGGGGACTCGTCCTGCGGGGCGGCGCCCAGGCCGCGGTCCGCCTGCAGAACAACGCCCGGCAGATCCTCCAGCAGGCCAAGCAGGAATCCGTGCACCACCTGCGTGCCGCCTCCGCCGAACTCACCGACTGGAACGCCAAGTTCCGCGCCGCCGACGCCGTCGAGCCGCAGTGCCGGGAGTTCATCAACTCCCTCGCCACCGCGACCCGCGGCGCCTCACCCTTCGAGGGCCGCACCGTAGCCAAGGAGGAAACCGCGTCATGAGCACCCCGCCCGGCGCCACCCCGGCGGCCCCGCCCCCACCCCGCCGCCCCGCGGGCGACCCCCAGTACGCCACGCCCGGCACCTCACCCTGGGGCGCCACCCGCAGGCCCGCCGGGGAACGCGCCACCAGCAGGGTCCGCAAGATCGCCGAGGGCCTGCCCGACTGGGAGCCCCTGCCACCCGGCGAGACCGTCGTCCGCAGGCCGGGCGGCACGGTGTGAACACGCACTCCTACTGGGGACACGGAGGCCCCTACGAGACCTGGGTGGACTTCCTGCACCGCTGGGCCGCCGCCGAGCCCGCAGACCCGGCCGGCCTGCCGCCCCTGTCCCAGGACGACTTCCCCGGCGAGACCTGGGAGCGTTTCACCCTCCACGTGGGCGAGGCCCTCGACAAACGCCTCAAGCACTGGGACCGCCACCTCACCCAGGCACTCCTCGCGGCCCCCGACGAGTTCTCGGCGGGCCGCGCCCTGGCCCAGGCGAGGGCGGGCCTCCAGGAGGTCCGCGCGGTGGCCGGCCACCCCGGCCTGCCCGAAACCCTCCGCACCAAGTTCACCGAACTGGTCGAGTCCCAGATCACGGACTTCCAGTCCCAGATCGAACGCCACCTGGACAACCTGGCCGCAACAAACGGCGCGGACCTCCGCTGGCTCGACCAACGCAGACGCACGGTCCGGGACAACGCCCTGACGGCCAGGCCGACGACACCGACGGCGGATCCCTGGGCGCAGGCGCACACGGTGGATCGCCCCCGCCGAAGAGTCGTGACGGATTAGGTGACCGTGACTGTCCTTACTTAGGGGCGCGGGGCTGCATCAATGTGCGGCTCCGCCGCGTGGGCGCGATCAACCCCCACGCACCCGCACCCAAAATCGAACCGAAGGCCCCCATGTCGAACTACACCGAAAGCCTCCACCACCTAGACAGCTACATCTCCGCCCGCGTCCCGGTGATCGGCATGCGCACCATAGAACAACAACGCGCCCTCCGCCTCCTGCGCGATGCCGCCCTCCAACCCCGCCGCAGCAGCATGCCGTTCTGGATCTACACCAGAGCCACCGGCCTCCGCGACCTCCGCACCAACGCCACCGTCCAGGACGACCGCTCCCTCACCGGCGCCATGGACTTCGCCGCCGCCCAGTTCAGCAGCCGCGCCAACGCCACGATCGTCCTCGTCGACCCCGACCACCTGGACTCCGACACCCCCGTCACCCGGCACATCGCCGAACTCGCCCGGCTCGCCGACAACAACATGGGCAGCATCGTCGTCATCACGGACGCCCCCATCTGGAGCGGCCTGCAACGCCTCGGCATGAGCCTGCACCTGGACCTGCCGAACGCCGACGAGATGTACGAAACCCTGGCCGGCTTCCTCGGCGACCACCGGGGCCACATCCCCATCGAGTGGGACGAGGACGACACCCGGCGCGCCGCCGAGTTCCTCAGCGGTGTCACCGAGGCCGAGTGCATCAACCTCATGGCGACCATCGCCGCCAAGGGCTCGATCCTGAAGGCCGACGTCCTCGGCCTCGCCCAGGCCAAGGACCGCATCTTCAGCAATCTAACCGGCCTGGAACGCGTCCAGCTCAAGGAGAGCAACTACACCGTCGGCGGACTGACCAGCCTGCGCGAGTGGCTGCGGCGCAAGCACGGCATGCTCCACGCCGACCTGCGCGACACCGAACTCCGCCCGCCCCGGGGCGTACTGCTCGTCGGCGTACCCGGCTGCGGCAAGTCGCTGTCGGCCAAGGCCATCGCCCACGAGTGGCAGCTGCCGCTCTACCGGCTCGACATGGCCAGCATCCACGGCAAGTACCTGGGCGAGTCCGAGGGCCGGTTCCGGGAGGCGCTGGCGATGGCGGACCGGGTGGCGCCCTGCATCCTGTGGATCGACGAGATCGAGAAGGGCCTCGCGGGCAAGGACGACATGTCCGGCGTGCCGCAGCGGATCATCGGGCAGTTCCTGTTCTGGCTCCAGGAGTCCCGGTCACGGGCCTTCGTCGTGGCCACCGCCAACGACATCCGCAGCCTGCCGCCGGAGCTGCTGCGCAAGGGCCGGTTCGACGAGCTGTTCTTCGTCGACCTGCCCGACAGCCAGGACCGCCGGGAGATCATCGAGCTGTACCACCGCCGCTATCTGAGGACCGACCCCGAGCCCGAGCAGGTCGACCGGCTGGTCGACCTCTCCGAGGGCTTCGCGGGCTCCGACATCGAGTCCACCCTGCACGACGTGGGGGAGGAGGCGTACCGCCTGGGCGGCGCCGACCGCCTGAAGCCGTCGTTCGTGCTGGACACCTTCGCCAACACGGTGCCGCTGAGCCGGGTCAACCCCGAGCAGATCGAGGAGATCCGCGCCTGGGGCCGGGAGCGCGCGGTCCCGGCCGGCCGTCCGGTGGCGAGCGCGGCGGCGGGCGCGGCCACCCCGTCCCGGAGGATCGTCTTCATGGACGAGTGAACCTCTGACGCCCCCGGCGCCCCACGG
The DNA here is from genome assembly GCF_015712165.1 of Streptomyces spinoverrucosus. Taxonomy (NCBI): domain Bacteria; kingdom Bacillati; phylum Actinomycetota; class Actinomycetes; order Kitasatosporales; family Streptomycetaceae; genus Streptomyces; species Streptomyces spinoverrucosus. The sequence continues at coordinate 3,033,274 of NZ_JADPZX010000001.1, read as the reverse complement.
CACAGCAATGTCCGCCATACTGCCCGCTGTGGAGCAGCGCATAGGTACGAGCAGTCAGCCCATGGACGCCGGGATGAACCCGGCCCACATCCCCGGGCTCACCGGCCCGGAGCAGGCCGCCGAGCCCGAGCCCGAGGATGCGGCGCCGGTCGAGGAGGAGGCCACCGAGGAGGCCTCCGACGCGGTGGAGCCCGAGGCCGAGGAGGCCGAGGAACCGGAGCAGGAGGCGGCCGACGGCCCCGAGTTCGAGGCCGCCGACCGCCGGGCCCGTATCGTCGCCGACGCCCGGGGCGTACGCCTCAGCCTCGACGACGAGAGCTGCGAGTTCCGCTGGGACGAGATCGGCGCGATCGAGACGGAGTCACCGCGCTTCGGCAAGCGGTTCACGGTGACCGTCCACACGCCGGACCGCCGCTGGTACCCGATCGAGATCGAGGCGAAGTCGCGGTCGCAGCACAGGGACTGGGACGAGCAGTTGGACGCGGTACTGGACGCGTACTTCGAAGCGGACGCCGAGGACGACGACTAGCAGTACTGGGTTTCCTTACCAATCGACCGGTACATACAGTCCGCGTTCTCCAGCAACTGAAGCACCGCATCCCGGTTACGGGACGTCTCCCGCTCGATCACCTCGTCGGGCGGGTAGAACCCGCCCCCGGAGGCCGACCTCGGATACATCTCGAACGTGTACCCGAAGATCTTCTGCGAGCCCCACAGATAGTCGTCGATCGACCCGTCCGTGATGTACAGGTCGCTCGACTGCTCCGGCGTGTAGCCATTGCTCGCGGCCATCTTCTGCCCCACCGTGGCGAAGGCGTTCCGGTCGTCCGCCGTCATCCCGGTGGTCGTGTCGGAGTACGTGTACCCGAACGGCCAGAGCACCAGCTCGCTGTACGTGTGGAAGTCGATCCCCGCCTTGATCTGCTGCGTCCCGCCCACCACACGGCTGCGCACGAAGTTGGCGACGACCTTCACCTCGGGCGCCGACTCGGGCGCCGAGCCACGGTAGGTGTCGGAGGACGGCGAGCCGGACGACCCACCGCAGCAACCCCACCGGTAGTTCCAGTTCCGGTTCAGGTCCGTACCGACGTACGACGAACCGGAGTTGGGCTGCCGGTTCTTCCGCCACGACCGGTAGGAGCCGGTGGCGATGTCGTACTCGCCGCCGTCCGGGTTGAGGTCGGGGATGATCCAGATCTCCCGGTTGTTCACCATGTTCGTCACACGGGAGTCCGAGCCGTAGTCGGACGTCAGTTCCCGCAGCAGATACAGCGCCATCTCGACGGTGAGGTGCTCACGCGCGTGCTGGTGGTGGGTGAACAGCACCTCGGGCTCGGCCTCGTCCGTGCCGACGTTGTCGCTGATCTTGATGGCGACGATGTTCCGGCCCTGGTACGACGTACCGATCACGCGCTGGCTCGCGATGCTCGGGTTCGCCGCGACGACGGAGTTGATCTCGTTCGTCATCTCCGCGTAGTTGTGGTAGCGGGAGTCGGCGGACGGGAAGTCGAAGAGCCGGACGTCGTCCTCGCCGGCCGACCGGTCGGGGACGGCGCCGAGCGGGGTGATCTCGTAGCCCTGTGAGCGCAGCTTCCTGATCTGGTCCGCCCGGCCGGAGACGACGACGGTGTGGTCGTCGGCCTCGTCCACGGTCACGCCCGCCCGCTGGATCGCCGTACGGTCCTTGGCGCTTGAGTGGGTGTGGATCTCGTACTGGCGGATGTCGTCCGCCGAGGCCGCCGCCCTGCCCGCGCCGTCGGCGGTGGCGTCGGTGGCCGTGGCCGAGATCGGGGCCGCGAGGGCGAGGGCCAGCAGGGTGGCGAGGGCGGCGGTGCGTCTGCCGCTTCGGACGCCTGAGCCGCGGATGCGAAGTCGCATGAAATCTCCTTGGTTCTCCAGGAATTCCGGGGTCTCCGGAAGTGGGGAGTGGAGCTGTGGGGGTGGTTCTTCCGTGCGACGTACGACGTGCTGGTGCGGGTGTGGCGCTCATCGTGGGCTTCTGGCATGGCCAGGTCAAGTCTCAACTTCGAAGTGGCGCCCTGAACCGGCGCAAAACGGCCGCGCGAGGGCCGCGCAGTGTACGCGGGCCACCCCCGCCGGAACGGGTCCCCGGCAAAGAGCACCCGCGGGTGTGACCGTCGCGTGCATATATGTACGCGTCCGGGAAGAGTGAAGTTCGCGCACAGGACCCCACCCACCCCCCAAGGACTGGCTGATCATGGGCGGATCAGCGCCACGACGGGACGTCCGGCTGCCGGTCGAGACGACCAGTTTCGTCGACCGGCGGGCCGAACTGGCCGAAGGCCGCGAACTGCTGGCCCGAGCCCGTCTGGTCACGCTCACCGGACCCGGCGGCGTCGGCAAGACCCGGCTCGCCGGACGTATCGCGGCCCGCGTCGCGCGCGCCTTCCCCGACGGCGTGCGCGTCGTCCACCTCTCCGGCCTCAACGACCCCGCGCTCGTACCGGTCGCCGCCGCGGACGCCCTCGGACTGCACGACCACTCCGCGCAGCCGCCACTGGACGCGCTGATCGCGCAGGTACGGGACCGGAGGCTGCTGCTCGTCGTCGACAACTGCGAGCATCTGCTGGGCGCCTGCACCGAGTTGGCGGCGGCGCTGCTGCACGGCACCACCGGCGTCCGGGTGCTCGCCACCAGCCGCCACCGGCTCGGCCTCACCGAGGAACACCTCCTGGAGGTACGGCCCCTGCCCGTGCCCGATCCGGACGGCGACCTGTCCGCCGCCGAACCGGGCCCGGCGCTCGCCCTGTTCGCCGACCGGGCCGCCGCCGTCGTCCCCGGCTTCCGCCTCACCCCCGCCAACCGGCCCGCCGTCGCCCGCCTCTGCCGACGCCTCGACGGCCTCCCACTCGCCATCGAACTCGCCGCCGTGCGCATGCGCGTGCTGTCGGTGGAGCAGCTCCTGGAACGCCTCGACGACCGCTACCGCCTCCTGTCGGCCGGGAGTCCCGCGGTCCTGCCCCGCCATCAGACGCTGCGCGCGGCCGTCGACTGGAGCCACGACCTGTGCACCGAGCGGGAGCAGTCGGTGTGGGCGCGGCTGTCGGTGCTGGCCGGGAGTTTCGACCTGGAGACGGCGGAGGCGGTGTGCGCGGACGGTGAGCGGGTCCGGTCGAACGACGTGCTGGAGGCCGTGGCCGGCCTGCTCGACAAGTCCGTACTGTGCCGCGAGCCCGGCCCCGACGGCGTGCGCTACCGCCTCCTCGACACCCTGCGCCACTACGGCCTGGAGCGGCTCCGGGAACACCCCGGCGAGGAACTCGCCGCCCGCCGCCGCCAACGGGACTGGATGCAGCAGCGGGCCGCCGCCTGCGAAGGGGCCTGGTTCGGCCCGGGCCAACGCGAGATCGTGGCCCGCCTACGAGCCGACCAGGACAACCTCCGCACGGCCCTGGCCTTCGGCCTGAGGGGGGCCCGCCCGACTCCTGGCGACGACCCCTGCACCGTGGACGACGGCACAGCTGCCACCGACACCCACCCCACCCCCGAAGACGCCCTCGCCGCCCTCCGGCTGGCCGGGACCCTCTGGTTCTACTGGCATGCCTGTGGTGCGCCCCGTGAGGGGCGGTACTGGCTGGAGCGGGCTCTCGACGCCAGCCCCGAGCCCACGCCCGAGCGCGCCCGTGCGCTGTGGGTCGCCGGGCTGCTCGCCGGCTGTCCCGAGGACCTCACCCGGGGACGTCGACGGGCCGAGGAGGCGCGGGCGCTGGCCCGGCGGCTCGGACTCGACGCCGAGGCCGCGCACGCCGAGTACGTGCTCGGCGTCATCCAGCTGTTCAGCGACGACCTGCACGCCGCCCTCGCCCACTTCCGCGCCGGCGTCGAGCGCGGCCGGGTCCCCGGCCAGCACCTCAGCCTCGTCGGACTCGACCGCGTCGAACTCGCCTGCGCGCTCGGCTTCCTGGGCAAGGCCGACCAGGCCATCGCGGTCTGCGAGGAGGCCCGTCGGCTGTGCGAGCGGCACGGCGAGGAGTGGGTGCTGTCGTACGTCCACCGCATGCTCGCCCTCGCCCACACCGTGAAGAAGGACCGCCGCCGCGCGGAACGGCACGCCCGCGAGGCCCTGCGCCTCAAACTCGCCGTCCACGACGTCACCGGCATCGGCCTCACCCTCGACCTGCTCGCCCAGATCGCGGCCCACAGCGGCGCCCACGACCGCGCGGCCGTCCTGCTCGGCGGCGCCGACCGGATCTGGGCCGACGTCGACCGCGACCGCTGGGGCTCCGCCGCCCTCGACGCCACCCGCCGCGGCACCGAGACCCGCGCCCGCGAGGCGCTCGGCGCGGCCGCCTACGAGCGGTCGTACGAGTACGGCGCGGGCCTCGGCCTCACCGGCATCGTCGGCCACGCGCTGGACGAGCACCCCGAACAGCCCGGCCCCGAACAGCCCCCGACGAGCGCCCCCAGCCCGGCGCCCGCCTCACCCGCCGCGAGACACAGGTCGCCGAACTGGTCGCCGAAGGCCTCGCCAACCAGCAGATCGCCGACCGCCTGGTGATCGCCCGCCGCACCGCCGAAGGCCACGTCGAACGCATCCTCAGCAAGCTCGGCTTCAGCAATCGCAGCCAGATCGCCGCCTGGATCACCGCACAACGCTGACCGCACCCCCACACCGACACCCACACCCACACCCACACCCACACGACCGACAGGAACCCCCATGCCCACCCCACCCGCAAGTGCCCAAGGCACCTTCGACCACCGCATGGCCGTCTTCGCCACCGACGAGGAGTTCGTCGCCGCCGCCCTGCCGTTCCTCGCCGAGGGCCTCGCCGCCCCCGACGAGCCCCCGCCCGTCGCCATCGTCGCCCCCGGCAGGCTCGACCTCCTCCGCGACGCCCTCGGCGCCGACGCCCGCCGCGTCGGCTTCGTCCCGCACACCGAGTGGTACACCGGGTCCGCCGCCAACGCCGTGGCGCAGGGCGCCGGTTACCTCGCCGCGCACGCCGGCCCCCAGGGCCGTATCCACCTGCTGATGGAACCCGACTGGGGCGGCCGCGCGGGACGCTCCGCCCGCGAGAGCAGCGAGTGGATCCGCTACGAGGCCTTCGCCAACCTTCTCTTCGCCCCCCTCGCGACCACCGCCCTGTGCGCCTACGACACCCGCACCGCCGGCCCGGCCGTGGTCGCCGCCGCCCGCCGTACCCACCCCGGCACCGACGTCTACGAGGACCCGCTGCTCATCGCCGCCGAACTGGACGCCGTACCCCTGCCGCCGCCCCCGCGCGAGGCGCTCCCGCTGACCGCGCCCGAACCGCACGCCGTCCGCACCTGGGCCACCGGTCAGGGGCTGCCCGCCGCCGACGCCGAACTGTTCGCCGCGGCCGTGTCCGAGGCCGCCGCCCCGCTCGACCCCGTCAGCCACGTCCTGCTGTGGGGCGAGGCGCCGGCCTGCGTCTGCGAGCTGCGCTCACCGCGCCGCGTGGACGACCCGCTGGCCGGCTTCGTGCCGCCACCCGCCACCGAGCCGGCCCCCGGTCAGGGGCTGTGGTTCGCCCGGCAGGTGTGCGCGTACGTCGACGTACGCGACGACGACGCGGGCGCGGTCGTACGCCTGCAGTACGCGTAGCCGCATCCGTATGCGCACCCCCGCGCAGGTATGGAAACAGGTAGTCCTCCCCGTGTGCACCGGACCCGATACGCACCACTCTGAAGACATGCTGCAACTCTCCGGGGGAGGCCGCCCGGACCCCGACCCCCGGTACGGCGCCTATCCTCAACCACCCATAAGAGCAGGCCACTCGAGCGTCGAGTACGACCCGCGTCCGTCCGCCGTCCGCGAGGCCCGCGCGGAGGTCCGGCGGCAGCTGGAGGGCTGGGGCCTGGCCGACCGGGACGGCATCGGCGAGGACCTGGTGGCCACGGCCGAGCTGCTGGTCAGCGAGCTGGCCACCAACGCCCTGGTGCACGCCGCGAGCCGTTTCCGGCTCACGCTGTCCGCCGCCCACGGCGTGCTGCGCTGTGAGATCTCCGACGGCGGCCGGCGGGTCCCGCAGGTGCTCGACGCGGGCACCTCGGAGAGCGGCCGGGGGATGTTCCTGGTGGAGGCGCTCGCCCGGCGCTGGGGCTGCCACCAGGACGGGCCGGGCAAGACCGTCTGGTTCGAGCTCGGCACATGCGCGTGCGACGGCTGCGGTCGGCGACAGTCGTAGCACGCCGCTGGGGTTGGCCGAGGGCGGTTCGTTGTGCCGCCCGAGGCCGTCCCCTCCACCTCTGCGCACGCCCTCTTGCCGGTTCCGCTTCTTTGAGCTTTGGTGATCGGCATGGCGGACACCACAGGAACCCCAGCGGCACCACAGGACGGACAGCCCCAACCCGTTCCCCGCAAGGCGAGTTGGAAGTACATCGGCCCCGGAATCGTCGTCGCGGCAACCGGAGTCGGGGCCGGCGACCTGGTGGCGACGCTGATCGCGGGCAGCAACTTCGGCTACACCCTGCTGTGGGCCGCCATCATCGGCTGCCTGGTGAAGATCTCGCTGGCGGAGGCGGCGGGCCGCTGGCACCTGTCCACGGGGCGCACGCTGTTCGACGGCTGGGCGAGCCTGGGCCGCTGGACCACGTACTTCTTCGTGGTCTACGTCGTGATCTGGGGCTTCGTGTACGGGGCGGCGGCGATGTCGTCGAGCGCGCTGCCGCTGCAGGCGCTGTTCCCGGACGTGATGGACCTGAAGTGGTGGGGCATCGCCTGCGGTCTCGTGGGCCTGGTCTTCGTCTGGTTCAACAAGTACGCCGTCTTCGAGAAGGTCATGACGGTCCTGGTCGGCGTCATGTTCGTGGTGACGGTGTACCTGGCGATCCGGGTCGCCCCGAATCTGGGGGACGCCTTCGCGGGCCTCCTGCCGGTCCTCCCCGACGAGAAGGACTCCATCCTCAACACCCTCGGCCTGATCGGCGGCGTCGGCGGCACCATCACGCTGGCCGCGTACGGCTACTGGGTCAACGCCAAGGGCTGGACCAACACCGGCTGGATGAAGGTCATGCGGCTGGACAACCGGGTCGCCTACGCCACCACCGGCGTCTTCGTCGTCGCGATGCTCTTCGTCGGCGCCGAGCTGCTGCACGCGGCGAACATCGCCATCGAGAGCGGCGACAAGGGCCTGATCCAGCTGGGCGACATCCTGGAGGACGAGTACGGCACGGCGACCGCGAAGTTCTTCCTGATCGGCTTCTTCGCCACCTCCTTCACCTCCCTGATCGGCGTCTGGCACGGCGTGAGCCTGATGTTCGCGGACTTCGTGGCGCGCTACCGGAAACGAACGCAGACCAAGGGCGAGGAGATCGCCTCGGGCGAGCGGGAACGCTCCTGGCCCTTCCGCGCGTACCTGCTGTGGCTGACCTTCCCGCCCATGGTCCTGCTCTTCCAAGGCCAGCCGTTCCGGCTGGTCATCATCTACGGCGTCCTCGGCGCGGCGTTCCTGCCGTTCCTCGCCGGCACGCTGATCTGGCTGCTGAACACCGACCGGACGCCCAGGGAGTGGCGCAACGGCTGGGTGAGCAACGGGATGCTGGTGATCGCGGGGCTGCTGTTCCTGGTGCTGTGCGTGAAGCAGATCTGGGACCAGCCGTGGGCGGACTTCTTCTAGCGGTCACTTGAGCAGGGCGGGCCACTTCGGGTCGAGGGCGATCTCGCGGAGCTGCTCGATGGTGAGGGCGGGGGCTTCGCGGGTCGCCGGGGTGTTCTGGGCGCCGCTGTTGAAGGCACTGATCACCACACGGAAGCCGTCGGCGCGCATGGTGTCGGCGGTCCACATGAGGATCCCTGCGACCCTGTCGTCGCCGTTGCCCTGCCGCGTGGTGACCAGCGTGCCGTCGGGAAGGGTCTCCGCGCCGCCGTAGAGGTCGCCGGCCACGTCCGACATGTTGGGCTGCACGTTGACCTGGACCAGGCTCCGGCCCTTGCCGTCATCGACGACGAGATAGCCGAACTCGCTCTCCTGGCCGCCCTGGGAGACCACCTCGACCCCCTTCGGCATCAGTTCGATCAGCGTCTTCCGGATCGCGGCGCCGTCGACCCCCTGCGGCATCTCCGGCTCCGTCTCGGGGGTGCCCTCGGGGCTCTCAGGGACGGCGGCGACGGCGGCACGCCACTCCTCGGCCGTGGCGATGCTCTTCAACTGTTCGAGGGACAGCGGTGGTTCGGGCCGGGTGATCGGCGCGTCCTTCTCGGCCTCGGCGTTCCACTCACTCACGCTGACCTGCTCGCCCTCGGGGGTGACGAGTTCCGCCCGCCACAGCTTGGTGTCCACGCGGCGGTCCGGATACTCGTACCCCTGGAAGAGCATGAGCATCGAGCCGTCGGACAGCCGGCTGGTGGTGCAGCCGTCGTGCGGGACATAGACCTTGTCCGGGCAGGTGACGGCCTCCCGGGCCATCTGGCTGCCCGGCTCGACCCGGTTCAGCCCGACGCTGATCGCGCCGCCGCCCTTGCCGTCGTCGAAGACGAGCCGCACGGACGGCATCGGGAGCTCACCCCCGCCGCCCCAGCCCTCGGCCCCGCTGACCTTCCCCTCGGGGAGCAACCGCGTCAGCGTGGCGATCATGTCCTCGGCGGACAAGGCCTGCGGGGCGATCGAGGAGGCGGGCGCGGAAGGCGTACGTCCGGAGCCGGCGGACCGCTGCCCGGCGGCGTCCGTGACCTTCCCGCTGTCGTTCCCCGGCAGGACCAGCGCCCCGGCGACGCCCACGAGGGCGATGCTCGCCGCGCCGCCGACGACCGCGGCCCGGCGGCGCAGCCGCAGCTTGCGCCCGCGGGCCTGGCCTACGGCGATCAGGGCGGGGCGGTCGGTGTCGAAGGTGTCCCCGGTCTGCCGCAGGGCGGCGCCGAGCCGGTCCTCGAAGGGGTCGTCCTGGTGTCCTGTGGGCATGGCGAATCACCGTTTCGTGAGGGTGGGGTGAAGTGAGACGGGGAAGGGGGCGAAGGTCAGGTGGCCGCGTACTCGGCGAGGTCCTCACCGAGCAACTCCCGCAGCCGGGCGAGGGCGCGGGAGCAGCGGGTCCGGACGGCGGCCGGGCTGGCGTTCATCGCGTCGGCCGTCTCCTGGATGCTGCGGTCCTCCCAGTAGCGCAGTACGACGACCGCCCGGTCCTTGGCGGGCAGCCGCGCGAGCGCCTGCAACAGGGTGAGCCGCAGGGTGGTGTCCGCGCTGGCGGCGGCCGTCTCCGGGAGAACGTCGGTGGCCCGCTCGGTGCTGCTGCGCCGCCGCTTCTGGGCGAGGAAGGTGCGGGTGAGGACGGTCTGCGCGTACGCCGCCGGATTCTCGGCGCGACGGACGCGCCCCCATCTCAGGTACAGCCGCCCGAGGGTCTCCTGCACCAGGTCCTCGGCGAGATACGTGTCACCGGCGGTGAGCAGGCAGGCGGAGCGGTAGAGGTGCCCCGCGCGCGCCGCGGCGAACTCCGCGTACTCGTCCCGCCGGACCTGCATGATCTGTTCCCCCCCGTAGTCGGCGCCCGTCACCTCATTGATGCGGTGGGCCCGGGGAAATGTTTCACAGCTTTCCGGGGCCCGTTCTCGGGGGTGCCGAAACCGTTGACACAGCGGGGCAGAGGGGAACACTCACCGCCACAAGTGAAGCAGTTTTCACTGGACGAACAAGCGGCAGTAGAAAGTGAGCGACCCGTGGCATCGACCTCGTCCCCTCCCGACCGCTCCTTCAGGACCGTCGGTGTCGTCATCGCCCTGTGCTGGCTGGCCGTCTTCTTCGACGGCATGGACGTCAACATCTACGGCGCGACCATGCCGCACCTGCTCGCCGACGAGAGCCTCGGCTTCAGCACCGCGCTCGCCGGGACGATCGGCAGCTGGACCACGTTCGGCATGCTGATCGGCGCGCTGGCGGCGGGCACGCTCACCGACTGGCTGGGCCGCAAGCCGCTGGTGACGGCCAGCGTGGTGCTCTTCTCGCTGGGTTCGGCCCTGTGCGCGATGGCGCCGGGCGCGGCGGTCTTCGGCGCGGGCCGATTCGTCTCGGGCCTCGGGCTGGGCGGCCTCATGCCGATCGGCCTGGCGATCGTGGCGGAGTTCGCGCCGCCCCGCCGGGCGGCCCTGGCGACCGGCCTGATGATGACCTCGTACCACGCCGGCGGCATGGCGGCGACGGGCATCGGCCTGGCCGTGGCGCCCGAGCACGGCTGGCGTTGGGTGTTCTGGGCGGGGGTGCTGCCGGCGGTGATCGCGGTGCCGCTGGTGCTGAAGTGGCTGCCGGAGTCGCCGGGTGTGCTCTTCGCGAAGGGGCGCACGAAGGAGGCGTACGCCGTGGCCGACCGCTTCGGCCTGACGCGCCCCGGCGTGACCCAGGCGCCGCAGGCAGGAGCCAAGGGCCGCCTGTCGGCGATCAGCGCGTTGTTCGCCCCCGGCACGCGCTGGGCGACGCCGCTGCTGTGGATCGCCTCCTTCGCCGGCCTGCTCCTGGTCTACGGCGTCTCGACCTGGCTTCCCGAACTGATGCGGGCCTCGGGCTACTCGCTCTCCTCCTCGGTCACCTTCCTGATGATCATCAACGCCGGCGGCATCGTCGGCATGCTGATCGCGGGCCGTACGGCGGACAGGTTCGGGCCGGTGAAGGTGTCGGCGCTGTGGTTCGTCCTCACGGCCTGCGGCACCTTCGTCCTGCGCACCGAGCTGCCGCTCGGCGCCGCGTACGCCGTCGTCTTCCTCACCGGCATCTGGCTGTTCAGCGCGCAGGTCATGGTCTACGCGGCCACGTCCCGCGTGTACGCCCCGAGCGAGCGCGCCACCGGCCTCGGCTGGGTGACCGGCATCGGCCGCACCGGCGCGGTGGTCGGCCCGACGGTCGGTGGCGTCGTCCTCGCCGGCGGCAACGCGGGTCTGGGCTTCACGACGTTCGCGGTGACGGCGGTCCTCGGCGCGGCAGCGATCTCACTGGTCCCCCTGGTGAAGGGCGGCCGCCGCGACACGACCCCGGCCCTCCTCACAGCGGAAGGTCGGCCATCCCTGCCTTGATGTCGGTCAACCTTGCGAAATCGCTTCAACGTTCGAGGTGTCACACGTGTCGATGAAAAGCCTGCGACACAGCGATCACCGCGCGCGCACGGCCACCTCTTGATCAAGCTGGTGTCTTCTGCGAAGGAGACGCCACCGTGCGAATTTCTGACATTCAGCGCTGTGAGGTCCGGCCCGGACAGCTCGTCGAGTGGACGTTCAGCAAGGCGACCATCGCGGCCGCGGCAGCACTGCCGCCGGATCCGCGGCCACCGGCATACATCCAGGAGTCGCACATCAGGACGGCGCGCTCGGTGCGCGAGGACGGACTGTTCGTACCGACATGGCTCGGCACCGCGTTCGACCTGCCGGGCCGCGCCGACCTCGACGCACTGGAGAGGGCGTTGCGCGGCTGGACGCTGCGTCACGAGACCCTGCGCAGCGGCTTCAGGTGGACCGGCGACGACATGCACCGGTTCACACTGCGCGAGAACGACGTGTCACTGCGGCGCGAGGTGATCGGCGACTTCGTCGACACGGAGGCGCTTGTCCGGTACCTGCAGAACCGATTCGACGTCGCGGCGGACGCGCTCGGCTGGCCGAACCTCATCTATGCCGCGGTCGTCCGCGACGAATCCACCAGCGTGTACATGGCCTTCGACCACACCAATGTCGACGCCTACTCCCTGCAACGCATCCCGGACGAAATCCACGAGCTGTACACCGCGGGCGTCATGGGGCGGCCCGTCATCGGTCCACCTGCCGGAAGCTACGTCGACTTCTGCCAGCAGGAGCGGGCGAACGCGGACGGAATCGACGACACACACAGGATCGTCGCGCGCTGGCGGGAGTTCATCGGCCGGTGCGACGGAAGGCTGCCGGAGTTTCCCGTCGACCTAGGTCTGCGACCCGGTGACGTCCTGCCCGCCCAGAAACTGGTGTGTGAGCCGCTCGTCGACGCGGACGCCGCCGCCGCGTTCGAGGCGCGCTGCCGGCCCTACGGCGGCAGCCTGGTGGGCATCCTGGCCGCCACCAGTCTGATCGTCCACGAACTCGGCGGGCAGCCGGTCTACCGCACGGTCGTGCCGTTCCACACCCGGCTGAAGTCCGCGTGGTCGGACTCCGTGGGCTGGTACGTCGGCGGCGCACCCATCGAGGTCCCCGCGGCTCGGGACTTCGACGGGGCGCTGAACACGGTCCGCGCCGAGTTGCGGGCCAACCGGTCACTGGCGCGCATTCCACTGGCCCGCGTACTGAGTCTGCTCGGCACGGACTTCCGCCCGACCTCCCCGGACATGTACTCGATCGTCTCGTATGTTGATGCCCGCTCCCTTCCCGGCTCGGCCCGCTGGACCGAGAAAAAGGCGTACGGGCTGATCCGCGTTTCGTACGGCGACCAGGTGTGTGCATGGGTCAACCGGCTGCACGAGGGGTTGTGGTTCGCCTGCCGCTACCCGGACACCGACATCGCTTACAAGAACGTGCGGCGATATGTCGAGCGGCTGCGGGACCTGATCCTCTCCGCACCCGCGCGCGACGCTTTCGAGTCACGGAATTGGCATTCTCGGCAGGTGACTTCTCTCCCTCCCAGCCGTGCTGGCGCGGACGCCGAGTCACACCCGACGCCTGTTCATATGACGTGACGTCATATGCCGAGCAACCCAGCCTTTTATACGGCCAATTGCTTCCACTCGGTGATGCTCCGAGTCGATGTCTGTCGGGAGATGCGTAGTGTGGAAAGCCCCACTTGGTTACTGATAGCGTTCGTTCAGTCACGGTAGGCAATCAGCCTTGATATACGAGCGAAAAACCGAGGGTTCCATGCGCAAGCTTCAGCAGGTCGTGATCGCAGCAGTGGCGGCGGCGGGCGGCCTGTCCGCCGTCGGCGCCGGCACCGCTACCGCCGACACCACCGACAGCGGATCGAAGGTGTACGACCTCTACCGCCCCTACCAGGAGTGCAGTCCGCAGACGGTGTCCGAGAACGACGTCCCGATCGGTGTGCTCGGTCTCGCCAGCACCATGGACACGACCTGCGGCCAGTACAACTCCGCCTTCACTGGCTGAGCTCAGCGGCGTCATCGCCGAAGACGCAGCCCGGCGCGCCCGGTGTCCGAGCGCGCCGGGCACCCCCTAGAAGGAAGGCGCATCACATGTTCAGCAGGAAGAAGATCGCGGCTGTGTCGGTGCTCGCCGGTGGCCTCGCCGTGATCTGCACCGGCATCACTCATGCGTACGTCGGGGGAAATCCAAAGCCCTGCACCCGTGACCTCCTGGGCAACTACACCTGCAGCCAACTGATCGAGGGCCGGATCCCCGAAGACGGTGTCGTGCCCCACCAGGAGACCTGCATGCCGGTGCAGCCCTTCACCCTGCCCGCGGCCCTGGGCTCCGGGACGGTGCGGGTCGGGCCCGAGGTGACCTGTTCCCCCACGACATCGGGAGCGCCCGAGAAGGCTGACGGTGCACAGGAGCCGTTCGGCCTGCTGAGCTGAGTACGAGAGGCAGACGCGACACCCGGAGTGTAGATCCCGAGATGTGACGAAATGTGTGTATATGATCACACTGAGTAGTCGAGCCGGGCCTCATGCCCGGACACGAAAGGGACAAACATGCTTAAGTTGCAGCGTACTGCAGTCGTAGCCGTGGCGATCGCAGGGCTCTCCGCCTTCGGTGCCGGGATCAGCTTCGCCGGCGAGGGCGACGCGAACCCGCCGATCACCGCGGTTGCCAACTCGTCGGCCAACGCCGTGGCCGTCGGCGGCGGCTACTACGTCCAGCCGGAGGCTGCCAAGCCGGAGGCCAAGCCGGAGGAGCAGCCGGAGGAGCAGAAGCACGCCGAGCCCGAAGAGGACTACGGCCAGCACGGCGAGGGCGAGTAAAGACGTACCGAGGGTTCATCCCCTCGGCGCCATCACGGGTGCATCGGCCTTCTTCGGAAGCCTGAAACGCATCGCACGGTGCTGTGACACCCGTGGTGAGGGCAGCCCGGACGCGCGACGGTTCGTCAGATGCGTCCGGGCTGCGGCAAGTTTCGCCGTCGGGCGCGGGTGACAGCGCGTCCAGGCGCAGAACGATCGGTTTCCACCATCTCGGCCCGGGCGCACACCGGTCAATGACACTGGCGCCCGGGCCTGCGTCGTAAAGGAATGCAGCACATGTTCACTCCGCAGAAGATCGCCGCCATTTCGGGGATCGTCGGAAGTCTCGCCGCCCTCTGTGTCGGCGCCGGGCACGCATACGCAGACGGACACCTGGGTGACTGCGAGAGCACCGCGCAGGGTGGCACCGTGTGCATCCGCAAGAGCGAGACCCGCATCGACAAGGGCCGCGAGCACATTCTCCGGCAGGAGCAGCAGTGCTCGACGGCCGACCGGCCGAACGTGGTGTTCAAGGATGAGCAACTGCTCACCGACGCGTCTGTCGGCGGGTCCGTCGTGGACTGCTCCAATACGGCGAAGCTGCCCGAGGGTGTCAAGCCGCGATTCGATTTCTGAGCGCTGTCGGCACATGCCGGACCGGGAACACTCCCGGTCCGGCATTTCCTTTTGGAGAGCCGACTGCTGCGCACCCTCTTCCGGCACGCAAATGGTCCCGGCACCGTTGCCAGGTGCCGGGACCATTTATTGGCTGGCGACGCCGCGCCTGCCGGAACTTCAGAAGGCGCTGTTGTTGCAGCCCATCGTCGAGCCGAGGTGGGTGTTCTGCGAGCCGTTGCTGCCCTCGCCGTTGAGGTCCAGCAGGCCGTTGAGCAGGCCGACCGCGCCGAGGACGTCAAGGTTCAGGTCGTGCGACTTGCACTGGGAGCTCTGCGAGACGTGGAACTTGTCGCCATCCTTGCCGTCCTTGCCCTGGTCGGCGTGGGCCGTGCCGCCCACGAGTCCGATGCTGCTGAGCGCGGCGACGAGGACGGCAACGTTGCGAAGCTTACGCATGTCATCTCCGGTGGAGTGAGTGGGTGCGATCTGTGGAAGATCGACTTTTACACTTACGGGAGATTAGTACGTAATACCGGCAAAACGGGCAGCGGCGCGCCGATCTTGTGGTCGCGTAACAAGGAGCACTCGAAAGTCGCATCGCATGAGAACGGGCCCATTCGCGGCAAACCGTCGAAAGGGCCCGTGCGGGGCGTCGCCCCTTGGCTGTCCGCGAGCGCTACCGCGCCTGCGCGCTGGCGAGGGAGTTCGCCTGGCTGTTGGCCTGGGTGCAGTCGACGCCCCGGGTCTGGGAGGCGGCGAGCAGGGCGACCGGGACATTCGCGGCCAGCAGGTTCTGCGGGCTGCACTCCTGGTACGGACGGAACAAGTTGTTCTGGTGCACGTCGGCGCCCTGCCCGCTCTGCGGGGTCGCCTGCGGCGAAATCTGCGGGCTGATCTGCGGGTTCAGCTGAGGATTGACCTGCGGGCTGACCGAGGTGCCCTGCTGCGGAGCGGCCTGCCGCGCAGGCGGCGTGCCGTAGGTCTGCACGGACGCCTGCGAAGAGGTGGCCGCGGCGGCCTGGGCGTCCGGCTGCGAAACGGGAGGCGGCACAGCCCCGTTGTGGGTCGGAGTGACGGCGGAGCTTGGGCCGACGCCGACAGCGGACAGACCGCCGGCTGCTGCGACGACGAGCGCGACTTGCTGAAGTTTGCGCATGGAACCCTCGGCCCTTCATTGACCTGTGCATGGAACCTGGTGAAATGCTGATGAGGCAGCGCAGTTGTGGTTGTTCTGCTGCCTGGTGTGGCTGCGATGGGCCACCGTTCTTGCCCCGTGGGGAACGAGGTCGACGCGAACCCGGATACGGGCGCCGGGCCTTGGTCACCCATTTGCCCCAAGGGGGTGTGCCGGTCCGCTCAACTCCCTTACTGGGGGCGGCAAATGGGTGACGGTACGTCGCCTGCCGTGACCAGCGAGAGGAAATCCTCGTTCCACGGGGAGAGGGCAGCGATGCGAAGTCCGCGTGCTACTCAGGATGGACCGCTGCTGACGGTGCAGTGCGAGTATCGCGCCGACTGCACGCGTGACCGCACTGAACGCAATGGATTTCCCATTTTCAGGTATCGAAGGGCCGAGGGTTTCATGCGCAAGCTTCACAAGGCCGCGCTCGTTGTGGCAGCGGCCGGCGGTCTGTCCGCCATCGGCGCCGGCACGAGCCATGCCGATGTTCCAGTCGGACACGGCAGTGCCCCTCCGGCGTCCGCTCCCGACTACCCGGCCGCGCATGCCGCCCCGCCGGCACCACAGCAGACCGGACACGCCGCCGCCTCCGCCTCGGCCTCGTCTCAGGGCACGGCCCAGGCCCAGGCCGCGCCGTATCAGCAGCAGCCTGCCCCGTACCAGCAGCAGCCCGCGCCGTATCAGCAGCAGCCCGCGCCGTATCAGCAGCAGCCCGCGCCGTATCAGCAGCAGCCCGCCCCGTACCAGCAGCAGGCCGCGCCTGCGCAGCCGGCCTATGCCGCCCCCGCGCCGCCGGCGAACGTCGTGCCGCAGGTCATGCCGCAGGTGATGCCCCAAGTCGCCCCGCAGGTAGGCGTACCCCAGGCGTTCGGGCCGGAGCCGCCGATGAGCGTCGCCCCGCAGGTGAACCCGCAGATCAACCCGCAGGTGAATCCGATCGTCAATCCGCTTCTCTCGCCGCCGAGCGCACCGGGGCTGTCGCCGGTCGGCCTCGGCCAGATCGCGGCACCGCCCGTCGGTCAACTGGGGCTTCCCCGACTCGGCTGACGCCTCTTGGCAGTCGCCCGCAATCCCCGCTCCACCGTTCGCAGAACCCATCAAGCTCGACCAACGGAGAACCAATGCGTACGTTCCAGAAGGCAGTCCTCGTGGGCGCCATCCTCGGCAGTGTCGGCTCCCTCAGCACCGCCACCACCGCCTTCGCGGAGGACGACCTGGGGCAGGACCTCGACATCACGCAGGGCATCGAGTGCCGCTCGCACGACATGAACGTCGAGCTGATCGGCAGCGTCGGCGCCCTCACCGGCTTTGCGGGCAACCTGCTGAACGGCGAAGGGAACCCGGGTGCACAGCAGAACCACCTCGGTTCGGACATGGGCTGCAACAGCCAGGCGCTCTGAACGCCCCGGCACCACTCGCTGCGACTCGCACAGACCACTGTCTGTGCGAGTCGTTTCCGTTTGCAGTGCCGGTAGCGTCGGGACGACAGAGCTGAACACGTAACGGGCCCCGGAAGAAGTCGCCATCACTTCCGGGGCCCGTCTCGCGAAGGGAACGCATCTTTCTAACGACGCTGCGCCCCGGGAGTCACCTACTCGGTAACGAAAGGGGCGGTGAGGCTGTGGCAGCGGCGCGGGAAACGAACACCACCACAGCCGTCTTCTTCAATCAGCGGTTTATATGCACCGATACACAACATCACCTTGAAGTCGCCGATTTGATCCGCAGAACATTCGGTACGGCGTCGGGTCAGCGGGTGCGGACCGGGCGGAAGCGGCGGTACAGGACCGTACCCGTGAGGAGAAGCGCGGTACTGCCGGCGACGGCGGGGGCCATGAGGTCCGCTCCGGTGTGGGCCAGCGTGGGCGACGTCAAGTCCGGGGTACGCGGGTCGGGCTGGGACTGGACGTGGGTCGGAGGCTTCGGTGCCCGGGGCTTCGGGGCCTGCGGCTCCGGAGCCTGAGGCGTCGGGGTGTTCTTGACCGGGGGCGTCGTGGTCTGGTCGGGCTCGTCGCCGGGACCGTTGACCGACTGGTTTCCGAAGACCGGGTTGCCCAGGCCGCCCAGGTCGACCGTGTTCCCGGAGACGTTCACCGGCAGATCGATCGGGAGCTGGATGCCGTTGCCGGAAATCAACCCGGGCGAATCGGCGGTGTGAGCCTGAGCCGACGCCCCGCCGGACGTGGCCGATCCGCCGCTGTCCTTCGTGCTGTCGGCCTTCGCACCGGTGGCCTTCTTGCCGTCGGCCTTGCTCTTGTTCGCGCAGGTGTTGCCCGCGGCCGGGTTGAGCAGCCCCACGACGTTCACCGTGTTGCCGCAGATGTTCACCGGCAGGTGTACCGGGAGCTGGATGGCGTTGCCGGAGACCAGCCCGGGCGAGCCGGCCGCCGCAGCCTTGGCGTCGGCTCCGTCGGCCGCGAGGGCGGCGCATGCCGGGAGCGCCATGGCCATCGCGCCGGACGCGGCGACGGCGAACACACCGTTTCGGGTAGCCCGTTTCATAGGTTTCCTGCCTTCCTGACATCACGCGGGCACTCGCCCGCACCTCATAAAACGCAGGTAAACCATCAGAGTTATGGGTGGCGCCTTCCAGCTCACCCCTGGGCACTAGTCCTCAGGCGTTCTGGCCAATCGGGAGAAGCTGGATGAGGGAATCCGGAACCGAAATTCACCACGGCGCCGGCCGCATTCAAACCCGCGGCCGGCGCCGAGCAAGCACACGAACTACGGCAGCGCGTCCACGTGCGGCCCCACCGCGTTCGACCACGCGTTACCGCTCGCCGCATCCCAGTTCGTCGACCACGTCATCGCCCCGCGCAGGTCCGGATACGTCCGCGGCGGCTTGAAGGAGCCGCAGTTCGTCGCGCGCGTCAGACAGTCCAGCGCGTTGTTCACCACGGTCGGTGAGACATACCCGCTGCCCGCCGCCCGCGTCGAGGCGGGGACGCCGAGGCCCACCTGGGACGGGGTGAGGCCGTTCTCCAGCTGGATGCAGGCCAGGGCCGTCAGGAAGTCCACCGAGCCCTGGCTGTAGACCCTGCCGTCGCAACCCAGCATCGAACCGCTGTTGTAGTACTGCATGTTGACGACCGTGAGGATGTCCTTCACGTTCAGCGCCGTCTGGAAGTACGAGTTCGACGTCGACTGCATGTCGATCGTCTGCGGCGCCATCGTGAGCACCATCGACGGGCCCGCCTTCGCCGACAGCGAGCGCAGTGCCTGCGTCATGTACGTCGCGTTGAGGCCGTTCTCCAGGTCGATGTCCACGCCGTCGAAGCCGTACGTCTGCATCAGCGAGTACACCGAGTTCGCGAAGTTCGTCGCCGAGGCGGAGTCGTTCACCGCGACGCGGCCGAGCTCGCCGCCCACCGAGATGATGACCTTCTTGCCGGCGGCCTGCTTCGCCCGCAGGTCGGCCTTGAACTGGTCCACCGTGTAGCCGCCCAGCCCCGCCGAGTCCAGGTTGAAGGTCACGGCCCCCGGCGTCGCCGTCGCGTCCGCGAACGCCACCGCGATGATGTCGTAGTGGCCCGGCACGTCCGACAGCCGCTGCACGGTCGCGCCGTTGTTGAAGTTCTGCCAGTAGCCCGTCACCGCGTGCCGTGGGACGTTCGAGCCGCCGCCACCCGTGGGCGCCGTCGTCCCCGTCACCGCCGCCGACCTCGGCGACTCGCCCGCCGCGTTGGTCGCCGTGACCTGGAAGGTGTACGACGTCGACGCCGCCAGCCCGGTCACGGTCGCCGACGTGCCGGTCACCGCCGTCACCCTCGTGCCGTCGCGGTAGACGTTGTAGCCGGTCGCGCCCGAGACCGTGTTCCAGGACAGGGACACCGAGGAGGACGTCGTGCCCGAGACCGACACGCCCGTCGGTGCGCCCGGGATCGTGGGGGACGGGTCGCCGCCTCCGCCGCCGTCGGGGCCGAACACCGAGACGTCGTCCGCGTAGTACGCCGCCTGGCCGTACCAGCCGTGCGTGTAGACCGTCACCGAGCGCGTCGAGGAGCCGGTGGTGAAGGTCGTCGACAGTTGCTTCCAGGTGGACGAGTCGGGGGTCCACGTCGACACGTCCGTCGTGCCGGTGCCCGTCGCGCCCAGGTAGGCGTAGCCGCCCTGCACCCACGCGCTCAGTGTGTACGTCGAGTTGGGCTGCACCGCCACCGTCTGTGTGCAACGCGCGTTGTCCTGCCCGGCCGGCGTCGCCTTCAGGGCGGACGAGCCGCCGTGCACCGGCGAGGAGACCGTCGTACCGCTGCCCGCCGAGCAGGTCCAGTTGCTCAGGCCGGACTCGAAGCCGGCGTTCCTGGCGTTGTTGATGTCCGCGGCGGATGCCTGGCCGATCGTCGACACGGTGAGAGCCAGGGCGGCGGTCACCGCTCCCGACCAGATGCGGGTACGTCTGCGTCTGCGTGCGCGGTCCACTGGGGCCTCCGGTGGGGAGTGGGGTCTTCCCTGACGAAGTTGGTCCAGACCAATTCAACTGTCAAGAGGTCCAGGCCAATTCGCCGAAGTGCCGCCCGCGGGCGCCGCACTCTTTTGGGTTCGGTCGGGATGCTCCCCCTGCCCCGATTTGGCGTGTCTTGTGCAATGAGAGTTGCTGTCCGGCTACGGAAACGCTGTTCACCGGTCACGGAGGCGTGGATACAGTGCTGAGGTAGTCACGCAGTGAAGTCGTCTCGGTGCACGAGAGTTGCGCCGGCGGGCCGGACTTGGGTGGGAAACGGGGAGCTGCGCGTGCCAACAGCCATTGCCGTGACCAGCGCCGACATGGCGCTACCGGCGCAGGACGACCGGACCCTGCCCGCCGTCGTCCTGCACGAGGTGGACCGACGCCCGTTGGACCATGTGCTGACCGAGCTGCAGGCCCTGATCGAAGCGCACGGGCATGTGATCGTCGTGTGCTCACGGGCCGTTCCGGCCGGGGTGGAGCGGCGGCTGCACACCGTCCGTTCCATCCTGGAGAGCGACCGGATCGCCCTGTTCCGCCCCGAACTGCCCCCGCTCGGACTCGCCGTCCTGGCCCGCCAGTTGCGACAGCTCGCCTCCTGCGACCTCAGCCCGGGCGTCCTCGCCTCGGCGGGCCGGCTGCTCACCCACTACATCCACGCCGGAGCGCTCCTCGGCTCCGTCGCCCGGCTCGACCGCGTCCCCGTCCCCGTCGGCCTCACGTCACACGCCAAGTCCTGGGTCCCGGGCAGCCAGTTCGGGGTGATCGCCCACCCCGAGCCGCAGCTGGTCCGGATCGGCCCCGAAGCGCGGCTGAAAGGACCGGAGTTCCGCACCAGCATGCTGCTCGCCCGGGGGCAGCTCCAGTCCGACTGGGTCACCGCCGCGCTCGCCCCGTCCTGGCGCGTGCAGGGCCTGCGCGAGGTCCCGTTGCCCGCCGAGTCCGCCGGCTGGTGGGGGACCGGCAAGCTGATCGAGTTCTGCACCTATCTGCCCGACCTGTCGGTGCTCTACCAGCTGGTCGGCTCGGTGCGCCGGAACAGCTGCCACTGGTGCGGCATCGACGTCATCGGCGACCGGTGCGTGTTCTGCTCCGCGACGGCCCCGTCGTACGAGAACCAGCTCCAGCTCCCTGCGGGGTGACCCGCTGCCCCGACGAGACCCCCGACCCGTTCGACCCCACCCCCCAACGAGGTTGCACGTTTCATGAACTCCCGTCAGCGCCGCGGCGTGATACTCCTGCTTCTGTCCGTCCTGTGCGCCCTCGGCGCGTTCGCGGGCGTGCTCTCCGTCATCAACGACGTGCAGTCCAAGGTCGGCCCCGAGGTCACCGCGTACCGGGTGAAGGACAAGGTGGCGCCCTACACCGCCCTCACCGCGGACAAGTTCGAGCAGATCAGGATGCCCGAGCGGTGGCTGTCGGAGAACGCGGTCACCGATCTGCGGCAGATCCAGGGCAAGATCGCCGTCACCACCCTGCACGAGGGCTCCCTGCTGCAGAGCGACATGATCGTCGATCAGCCCGCCCTGCGGCCCGGGCAGCAGGAGGTCGCCATCATGATCGACGCGGCGACCGGAGTGGCCGGCAAGATCACGGCGGGATCCACGGTCAACGTGTACGCCACCTTCGAGGGTGAGCGAGAGGGTGCCCCCGCCCAGTCGAAGATCATCGTGACGAACGCCCAAGTGATCGACGTCGGCAAGCTCACCTCCCTGGAACCCGACGCGAGCGATCGCACCCGGCGCGCCACCGAGGCCGTGCCCATCACCTTCGCGCTGTCCACCCTCGACGCCCAGCGCCTCACATACGCCGAGTCGTTCGCCCAGCGCGTCCGGCTCGCCCTGGTCGCCCCCGGCGGCGACACCACCGTCCCCGCCGAGGACCGCACCTACGAACTCGCGAAGGACAAGTGAGGCCCGCATGCCCACGAGGATCCTGCCGGCCGTCGGCGACGCGGACGCGGTCCGCTCGGTCACGACCCTGCTCAGCCAGCTCCCCGACGCCGAACCGGTCACCCCGGTCGTCGACTCCACCCAGCTCATCGACACCCTCGCCCGGCTGGCCGCCGAGTCCGTCGACGAACTGCCCGAAGTCGTCGTCGTCCACGAACGCATCGGCCCCGTCCCGGCCCTGGAGCTGATCCGCGAGGTGGCGCTCCGCTTCCCGGCCGTCGGCGTCATCCTCGTCACCTCCGACGCCAGTCCCGGCCTCTTCCAGGCCGCCATGGACTCCGGCGCCCGCGGACTGGTCGCGCTGCCGCTGTCGTACGAGGAACTGGCCAACCGCGTGCAGGCGGTCGCCCAGTGGTCGGTGGGGGTACGCCGGCACCTGGGCCACGGCGGTGACGTCTTCACCGGCGTCGGCGGCACCGTCGTCACGGTCAGCGGCGCCAAGGGCGGGGTCGGGGCGACGCTGGCCGCGATCCAGCTGGCGCTCGCCTCCCAGGCGTCCGGACGCTCCACCGTGCTGGTCGACATGGACCTCCAGACCGGGGACGTCGCTTCCTATCTGGACGTCCAGTTCCGTCGCTCCGTCGTCGACCTCGCCGCCATCACCGACATCTCGCCGCGTGTCCTCGCCGACGCCGTCTTCCCGCACGACACCGGCGTCGCCCTGCTGCTCGCCCCCGGCGAGGGCGAACGCGGCGAGGAGGTCACCGACCGTGCCGCCCGGCAGATCGTCAGCGCCCTGCGCTCCCGCTACGAGACCGTCGTCATCGACTGCGGCGCCCAGCTGAGCGGCGCCGGCGCGGCCGCCGTGGAGATGGCCGACACCGCCCTGCTGGTCACCACCCCGGACGTGGTCGCGGTCCGGGGCGCCAAGCGGACGGTGCGGATGTGGGACCGGCTGCAGATCCGCAAGGCCGAGGAGACCACGGTCGTCGTCAACCGGCACACGCGCGGCACGGAGATCCAGCCGCCGCTCATCCAGAAGATCACCGGCACGTCGGTCGCCGCGACGGCCGTGCCCGCCAACTTCAAGGAACTGCAGGGCGTCGTGGATGCCGGGCGCGTCCACATGCTCGACAACCGCAGTGTCGTGAAGCAGGCCCTGTGGGGGCTCGCGGGGGAGCTGGGGCTGGTCAAGGCGCCCGTGGGCGAGCGGAAGAGCGGCCGGGGGCGCGGGGAACGCGCGTCGGTGGGCTTCCTGCGGCGGAGGGACGGATGAAGGCCCGGGACCGGGATCGGGGGCAGGTCACCATCGAGTTCCTCGGGATGACACCGCTGATCATCCTGACACTGGTGCTGCTGTGGCAGTTCGTGCTCGTGGGATACACCTACGCGCTCGCGGGGAACGCTGCGGACGAGGCGGCACGGGCGGGCACGGCAGCACAGGACCGCCAGGCGGCCTGCCAGGAGGCGGGCGTACGGCATCTGCCGTCCGCGTGGGAGGGGGGTGCCGAGGTGTCCTGCGGCGAGAGCGGCGGCCTGGTCACGGCCGACGTGCGTCTGAAGGTGCCGGTGCTCTTCCCCGGCTCGGTCGGCTTCCCGTTCCCCGGCGTCGTCGGCCACGCGGGGGCCGTCGTGGAGGAGACGGACTGAGATGACGTACCGGCGGAACGACCGTGGGCAAGTGGCCATCGAATACCTCGGGTTCATCCCGATCCTGATCCTCGTCGCGATGGCCGCTGTGCAGATCGGGCTGATCGCCTACACCGCGCAGCAGGCCGGCACGGCCGCCCGCACCGGCGCGCGCAGCGCCTCCCTCGACGGGCCGTACGCGCAGGACTGCCAGAACGCGGTCAGCTCCTGGCTGGACGCCGCCTGTACGAGCGCGGATCTGGGCGACGAGGTCGAGGTCACGGCCACGATCGACATCCCGTCGATCGTCCCCGGCTGGGACTTCGACCCGGCCCGCAAGACGGCCACCATGCCGATGGACCGCTGAGCAGGGAGTTACGGCGATGAGTCTGCGGGCACGGATCAACTCCCCCGAGGAGAACGGCAGCCGGGGCGAGGACGGGCACCTGGTCGCCTCGTACCGGGCGAAGCTGCTGGAGGAGATCGACCTCGCGGAGATGAGCTCGCTCGCGGCGGCCGAGCGCAGGGCGCGGCTGGAGCGGGTGCTCGGGCACATCATCAGCCGTGAGGGCCCGGTGCTGTCGACCGTCGAGCGCTCGCAGCTGATCCGGCGGGTCGTCGACGAGGCACTGGGCCTCGGCATCCTGGAGCCCCTCCTGGAGGACGCGTCGATCACCGAGATCATGGTGAACGGCCCCGACGCGATCTTCGTGGAGCGCGCCGGCCGGGTGGAGCAACTGCCGCTCCGCTTCGCCTCGAACGACCAGCTGATGCAGACCATCGAGCGGATCGTCTCCACGGTCAACCGCCGTGTGGACGAGTCCAACCCGATGGTCGACGCCCGCCTGCCGTCCGGCGAGCGCGTCAACGTCATCATCCCGCCGCTGTCCCTCACCGGCGCCGTACTCACCATCCGCCGCTTCCCCCGCTCCTTCACGCTCCAGGAGCTGATCCAGTTCGGCTCGCTGGACGAGCCGATGGTGTATCTGCTGGCGGGGCTGGTGCAGGCGCGGTTCAACATCATCGTCTCCGGTGCCACCGGCACCGGCAAGACGACGCTGCTGAACGCGCTGTCCGGGCTGATCCCCGAGAGCGAGCGGATCATCACCATCGAGGACTCGGCGGAACTCCAGCTCCAGCAGCATCACGTGGTCCGGCTGGAGTCACGGCCGCCCAACGTCGAGGGCCAGGGCCAGATCACCATCCGCGACCTGGTGCGCAACTCGCTGCGCATGCGGCCCGACCGGATCGTCGTCGGTGAGGTCCGTGGCGGTGAGTCGCTGGACATGCTCCAGGCGATGTCGACCGGCCACGACGGCTCGCTGGCCACCGTCCACGCCAACAGCGCGGAGGACGCGCTGATGCGGTTGCAGACGCTGGCCTCCATGTCCGACGTCGAGGTGCCCTTCGTCGCGCTGCACGACCAGATCAACAGCGCGGTCGATGTGATCGTCCAGCTCACCCGGTTCGCCGACGGGGCCCGCCGGGTCACCGAGATCGCGCTGCTCGACAGCCACGGCGGCGAACCGTACCGGCTGGCGACGGTGGCCCGGTTCGACGCCCAGCCGATGGCCGCCGACGGCCGGATCTACGGCAGCTTCCAGTACTTCCCGCTCACCCGCCGCACCGCCGACCGCCTCTACATGGCGAGCCAGCCCGTCCCCCCGGCCTTCGGCGTCGCCCAGTCCCCAGCACAGCTGGCCACCCGAGAAGCCAGGTAGGCAGGAGCCGACCCCATGGAACTGAAGACCCTCGTCTCCCTCACCACCGGTGTCGCCCTGCTGACCTGCGTCCTCGCCGTGGCCGGCCTGCACGCCTACGCCATGGGCCGGGCCCAGCGCCAGGCCCTCGTGGAGCGCCTTGCCGCCGCCGGCCAGGTCCAGCCGGTCGGCCGCCGACGCCGGTTCCGTAATCTGGACCGCCGCCTGCGCCGTACCGAACCGGGCCGGAAACTGGAGCTGCGGCTGCTGGCGACGGGCCTGGACGTGACCCCCGGCGAGTTCTTCGCGGCGATGCTCGCCACCGTGGCCGGACTGTGGCTGATCGGCCAGGCCACCCTCGCCCCCTTCTTCGGGCCGATCGCCGGGCTGCTGGGCATCTGGGGGGCGATCCAGTTCCTCAACTGGCAACGCCAGAAACGCATCGAGAAGTTCATCAACCAACTCCCCGAACTGGCCCGCATCCTGGCCAACGCCACCCAGGCCGGCCTCGCCCTGCGCACCGCGATCGGCATGGCGGCGGAGGAGCTGGAGGCCCCGGCCGGTGAGGAACTGGCCAAGGTGGACAACCAGTTGGCGATGGGCGCGTCGATGGACGAGGCGCTGGGGGAGATGGCCGAGCGGCTCCCGTCCCGGGAGCTGGTGGTCCTGGTCACCACCCTCGTGCTGTCCAACCGGGCGGGCGGCCAGCTGGTCAGCGCGCTTCGAAACCTCACAGAGACGCTGGAGGAGCGCAAGGAGACCCGGCGCGAGATCCGCACCCAGCTCTCGCAGGTGAGCATGACGTCGTACGCGGTCCCGGTGATGGGCGTGGGCTCGCTGTTCCTGATGAACGGCGTCAAGGACGGCGCCCTGGACCGGATGACGTCCTCCCCGGTCGGCCAGGCCTGCGTGATCATCGCGTTCGCGCTGTACGCGGTCGGCTTCGTGATGATCCGCCGCATGTCCCGTATCGACGTCTGAGCGGCTCGGGAAGGGAGGGGGAACGGCATGGCACTGCTGCTGGCACTTCTGATGGGCCTCGGCGTCTGGGGGATCTTCGCCGGGATCCGGATGTACCGGGCGGAGGCGAAACTGCCCGGCGACCTCGTCCTCGCCCTGGAGGTCGGCTCGACCCGCACGGGCGCGGTGGACTCGCTGGTCGACCGCATGGGCATGCGGTACGCCCCGGCCGTACTGCGCCTCATGGGCCCGAAGCAGGTCGCCAAGTACCGCCGCAAGATCGACCTGGCGGGCAACCCCGGCGGCCTGACGATCGACCGCTACGCGGCGCGCAGGGCGGTGTACGGCTTCCTGGGCGGCGTGGGCGGTCTGCTGTTCCTGCTGCAGGGCAATGTGCTGATGGCCCTGCTGTTGTTCGCCTTCGGCGCGTTCTGGACGGAGGTGGGGATCTGGTCGGCGATCCGGGTGCGCAAGGACGTGATCGAGCGGACCCTGCCGGACTTCCTCGACGTCCTCGCGGTCGTCGTCAGCGCCGGCCTCGGCTTCCGCCAGGCCCTGGACCGGGTCGCCTCGCGCTACGAGGGTCCCTGGGCCGACGAGATCCGCATCACCCTGCGCCAGATGGACCTCGGCATGAGCCGCCGCCAGGCCTTCGCGGAACTGCGCCGACGCAACGACTCCGAGCAGGTCGCGATGTTCGTGACGGCGTTGCAGCAGGGGGAGGAGCTGGGGGCGCCGATCGTGGACACGCTGGTGTCGCTGGCGAAGGACATGCGGCGCACGGACGCGCAGAACGCGCGGCGCAAGGCGGCGCGGGCCGTGCCCAAGGCCACGATGATGATCACGACGTTCATGGTGCCGGCGACGATGCTGCTGCTGGGGGCGGGGCTGTTGCTGGGGTCGGGGACGGACTTCGGCACGCTGACGGGTGAGTGATGGGCGTGGCCATTACATCGGCGGGGCGGGGGGAGCGGGCCTCGGGCCTGTTCATGGCACGAGGACGGAAAGCCGCCGACGGTGCTGAGCCCCCACAGGGGCCACCGGCACGTGACGACGACAGCCGCACGGGTGGTGCGGCAGGGAACCCGATCCAGGCCGAAAGCCGGGTGCCCCCACCCGCACTGTCGATCCAGCTCAACGCCCTACAAGCAATGTGCCGCCAGGTCTTCGGCTTCCGCCTCGCCATGATCGCCCTCGCCGCCCCCACGGCCCTCCTCAACGCCTCCCCCGGCGTGGGCGTACGCCTGGTCGGCGCAGCAGTGGTCATCACCTTCATGGCGTCCTACGTCCTCTTCAGAGACTGGGAACGCTTCGGCCCCTTACTCCTGCGCCACCCCACCCTCCTGGCCCTCGACACCCTCGTGGGCTCCCTGCCGCTGATCTCGGCGGGCCCCGACAGCACCTTCGCCTACGTCAGCGTCTGCACCCCCCTCCTCGCCGGCCTCGCCTACAGCTGGCGAGGCGCCGCGGTCTTCGCGTCCCTGCAGTCCCTGATCCTCCTTCTGGTCCACGCCACCCTCGCCAACACTCCCGACGCGACCCCCGCCGAAAACCTCCTCCTCCCCGGCTTCTGCGTGATCACGGGCGCGGTCGGCTCCACCCTCCGCAACCTCATGCTCCGCTTCGGCGAGGCCACCCACGCCCTGACGGCGGTGCAGGCCCGCCTGGCGGTCACGGAGGCGGTGGCGGCGGAACGTGCCCGCCTTGCCCGTGAACTGCACGACTCGGTGGCCAAGACCCTGCACGGCGTGGCACTGGCGGCGGAGGGCCTGGCCGACTCGGCTGACAGACCGAATCCACGCCTGCTCAAACACCAGGCGGAGCTGGTGGCCCGCTCGGCCCGCCGAGCCGCGGCGGAGTCCCGCGAGCTCCTCACGGACCTGCGCCGGGAGGCGGACCCGAGGCACGGAACGGACGTACTCGCGGAATTGGCGGCACGGACAGCCGACTTCACGACCCGCACCGGCGTCCGGGCCACATACCACCCCACCGGGGACAAGGCCGTACCCCCCGTCCCCCCGGCGGTGGCCCGCCAGCTCCTCACGATCGCGGCGGAGGCCATGGAGAACGCCTTTCGCCACGCGAACCCCACCCGGATCGACGTCACGGCGGGTGTCCAGGGAGACCAGTTCGTCCTCTCGGTCCACGACGACGGCCGCGGCCTCCCTCCCGGAACCACGCTCGAACAACTCCGCCGAACCGGCCACTTCGGCCTGGTCGGCATGGTCGAACGCGCCGCCTCGGTGGGTGCCCGCATCAGCATCGGCCGCGGCGAGCACCCCAAGGGCACGGAGGTACGCCTGGAACTCCCGCTGGCGGCCCTCGACCCCGACCCGTCCTGAACTGAGTCCCCACCCGAGAGGAGGCCGAACGATGACATCCCTGCGCGTGGTCGTGGCCGACGACAACCCCGTGGTCCGCGCGGGCCTCACCGCCCTCCTCTCGGGCCGCGAGGACATCACGGTCGTGGCGGAGGCGGCGGACGGCCAGGAGGCGTTCGAGGCGGCGTCGGCCCACCGCCCCGACGTGATCCTCCTGGACGTCCGGATGCCGGGCGTGGACGGCATCTCGGCGCTCCCGTACCTCGTACAACTGGCCCCCGTCGTCATGCTCACCTACAGCCGCGAGTCGGAGATCGTCGAGGAGGCGCTGCGGCGAGGGGCGAACGGTTATCTGGTCCACGGCGAGTTCACGGCGGACCAACTGGTGACGGCGGTACGGGACATCAAGCAGGGCAGGCCCCACTTCACCCCGACGGCGGCGGGAGCGCTCCTCGCCCGGCTCAGAGGCACATCAAATGCGACTGCAAACCCTGAAGTCCCCACAGTGTCTATTTCTTCAGAAAACCTTTCGCAAGTGCAACCGGCTGTGGCACAGTCGTCGTCGTACCGGTCACGGTCCCAACTCAGCGCACGGGAGGCGGAGATCATGGACCTCATCGCATCCGGCATGAACAACCAGCACATCGCCGCCACGTGCTTCATCAGCGAGAAGACGGTCAAGAACCACATCAACCGCATCTTCGCCAAGCTGCACAGCACGAGCCGCTCGGAAGCCACTGCGAAGTGGCTGGGGTTGGGGTGAGGGGTGACCGAGATGGACCGTCCGTCAGCTCGTGAGTGGGCCCATGATTGGGCCCAGGGGCCCTCTGCCGAACCGGGTGTTCCGCCGTACGCTCGCGGCACCGATGCCGAGTCACCCGGAGGGGAACGCCATGAACAACTGGATGAACAGCACGGTCTCGTACCTCCGCGCCCGCGCCGCCCGCAAGGACGAGGGGCAGACGGCGGTGGAGTATCTGGGGATCATTGCGGTGGTGGTGGCGATTGTGCTGGCTATTACGGGGACGGACATCGGGCAGACGATCTACAACGCGATCACCGACAAGATCACCGAAGTAACCGGCGGGTGATGCGGCTTCGTCGGTACCGGGACGCAGGGCAGGCCTTCCCCATCTACATCACGGTGGTGGCAGGCCTGCTCTTTCTTGCGTTCGCGTACCTTGCGGTCGGCCAGGCCGCGGCCACTCGCAACAAGGCTCAGACAGCGGCAGACGCCGCGGCGCTCGCGGCAGCCCAGGACCTACGGGACCAGCTCGCGGGGGAGTGGCTGGACAACGTGCTGGATCCCACCTCGTGGCAGCGCATCTTCGATGGCGACGTTGAACTACTCGGCGACCCATGCGCGCGGGCGGGTCAGCTCGCGGCTCGGAACAACGCTCATGTGGAGGGCTGCGGCGCGGAAGGCCTCCTGGGCTACAGGGTCAATGTCAAGACCAACGAGCCTGTGGGAGACACGATCGTGCCCGGTACGGAGGGGCGATTCGCGACGGCACGCGCGATTGCCGTCATCGAGCCGCGCTGCGAACTCCCGGCTGAGGACGCGGGCAACGACGTCTTGCCGAGCCTCAACTGCGAGGACAAGGAATGGGACCTGGATCCGGAGGACGTGGACACCCTTCCGAAGCCTGGCGACCTCTTCGACGTCCATCTGGCCGACTGACAAACGAACGACGAGTGATGAAGGAAGCAGGGGCATGAGCATTCGGTTCACAACGAAGGCCCGCAGGAGGATGGTCGCATTGACCGTTGCGGCCGCTTTGGCCCTCGGTGTGGCCGGCTGCGGTGGTGGTGGCGACGATGACAAGAAGCCGAATGCCTCGGCTTCCGCCTCCAAGGGCAACGGATCGCAGCCGAGTGCCCAGGAAGGTCAGTCGGGGGAGCCACTGGCCGAACTCAGAGGCCCTGACAGTCTGCTCCTCCAGATCGCATCAGCTGTGCGGGACTCTGGCGGGTTCATCACGGTAAACGGCACCTTGAAGAACGACGGCAGCGGGACAGTCAACGTGCCCGCCCAACTGAGTGGCAACGAGACGGAGATCATCCGGAACGGCAGGTCGCTGGGCGGGGCCACCCTTGTGGACTCCCACGGGAAGAAGCGCTACTACGTTCTGCGCGACACGGATGGGCGACCGCTGACAACGACCAACTTTCCTGCCCTGAAGTCCGGAGAGTCGATCCCCGTCTTCATGCAGTTCCCGGCGCCTCCGTCGAGCACTTCTGAGGTTGTCTTCCAACTCCCGATGTTCGCCGTCGCCACCATCACCATCTCTGGTTGAGGCGGCCCCCATGACCCAAACCCGCCTCACCCTCGCCCTCACCACCGCCACCCTCCTCTTCGCCACCACAACAGCCCACGCCGAAGACGGCCCCAGCGTCCCCCCAGGCACCGAGGCCACCGCCTCCGCCCCCGTCGAGGTCGACCCCAACGACCCCGACCTGAAGATCCCGGAAGGCGCCACCCTCGCCGCACCCAAAGTCCTGGACATCAAGCAGGTCGTGGAGGAGCAGGGCGGCGAAGAGCGCCGCGAGGACACCAACGCGGACGTGAAGTTCGCGCTCCAGGCCGAAGTCCTGTTCGGCAAGGACAGCGCAAAGCTCAGCGCCGCCTCGAAGGCTCGCATCGCCGCGATCGCCGAGGAGATCAAGACCCAGAACGCGACAAAGGTCCGCGTCTTCGGCTTCACGGACAACCTCGGCACCTCGGCCCACGGCGACGTCCTGTCCCGCCGCCGCGCCAACGCCGTACACGACGTCCTCGACTCCGAACTGAACGACCCCAACATCACCTTCGAGGTACGCGGCTACGGCGAGCAGTACCCCATCGCGGACAACTCGTCGGAGTCCGGCCGCAAGAAGAACCGAAGGGTGGAGGTCTCGTTCCCGCGGGGGGACAGCTGACGGCGCCGCTCGCCATGACGTGGCCGTGGGCGCTGGATCCTGACCGCCGTGTCGGGGAGAGAGCCTGACAGCAACCAAATCTCGCCAACCGTCCTGGAAGAACGACACGTTGGCGTTGAATGGCCAAGCTCCGGAATCCGTCGGCACATTAGAGTCTGACCAAGGCGCTTGATCAGTGCTGTGGGACGGAGGGGTACCCGCGTGGCGTGGGACGAGTGGGAGCAGCTGAAGACCGATGCGGCCGAGCGCGGGGTCACGCAGACGCGGCTCAACCAGCTTCCCGCCGACAGGGGCGCAGGCAGTGCCGAGGGGGACCTGGTGGTCAACCAGGAGGACCTCGGTGCCGTCGGCCACGATGCGTACCTCCTGTACGAGGATCTGCAGTCTGGTGCGGACATCGCCGGCGCCGGGGCGAACAAGGAGGGCGTCGGATCCTCGAGCCAGGCCGCTGCCGCGCTGAAGTCGCACGGTTTTGCGGCCGGCGCCGCGCTGGAGTCGACGGTTGATATCTGGACGTCGCAGCTCAAGACGGTGCTCCAGGCCTGCGCTCACATCTCCAACCACCTCGACTACACCAAGAAGCGGCATGCTGACGACGACGCCAAAATCGGCGCGATACTCCTCGGCAGCGATGGCACCGCCCTGACCGTGTCCCAGCTGAGCAAGTACTTCCAATAGGGGAAGCCAGGTGGCCTTCACGTACATGGACCTTGTCGAGGTCGATCTCGGCAAGCTCGGCACCGCGGTCTCCGACTGGGGAAAGAGCGTGGACGCGCTCAAGACCGCCGCTGAGAACGCACGCACAGGTATGCGGGCCAAGTCGGACAAGGCCCGGTGGGCCGGTGTGAACGCCACGGTGACACGTGAGTTCGTCGCCAAAACGGCGGAGGAGATCTCCGATCTGCACACCGAGGCCGACAGCATCCACAAGGTGCTCGTCGACGGCCACGCAGAACTGGTCTCACTCCAGAAGAAGATCAGAACGGCGATTGAGCAGGACGCCACGAAGCTCGGGGTCCGGGTCGAGGACATTGGCGAGGGCAAGGTCCGCTGCTTCTTTCCCCATATCCGAGGGGACAGCGACGACCGCACGCAGGAGCAGCTCGACGCCAAGCAGGAGTTGGAGGACCGCATCAACCGGCTGGTTGCGCACGCCGCCGAGATCGATGCGTCCCTGGCCCGCGCACTGGCCAAGAGTCACGGTGGCAACAAACACAACGCCGGCCACAAGTCGTACGAGTCGCTGGATGACGCTCAGGCCGAGCGAGCCGCCGAGCTCGCCAAGCGCGGCCCGGAGATGAGCGATAAGCAGTACATGGAACTCAACTCCATCCTCAGGTTCAACGCCAGGGACGCGGATTTCTCCACCGACTTCTACAAGTCGCTCGGCGGCCCCAAGGAGGCTCTTGAGTTCTACGGCCGCATGTCGCTGGACGGCACGATGGGTGACAACAAGGAGCGGCTCGCTCTCGCCCGACAGCTCCAGCGGAACATGGGCATGGCCCTGGCCTCGGCGACCGACCCTGACAGCAAGTCTCACCTGCCGGCGAGCTGGGCGTCGGATTTCCGCAAGCTGGGAGCGCAACGGGTCGAGCTCTACCCCGGGGCCGGCCAGTCTCCGTACGGCTACCAGCTGTTGGGTGGCATTCTGCGATACGGCAACTACGACGCCCGGTTCCTCAACCCCATCGCCGAGCACGTCGTGCAGCTGCACAAGAAGGACCCCTACCGGTTCATGGACAACAAACCGACGACCGGTGGGGCCGATCTGGACTGGGGCTTCAATCCGTCGGGAAGGACCGGCGCCGGCTATGACCCGCTGACCGGCGTCCTGGAGGCGCTCGGGCACAGCCCGGAGGCAGCGAAGAAGTTCTTCTCGGACCCGCCGACCGTCTACAAGGAGGACGGTACGGTTGACGAGAACGCCACGCTCGATTTCGACTCCTACTTCGATGAGCTGACGAAGAACGACTTCGAGTGGGCCCCGGACAGTCTCGTCCACGCCGGCAGCGATGAGGCGAAGCACGTCCGCGAAGGCGGCCCGGACGCGCTCGGACACGCGCTGGAGGCTGCGACGACGGGAGCGGCGTGGGATGCGGATCCGCCGGAACTGCATCGGGACGAACAGGCGTGGAAGATCATGGAGAAGGTGATCCTCCGCTACAACGTCACCGTCGAGGACGGCCCGCCAGATGTCATGAAGGACAGCTTGGCCCGTATGGGTGCGGCATATATCGATGACCTCAACTACTCCATCAAGGACTTCGGTGGCTCAGGCGATGAGGTGGACCGCGACCGCCTCTTTGCCAACAGCAGTGATGGTTGGCCACGTGAGTCCTTCGGCGAGTACGAGGCGCGGAACTTCATGATGCTGGTCGCCGCGGACGAGGACGGCTACAAGACCCTGTCCACGGCCCACCAGGTGTACACGGGGAGTGGACTCGCGGCTCTTGAAGGTAACCGCGCTGACGGATTGTCCTTCGCCCAGAACGCGGCCAAGGTGAGCGGCATCCTCGATGAGTCCCGCGCCCATCAGATCCGTGAGGACTTCGGGGACGACAAGAGTGCGCGGGACCTGGAGATGGCGAAGCAGGGCGAGTGGCGGAAGACGTTGATGTCCGGTGCCCTCACGGCGGCAGCCGCAGGTGGCACGGCACTGGTACTGGGGCCGGCCGCTGGTCTTGTCGCCGCAACCGCCGTTCCGGTCCTGCTGGGGTCGGGCGCTTCGGCGCTCAGCACCGCCTACGGCAACCACACCATGGAATACCTCCAGGACAACGAGTACAAAAACGGTGCCAGGGCCCTTGAAGAGGTACAGGGCCTGGAAGCCGTCGGTGAGCGTGGAGCCTGGGTGCCTGTCTCCAACTACGCCGACGCCGTGGGCATGACCGTGCGGGAGAAAGACGCGCTCACTCCGGTGATCGAGGGCTCGTACAGGGACGGGAAGGACGCCGTCTCGGATGCGTGGAAGGCGTTTTCATGAGATCCGTGATGCACATGGCCTGGTGTGGGGCGGTGGCCGGGGCGCTGGCTCTGTCTGCTGGTTGCTCGGGTGAGGGCGAACAGACCCTTGCCGAGAAGTACCCCATCCAGTCCAAGACCTGTGATGCGCTGTTCGGCTCCAAAAACATGGAGTCACTGCGAGAGATGGTTGGGCCCGACGACCTCGAATTCACCAACAGGCCTCTCTCCGTCGACAAGGTCAAGAAGGGTCTGACGCAGGAGGCGCTGGAGCCCTACGACAAGATCAGAGGCTTCGAGGAATACGACGTCTGCTGGCTGTCGGGTGACTCCCAGTTCCATTCCACTGTGACGTGGGCCGCAGACTCCTTGAAAGCGGTGCAGTCCTCCGCCGGGCGCTGGCACCGAGCGGGCAGCGACGTCTTCGTAGCCGACACCTCTTACGTATCCGTCGTCTTCCGTTGTGACGTCAAGGGCGCCTCTCAGCAGGCACAGGTCCTGCTGGAAGCCAGGGTGGGAGACGTGAGTTCCCGGAAGTTTTCGGAAGCGTTCCACGAGGAGTTGGCAGTGAGGCTGGCCCGGACGGTCCGGGACGAGCTGCGGTGCACCAATCAGCCCGAGATCCCTGACGACTTGGCGATCGAAGAGTGATCGCCTGCTCAGAAGGGCGATCGGCGGTCTCGTCAGCCCACCTCCACCGACACCCCCACCCCGACCCGCACCCCCCACCCCGCCATCACCCCGGCCTCCGCCTCCAGCACGTGCCGTGACCGCAGTCGCGGTGCGCCCAGCCGCCACGGCCTCATCGTGTGGACCGCGATGACGACCAGGTCGCGGTCGAGGTAGGCGACGTCGATCGGGATGCGCATCCGGAAGGTGTGGATGGAGCTCGCGGGGGACAGCAGCATCGCGCCGTGCACAGCGTCCCGCCCGAGCAGTCCCCTCGTACGGGCCCGGTACGACGTCGCGATCTCCAGCGGCACCGTCGCACCCCCGTGCACGACCAGCTCACCCCGCCCGTCCCGCCAACGCCGCCGCCCCATGCCCCCGGGCCCCTTCCGCCGTCCGCTCGCCTCCGGTGTGCGAAACCCGACCGTATCCGCCTCAGCGGCGCAGCGCCCACCGCTGCACCGACTCCAGCGGCCCGTGCGAGAAGCGGCGCAGCCACAGGGTCGAGCCCGCGATGAGGAACGCGCAGATCAGCGCCCACATGGCCATCACCCACCATGGCCCGCCGTCCGACCCGAACCGCTCGGTCAGGCCGAGGCCGACGCCGTAGCAGAGCAGCGTGCACAGCACGTTCTGGAGGACGTACGACGACAGGGCGGTGCGGCCGACCGAGGACAGGCCGTGGGTGACCGCCGTGGGGAGGCCGCCGCGGTCGAGTACGACGCCGATCAGGCCCAGGTAGCCGAGGGCGACCACCGGAGCCGCCACATAGCGGCCGAGGAAGAAGAAGTCCTCGCCGCCCAGGGTCAGTGCCGCGTTGAACGGGAGGCCGAGGCCCAGGCCCCAGATCGCCATCCGGGTGCGCAGGCGGCGGCCGCGCTCGGTCGGGGCGAAGGCGCCGGCGCGGTACAGGCGGACGCCGAGCAGGAAGAGGAAGATCAGGAGGCCGAAGCTGATGACGGGCTCGATGCGCAGGGCGACGGCGTTCTCCAGGCGGAAGGCGATCTGGTCCAGCCAGGTGCCGTGCGCGTAGACGTCCACGGACTCCGCGGAGATCCGGCCCGGCTCCGAGTCGTCCGCCAGCAGGGCGAGCGTGATCAGCGACATCAGGGCCACGTGCAGGCTCACGGACGTCCACATCAGCACGCGTCGCAGCCGCTCCGAGCGCACGAGCAACCGCGCGACCAGCAGGGCTGTGACGGCGTACCCCATCAGCACGTCGAAGCCGAACACCAGAACGAAGTGGAGGGTGCCCTCGGCGAAGAGGAACAGGGCGCGGGGGCGGTAGCCGCGCGGCCACGGCGTGCCGTGGCGCTGGGCGGAGTCGTACTGGATGGCCAGACCCACGCCGAAGAGGATGGTCAGCAGCGACAGGAACTTTCCGTCCGCGAGGAAGCGGAAGAGCGCCTCCACCGGTTCGTCGAGCGGGTCCGCCATGGGCGCACCCTGCAAGAACGCCCACTCCGAACCCGGCGTGGCGAAGATCCACACGTTGGTCATCAGCGTGCCGAGGATCGCCACCCCG
Organism: Streptomyces spinoverrucosus; assembly: GCF_015712165.1. Taxonomy (NCBI): domain Bacteria; kingdom Bacillati; phylum Actinomycetota; class Actinomycetes; order Kitasatosporales; family Streptomycetaceae; genus Streptomyces; species Streptomyces spinoverrucosus. The sequence continues at coordinate 2,996,632 of NZ_JADPZX010000001.1, read as the reverse complement.
CGCAGGACGTCCAGCAGGGGCAGCCGGCCGCCCGTGGGGGAGGGGCGGGATGAGGTGGCGTCCGTGGACGCACGCGTGCTGTTCGACGAGATGCCAGCCATACGTCCAGGCTCCCGGCCCGCCGCGCCCCGAACGTCCTGCGGCCGGACGAAAACGTCGTACATCCTTCGATGCAGGCACCGATCCTCCTCAACCCGAGGTGAGCCGTGGGAACCAACGAGCCGACCGGGTAAATCAGTTGTCCGCTCACCGAACGGTGGGTAGGAAGGGCCCATGACCGGACTCGGCGCTGTGTTCCGTCCCCAACTGCCCCCCGAGCGGCTGCGCGCCCTCGCCCAACTGGCCGACGACACCGGCCTCGACGAACTGTGGCTGTGGGAGGACTGCTTCCGCGAGGGCGGTGTCTCCACCGCCGCGGCCGCGCTCGCCTGGACCGAACGCGTCCGGGTCGGCGTCGGTCTGCTCCCCGTGCCGCTGCGGAACGTCGCCATCACCGCGATGGAGGCCGCGTCCCTGCACCGCATGTTCCCCGGCCGTCCCATCCTCGCCGTCGGGCACGGCGTGCAGGACTGGATGGGCCAGGTCGGCGCCCGCGCCGCTTCGCCGCTCACGTTGCTGCGTGAGCACCTCGACGCGCTGCGGGCACTGCTGCGCGGGGAGCGGCTCAGCACCGAGGGCCGGTACGTCAGGCTCGACGACGTCGCCCTCGACTGGCCGCCGCCGGGCCCGGTCGAGATCCTCGCCGGCGCCACCGGCCCGCGCACGCTGCGGCTGTCCGGGGAGGCGGCGGACGGCACGGTCCTCACCGCCGGCACACCTCCGGAGGGGGTACGCCGCGCACGTCAGCTCATCGACGAGGGGCGGGCGTCTTCCGGCCGCACCGACCCGCACCGCGTCGTCGTCTACCTCCTCACCGCCACCGGCCCCGACGCCTCCGCCCGCCTGCGCGCCGAACTCACCGCCGAGGGCCTCGCCGACGTCCCCGACCTCGGCGTGGCCGGTGACGCGGGGGCCGTCGCCAAGGCCGTCGAGCGGCTCACCGAGGCCGGCGCCGACACGGTGATCCTCCAGCCGACGGGCGACGAACCCGACCCCGAGGGCTTCGTCCGCTTCGCGGCGCGGGAGGTCGGGCCGCTGGTGCCGTAGCGTCGGTTCAGCTTCGCCGGTCCGTGCTCACGACTCGAATATCTCCGCCACGATCGCTGATCCATTCCTGCAGCTCCGTGCCCGATAGCTCTCTGGGGACCCCTTCCTCCGTGATCACTACCGGACCGAAGATGGATCCCGAGATCCCTTCGAATTTCGTGTAGTGATCCACAGTTACCTGGAACGAATTCTCTTCGAAGATGGAGTTGCTCAGATCTGCGGAACGAAAGTCGACTCCCAAGAGAGAAGCCCCCATGAATTTGAGTGCCCCGGCAGCCGGCGCCGAAAGCATCAACATCGTAAAGCGACGCTTTGGCCAGGTTGGCGCCGTCGAGAATCGAGTTCCGCAGGATTGCATCATCGAGGTTGGCGCGCACGAGGGAAGCCGCGGTCAGGTCCGCCCCCGTGAGGTCGGCTCCCTGGGCATCCGAGCGGTACAACTCCGCACCCACCAGCTTGACGCGGGCCAACCTGGCGTCCGTGAACCATGACTCCGAGAAGTCGCCGTGCGAAAGATCCGCCTCGCTCAAGTCAATCCCGACGGCGTCCAGGCCGCCTTCGCTCACGCCGAGCCACTCTCGCAGACGCTGGGCTGCGACATCGTCCAGAGGAAAACGGGCCGGAGCCCATCCTTTGCGGGTGCCTGTCATTCGGATTTTAGAGACTGCCTGATCTCGTCGCGAACCCTGTCATTCCCCACGCTTGACAGATACTGAGCGAATTCCCGGGCTTCCGGTGTCCGCGAGCGCTGCACCACGGCCACCGCATGAATGAGAGCGCGAGGGCCGGCATCGTGGCTGAGTACTTCACGGGCGAGACGTACAGCGGCCGGCCCGTCCACGGTCGCCACCGCTGCCGCCAAGTCGATCAGCTGGGTCGTCAGATCGAACTTCTGCGTGAGGCCCTCGGCCAACTGAACCACGCCTCGGCCGATCACCTCATGGATATCGGAGAGCACGGCCGCAACTGTCTCCCTGTCGAGCAGGTCCGCAAGCTTCTCGTCGAAATACTCCCTGTCCGCGATTCTCACCAACGACCGGAAGGCCTCGGTTCGCAGGTTCTGGGTGCCCTTTTCATGCGCCAAGTCATCACTGTCCCCCACAGCCGGCGACAACTGCGCAAAGGTATTGTCGACGGAGAACTTACGATCGATAAGGAGGTTGTACCAAGGAGCCGTCTTCGGATCCCGAGTCAGGGCGATGACCGTTTCGTAACCCGTCGGCTCAGCCCACGTCGTGAGCGCCACGCATGCCAGGAAGCGCTCCCGCTCGGGCGCGGAACTGTCGTTCATCAACTCGACCAGTCCGGGCACCCGCACACGATGCCGGGCGTCATCCAGGGCCTCGTAGATGACGTCTTCCACATCGTCGGACGGCTGCCTGTCGAAGTCCGTACCGAGCAGTGTCTCGAATCGACCCAACTGACACTCCTTAGGCGCACTCGTCGGCTGCCAGGTTGCGCAGAGCGGTGAGATCGATTCTCTGTGGTTGTGCATCCGCTGGTACTTGGCCGATAGCACCCTCATCAGCCATCGCGGACAACTCTGCCAGAGCCGCCGATGGAGACAACCCCTGATCGTGTGCCGACCTCAGCCGTTCCAGCCACGCCAATCCGGCCTGGTAGACCGCGTCGTCACCCACGTCCGTCGGCTCGAAGCTCGCAGCGCTCTCGGTGTCGGACGCCCACAGGTAACCGATGATCCCCCGCTCGCCCTGCACCGGCACGTACCACACGTCTCCCTCGACCGTACGCCGATACCCGATCCGCCCGAAACCGGGGGCATGCGTGAAGACGTCGTAGCGCGTGGGGATCTCGAAGCTGCGCCACACGTCCGACGCCGCACCGTCAGCATCGAAGAAATTCTCGGCACCTGTCTTGGTCGGCTTCGCGAAATACGTGGGATCGTCAGGGTCCGTCTCCGACTCCAGCACCTTGGAGAGACCTTCCAGCAGCGAGGCCAGACGAGGCCCGTTCGCCTCATAAACCTCTGGTTGGGGCCTCCCCTTCAAGTGGAACGGCAACCACACGTCGCTGCGCGTCACCAGGTCAACGGTCACGAAATCAGCGAGCGATGACGCTCCCAGCACGAACAGGCCGGAGCACTCGATGTGCGCGTCCACGGATCCGATCTCGCCGTTCCGCAGCCCTTCCCTGACCTGGTCCACCAGCGTTGGGAGGGCTTCCGCGGACTTCATCGGGCCGGTGACGGCGGCCTTGAACAGGGCACTGTTCGACTTCCCGGCTTCGGAGACGGACACGTGTACGGCAGGCGCGCCGACGGCGAACCGATGAGCAGTGAGAACGCCGTATGCCGCGAGCAGGTCGCGAAGACAGAGGACCAAGGCGTCAGCCGTCTCGTCGTCACGGCCCCAGGCCCAGCGGGCGACGGGCGTCGAGGCAATCACAGCGCCGCCTCCGCCATCAACCTTCGCCACGGGGCAGGGAGAAGGCCAGCCCTTTCTCCCATCGCCGAGATACTCCGCGACTTCATCAGTGAAGAGCTCCCCGCGATACAGCAACCGCCGAGCCAGCCCACACCGACGTTCTCCAGGGCGTGCTGATGTGCGCTCAGCCGCTCACGCGCCCTTTCGCCAGGTTCGAGTCGGCTGGCCGTGCTCGTCCCATTTGTAGTCCTCCAAGAGCGTCATCCCGTTCTCGGCGAACACCTGCTTCGCCGCGAGCACCCCGTTGGGATGCCACTCCTTGAACTCACCGATGGGCAGCCCGTCCCGAAGTGTTCCCTCGGAGCGGAGGGTGCCGTCTTTGTGCCACTCGCGGGAAGGGCCGTTCTTGTAGCCGTCGGCGTAGGTGTCGAGGCTTACGAGGCTCTCGCCGAGGTGTTCGGTCACTTCTCCGGTGAACGGTTCGTCTCGGTAGTACAGCCGCTCCGAGTCGTCCATGTCCACTTCGGGGTCGTCGATGTCAATGCGCTGCACGGCTGTCATCAGGGGATCCAATTCTCGTCACTCGGCGGAAAGCCGGTGTAGCGGCCGTGGGTGCTCGGCGTGCCTTCGAGCATATGGTTGCAGTTCGCGCAGAAGGGGGCCGGACGGCCCGGCAAGCCGGTTTCCTTGTGCTTCATGAACGGGAACTCAACCGACGCCCGCATTTCGGAGAGCACCTCCGGGCTGTCGGGCAGGCCGCGCTTGGTCCGTTCCCAGAGCAACTGGTTCGCGGCCTTGACCTCGGCGTGACCCAGCGGGTGGTCCTTGTGGGGCGGCGGGTCGCCGATGGTCGCGTTCCGCTCTGCGAGCGTCGGGTGGAGCTCATCCTCCGGAATGATGTTGTTCGACCTTCCGTTGATCCCCTCGAAGATCTGACCGGTCCGTAGGTCGATGACCGCACCCACGCATTCACCGGCCTCCTTGCGGGAGAAGACACCGGCCTCCTTCGCCTCCCTGTAGGCGACACCCCGCTCCCGAGAAAGGTCGTCCAACCAGGCACTGACGGGACGGTCGTCGATGTGCGTGATCAGTTGGGTTTCCGGATCGACCGTGATGCGGTGCTCCGGCAGTGTGCCGAAGTTCTTGTCGCCGGCGCCGGGAGGCGGCAATGGCGTGTCGTCCTCGACCCGGATCCCCTCTGGGGTGTCGCCCGTGCGCGGAACCTCGGGCTGATGCTCTCCGTGGTTGTCCGGTACACCGTCACAGCCGTGGCCGCCCGGGCTCGGGTCATGGCGGACGCCGTCGTCAGCATGGCCGTTCGGAGGCGTCGGGCCGTCGTGCGGCGGGGTAGGGCCGTCGTGCGGCGGCGTCGGGCCGTCGTGCGATGTTGCGGCGGCCGGGCTGCGGCCGAGGTCGTCGGCTTGGCCGCTGGGCAGGTTGTCACCGACTCCGCCGCCGGGGAGGTTGTTGCCCAACCCGTTGCTGGGCAGGTCGGCGCTGGCATGGACGTTCGGGATGTCGCCGCCGGCACTGACTGCGGGTGTGGTGGGTGTGTCGTCGCCTACACGGCCGACATCACCGACGTTGTCGAGGCTGTTGCCGAGGCGGATGTGCTGGGCGGTGTTGTCGGTGGTGTGGGTTGCGGCGCCCGCCATGACCGGTTCGCGGACCGGGGAGTCGACGCGGGGGACGTCGGCGCCCGCGGGCGGGATGTCGGGCTGGTCCACCACGTCGCCGGGGCCGTCGTCGGACTTCTGGATGACGTTGCCGCCCTCGTCGAGGATGTTGCCGTCCGGGTCGTAGTAGCGGGCCGGGGCACCGTCCTCCGTGGGCAGCCGGACCGTTCCCTCCGGTAGTACCGGGGCGTCGTCGGGCAGCTTGATGCTGCCGTCCGGCAACTGCGTCGCGCCCGGCGGAACGGCCGCGCCTTCCGGTAGCCGTACCGTGCCGTCCGGCAGGCGGACTGCGCCTTCCGGCAGGGTGATCGCGTTCTCGGGCAACGTCGGGATGTCGATGTTGCCGACGCCCTTGAGTGCGGCGCTGATGTCGCCGATCTTGGACAGGCCGGCGCCTGCGCCCTTGGCGATGTAGGTCATGGGGTCGATGGCCCTCGCGGTGGTGCCCAGGACCCGGGCTACCGCGCCGGCTTTGCCTGCACCCGAGGCGGCGGCACCGGCGCCGCCGGTGAAGACGGTGGTGAGGACGTTGAAGGTGACGGCTCCGGCGGCGCGGGCGGGGTTCTTGCCCCACTGGTCCCAGGCCACCAGTGCCTTGCCGGTTTCCTTCATCGCGGTGCGTGAGTCGCGGATCCAGGAGGGGAGTTTGTCGTCGGGGAGGGCCCAGAAGAGGGTGCCGACGCCGGGGATGGAGGACAGTGCCAGGCCGGTGGCGAGCTGGGCGAGGCCTTTCCAGGCCTGGCCCATGGCGTCCCAGCCGCCGAAGCCGACCAGGGTGCCCAGGCCCTTGATGGTGCCCCAGATGCCGTCGACGATCAGGCCGTCCCACACGAACGACTTCACCCAGTGGCCGACCTCGTACCAGTGGTGCTTCTCCTCCACCGGGTCGCCCCAGGGGAGTTTGGCGTTCTTCATGTCCTCGGCGGAGAAGCCGTACTGGTCGGTGCGGTCGGAGCCGTCCCCGGCCATCATCTGCGTTCCGCCCCACAAGGCGGTGATTTTGTTGTGGCAGGTGCGTTCCGCCGCCCAGAAGGCGGCCACGGTGGCGGTGATGTCGTCGCGGAGCTGGTTGTGCTCGCTGACCTTGTCCTCGTCGTACTCCCACTCGTCGTCGTCCTTGACGGAGTCGACGAACGTCTGCGCCTTGGTCTTCAGCTCCTTCAGCTTCGCCACCAGCGGGCGGATTTCGGTGGCGTAGGCGGACAGCGCCCCCGAGACGGTCTCCAGATCGTCGGCGAACGCGTCCGCGCGGTCCTTCACCGGCGTCGTCGTGGCGAACAGTTGCTCCGCCTCCGGCGCCTGGTAGTACGCCGACAGGCCCTGGAACTGGGAGTGCACATCGGAGCCTGCGTCACGGACGTTCCCCGCGTCCGTCTTCAGCGCCGTGTAGTCCGTCTCCAGCTGGGCCAGGTCACCAGTGAACTGTGGGATCTGCTCCGGCTTGATCACGCTCAACCGCCCCCGCTCGTCCGCGCGTCATCGGACCAACTCTCAACAGCGGTTCATCGTATAAGAGAGGGTGCTGCGTCTGACGGGCGAGGAGTTCTGTTCGGTGCGGGAGTGGCATCCAGTGGTTGGCGCCCCGGTCATGTTGATCGGAGGTGCCCAGCAGCGAGCCCCTGGGCACCTCCGGCACCACCGGCCATGCGGCCGCTGCCTCTGCGCCGTCAGTTCCTGTCAGCCGTCATGATGCCGACGCATTCTTCGAGCGCGGCGTGCAACGGCGGTACGAAAGCGGCGAGTTCCGATTCCGACGCGTTCCCCGCTTCAAGTACGGCCCCCACCACCGTCAGCAGGACCGTGGCGGCCTTCACGGCGTGCGCGTCGGCCAGCGACTCAAGGAAGCTGCCCGGGTGCGCGACCACGAATGCCTCCTTACCTGTGGCCGGGTCGACGCCGATGCTGCGGGGGCGCGATGTGCGGCTCATGCGGTGGCCTCCCACGGGACGTAGTCCTGGCCCAGGACGGCCCGCCGCTCACGCTGGTTGCCCCGGCGGCCACGTTCGTCACGCTCGCGCTCCCATACGGCGAGGTACGGCCGGACCAGGGGCATCCCATCGGCAGCGATGGTGTCGAGGTGTGGACGCGGGGGTGCGGGTCGGTAGGCGGGAGTGGGCGGGTAGGGAGTGGGGGGAGGTAGAGGTGCCACGGCGCGGTGCGCTCCGCGAGGTGGCAGGAAGAGGCTCAGGATCGCGGCCAGTAGTCTGCGCACAGGTCGACTCCTACTCAGTCGGCTGAGCCCCGGCACGGAAGCTCTCACCCTTCCAGCCGGGGCGTTTCGTTGCGCCGATGGTATCGCCTTGTATCGCTACGTAGCGAGACGTATCTCAAAGAGCGTGTATCACTGCCCTTGCTTAGCGTCGGCCTCATGAACCCTGACGCTGAGATCGATCACGGCGCGCCACTGACCCCGTATCGGCAACTGGCCGAGATCCTGCGTGCACAGATTCAGCGCGGCGACTGGCAGCCCGGGCGGATGCTGCCAAGTGAAGCCCAGCTCGTACAGCGGTACGGGATCGCGCGGACGACTGTGCGGCGAGGGCTTGGCCTGCTGGCCGAGGAGGGTTGGGTGTACGCCGTACCGCAGCGAGGGTGGTTCGTCACAGACCCCCTGCCGCCCACTTCCGAACCTCCCCAGCCGTCCGCGTAGCCGAAGCCACCGTCACCCCGGCGGAAATTGAGCAGCGGCCCCCGACCACCCCTTGCGACCATCAACCGCATGCAGCACGAACCCCGCCCCACGAAACCCCGCCACCTCAAACCCCACCCCACCTTCGAGCAGCTCGTCGCCGAAGGGGCCGCCGTCCCCACCGAGGGCTGGGACTTCTCCTGGTTCGAGGGGCGGGCCACCGAGGCGCGGCCGTCCTGGCGGTACGCCGAGTCGCTCGCCGGGCGCCTCGCACGCGCGCGTGCCGCCCTGGACGTCCAGACAGGCGGCGGCGAGGTCCTCGACTTCGCGCTCGGCGCCGCCGCGCACCCGCCCCGCCTGCTCGCCGCGACCGAGGGCTGGCCGCCGAACGTCGCCAAGGCCACCGACCGGCTCCGCCCGCGCGGCGTCGTGGTCGTCGCCGCGCCGGAGGACGCGCCGCTGCCGTTCGCCGACGGCACCTTCGACCTGGTCTCCAGCCGGCACCCCGTACAGCCCCACTGGGACGAGATCGCGCGCGTGCTCCAGCCCGGTGGCACCTACTTCGCCCAGCATGTCGGGCCCGGCAGCGTCTTCGAACTCGTCGAGTACTTCCTCGGGCCGCAGTCCGAGGAGGTGCGCGGCGCCCGCCACCCCGACCGCGAGCGCGCGGGCGCTCAGGCGGCGGGACTGGAGGTCGTCGAGCTGCGCGCGGAGCGGCTGCGGATGGAGTTCCACGACATCGCCGCCGTCGTCCACTTCCTGCGCAAGGTGATCTGGATGGTCCCCGGCTTCACCGTCGAGGCGTACGAGGACAGGCTCCGCACCCTGCACGAGCGGATCGAGGCAGAGGGTCCCTTCGTGGCCCACAGCACCCGCCACCTCTTCGACGTCCGCAAGCCAACCGCCTGAGGCTCTCGGGCCTGTCCGGCGGATCATGCCGCAGACGCGGGGTCCACGAATCACCGCGATTCCCTGCGACCTGATCCGCCGGACAGGCCCTACGCGTGCGGCCCCGCCGTCACCTCCCCGATCACCAGCTCCGCCCCACCGCCCGCCTCCAGCGCCGCCGCCACCCGCTCGGCCTGCTCCGTCAGGTCCCGCTCCTGTCGTGCCGTCAGAGTGCCCAGCGGCTCCACGGTGACCCTGATACGCCGTCCCTGGCGCCGCTGGTGCCACACCCCGGCCACCACGCCGTCGACCAGCAGCAGCGGAAAGTTGCCCGCCTGGCCGCGGGCCAGCGCCCGCTCGTAGGCGCGCCCGGGGAACAGCAGCTCGCGCGGCTGCGCGGCGATGCCGTACGCGTCGAAGTACGGCAGCAGCCGTACGCCCCGCACCGGCCCCTGCGGGAACTCCGTGTCGCCGGCCGCCACCCACGCGCGCGTGCCCTCGAACACGACCTCCTCGATCTCCCCGGCGGCCGCCAGCGAGGCGAACAGCTTGCCGGCCCAATCGGGCAGCGCCGACAGCCACTTCGCGAAGTGCTGCGGGGTGGCCGGTCCGTAGGCGTGCAGATGGCGGCGTACGAGGAGCCGGAGCGCCTCCTCGGCGGGCAGCGGAGTGAAGCGGGGCGGGCGGGTGTACGTCGTTCTGCGGCCACGGTTCGGGCCGAAGCACACGGCGCCGGACTGGCCGGCCAGATGCAGCACCGTGCGCCAGCGTGGCCACAGCTCCTGGAAGGCCGGCATCACCCGCTCCCCGGCCCACGGACCGGTCCGCGCGACGATCGCCTCGCCCAGCTCGTCCACGGTGAGACAGGCGTCGGCGAGCGCGTCGCCGATCGCCGCGACGACCTGCTCGGTCTGCTCGTCGGTGAGCCGGACGTCCGGCGGGAAGGGATTGGCGCCGGTCCGCACGGCGGTCAGGGCGGCGCTCCACAGGGGGAGTTCTCGGGTGCCGAGCAGATGGACGGTCCCACGCGGGCCGTACGTCTTGATGAGCGAGCGTTCCTCCCACAGGGCGGCGCGGACGTCCGCCCGGGTCACGCCGGTGGCCCGTACCGCCACCGACAGTTCGGCCGCGGACATCACCTGGGCGTGCGCCCCGCGCATCGCGGTGACGATGTCGGCGACCGGCGTACCGTCCGGGGCGGGATTGGCCAGGAACTGCCGGTCCAGTCGCCGTGCGCCGGCCTGGTCCCAGGTGATCCCTTTGCTCTTCGTGGTCATGGGCGGACGCTAGGCCGGAATGAGGTCGGTTTCTGTCCTCTATGGGCTTCTCCGTCGGCGCGGGGGCGCGAGCCGTGGCCTGAGTTTTCCACATTGTTATCGGCGGCCACTCGCGTCACCCCTGACACATCGCGTAAGTTCAGACCAAGGTAATTCGCGTGAGCAAAGCTGCGCGGGCGGCACCGCGCAGTGGAGGGGGCTGCGCGGTGCCCAGAACCTGTTTCCGCGCGTCAAGCCGCCGTCGGCCGGTGGGTCGCCCGTCAGGGGGACGCCGGAAAAATCCCGCGCGTCCCCTGAGATTCGGCCATGAACGGGCTGTGAACCAGGCATTCCGCGGCCACCGGCGCGTTGCCGGGTGATTTCGGAGAGTAGTTATCGTGCGCCGATGCACGCAGCAGCCCTTACGAAGGGTTATGGTGGAAACCCCCCTCGGGCCGGTCCGTCTCCCCCCCACGGACCGGCCCGTTTTTCTGCCCCGCCAGCACCCGTTGGGGCGCTGTCGTACCGCGGGGGTAGGCTTCGCCTCCGGGGACCGTCATACGGACAGGGGGCGCGCTCGGCCGCACCTGTCCGATCCGTACGGAGGGGCTGACAATCACGTGAACCTGCGCGACAAGCTGCGCGGCCTGCTGGTCAGGCTGTACGCACGCCGGGTGGAAGGCCACCTGGACCACGCTCAGGTGCCCAAGCACATCGGCGTCATCATGGACGGCAACCGGCGCTGGGCGAAGGCCGCGGGTTCCACCACCGTGCACGGTCACCGGGCCGGCGCCGAAAAGATCGAGGAGTTTCTCGGCTGGTGCGCCGAGACGGACGTCGAGGTGGTCACCCTCTGGCTGCTGTCGACGGACAACTTCGACCGTCCCCAGGAGGAGCTCGTCCCGCTGCTCGGCATCATCGAGGACGTCGTGCGCACCCTCGCCGCCGACGGTCGCTGGCGGGTTCATCACGTCGGCACCCCGGACCTGCTGCCGTCCCAGATGCAGACCGCGCTCAAGGAGGCCGAGGAGGCCACGGCGCACGTCGAGGGAATACTGGTCAACGTCGCCATCGGCTACGGCGGCCGCCAGGAGATCGCCGACGCCGTCCGCTCCATGCTGCTGGACGCCGCCGACAAGGGCCGCTCCGTCGAGGACGTGGCCGAGGCCGTCGACGTCGACACGATCGGCCGCCACCTCTACACGGGCGACCAGCCCGACCCCGACCTGGTCATCCGCACCAGCGGCGAGCAGCGGCTGTCCGGATTCATGCTGTGGCAGACGGCCCACTCCGAGTACTACTTCTGTGAGGTCTTCTGGCCGGCCTTCCGCAAGGTCGACTTCCTGCGCGCCCTGCGCGACTACGCGGCGCGCCATCGCCGGTACGGCGGCTGACGGACCCGCCTCGACCCCCGGACGTAGCGCGCTTAACACGGAGTTCACCGGCGCGCCGTCATATGCCGTGGCATGGCGGCGCGTTTTCGAGGGCATAAGCCAAGCAGGTCGACGCCCGAACCACGGGTGTCGGATCTCAGCGGACGGCACGGGGCCGTCCGCCCGGGAGGCCCTTTGCACCAGCCCGATCGTGCGGTCACAGCACGGACGAAGAGGCGACGGGCCGGTTTCCGGCCCGTGCATCGAGGCCGGCAACCGGTCCAGATCGTCTCCGTCGCTCCCCGACCTCATCCGAGGGGGTACGTCCTTCCGTGGTGACCAGCACAAAGCGCCACAAGCCCGACCGGCGCACCTACGTTCTCGACACCAGCGTCCTGCTGGCCGACCCGAACGCTTTGAACCGCTTCGACGAGCACGAGGTCGTGCTCCCGGTCGTGGTGGTCACGGAGCTCGAGGCCAAGCGGCACCATCCCGAACTCGGCTACTTCGCCCGGCAGGCCCTGCGTCTGCTCGACGACTACCGTGTGCGGTACGGCCGTCTGGACGCCCCCATCCCGACCGGGGACCTCGGCGGAACGCTCCGTGTCGAGCTCAACCACTCGGACCCCAGCGTGCTGCCGACCGGCTACCGGCTGGGGGACAACGACTCCCGCATCCTCGCGGTCGCGCGGAACCTGCAGGCCGAGGGGTTCGACGTCACCGTGGTCTCGAAGGACCTGCCGCTCAGGATCAAGGCGTCCTCCGTCGGTCTCCTCGCCGAGGAGTACCGCGCCGAACTGGCCATCACGGACTCCTCCGGCTGGACCGGGATGTCCGAACTGACCCTGCCCGGCGAGCAGGTGGACATCCTCTTCGAGGAAGGCCACGTCCACGTCCCCGAAGTCGCCGGCCTGCCCGTCCACACTGGCCTGACCATCCAGTCCGAGCGCGGGAAGGCACTCGGCCGGGTGACAGCGGAGGGCAACGTCCGCCTGGTGCGCGGCGACCGGGAGGCGTTCGGCATCAAGGGACGGAGCGCGGAACAGCGGATCGCGCTGGATCTGCTGCTCGACGCGGACATCGGGATCGTGTCGATGGGCGGCCGGGCCGGCACCGGTAAGTCGGCGCTGGCGCTGTGCGCGGGCCTGGAGGCGGTCCTGGAGCGCCGCCAGCACGAGAAGATCATGGTCTTCCGCCCGCTGTACGCGGTCGGCGGGCAGGAACTGGGCTATCTGCCCGGCACCGAGGCCGAGAAGATGAGCCCCTGGGCGCAGGCGGTCTTCGACACGCTCTCCGCGGTCACCAGCCGCGAAGTCATCGAGGAGGTCACCGCGCGCGGGATGCTGGAGGTGCTCCCGCTCACCCACATCCGCGGCCGCTCGCTGCACGACGCGTTCGTGATCGTCGACGAGGCGCAGTCGCTGGAACGGAACGTACTGCTGACCGTTCTGTCCCGAATCGGCGCCAATTCACGGGTCGTTCTGACGCACGATGTGGCGCAAAGGGACAATTTGCGGGTGGGGCGCTACGACGGTGTCGTCGCCGTCGTGGAGAAGCTGAAGGGGCATCCGCTCTTCGCCCATGTGACCCTGACGCGGTCCGAGAGGTCCCAGATCGCCGCGCTTGTGACCGAAATGCTGGAGGACGGGGCGATCTGACCCCCACGTCCCATCTCGGGGCGGTTACGCGACAGTTGGCGCCGTTCGGCAAAGGCTCAGAGCCTAGTCGGGCGGCGCCTTCGCGCGTCACTGTTTCTCGAAATCGCCAGGGCCAAACGGCATGTGAGCTTTCACACGCAACTCGGAATTGCCTTGCGGTGGCGGGTTACGGCAGAGTCTCACTCCTGTCAGGCCCCGCATACGACACACCTGTACCCCAGCGGTACGGCACCACAGGAGCACCACAGCTAACTCCATAGCGTCGTCGTATGCCGCCCGAGCATCATGTGGCGCTCCCCTGCCGGGAGTTGCCCACCGGGCCCGTGCCTTCCGTGACCCGCAGTTGGGGAGGCCAGTGCCAGGGGCACGATTGCGTCCGCCAGGGTCACCGAAGCGGGCGATGCTGGAAGGAAACCGTGTGAGCCGGATTTCGGTCCGGGGATTCGCAGTGGCCTCGGCCACCGCGGTCACCGCTGTCGGAAGCGTCGTCGGCGTTGCCTCGGGCAGCACCGCGCAGCCCAATGACGCCGAGGCGGCGGCAACCGACCTGACGCTCCTCGCGGACATACCGGCGGGCCAGCAGGCCCAGGTGCAGACCGCGTCCCTGACGCAGCAGGCCGACGTACAGGCCATCGCCGCGGACGTGAGCGCCAAGAAGGAAGCCGAGGAGGCGGCGCGCAAGGCGGCCGCCGAGACCGCGATCGCGAAGAAGGAAGCCGCCGAGAAGGCGGCCCAGGAAGCCAAGGAGCGCGAGGAGGCGGAGGAGGCGGCCAGCCGTTCCGCCGTCCGGGACGCGTCCAGCTTCTCCGTCCAGAGCTCGTACTCCATCTCCGAGATCCAGTCGATGGCCGCGTCGATGGTGCCGGGCGACCAGTTCCAGTGCTTCAGCAACATCGTGGACCACGAGTCCGACTGGAACTACCGGGCGGTCAACCCCTCCTCCGGTGCCTACGGCCTCTTCCAGGCGCTGCCCGGCTCCAAGATGGTCTCCGCCGGCGCCGACTGGCAGACCAACCCCGCCACCCAGATCAAGTGGGGCCTCAACTACATGAACGAGCGCTACGGCAGCCCCTGCGGCGCCTGGTCGTTCTGGCAGGCCAACCACTGGTACTGAGCCCCGGCAGGGTAGGCGGGTAGCCTCCCGCTCAACTTTTCCGAGCCCCTCACCGTCCTTCGGTGAGGGGCTTCGGGCATGTGGAGTTCCGGCCCTGTACGGTCTGACGGGACGACTCCGGGGGAGTGGTGGGGACAGCTGGGGGAAAGGGACGGATCATGTCGCGAGTGCCAGGGTGGCTCGGTCGGGTCGGCGCCCGGCTGACCGAGATGGGGCAACGGTGGGAGCAGCGCCGCGCGGAGGCGGAGAGAGCGCATGCCGAGCCGGAGCCGGAGCCGGAGGAGTCGGCCAAGGCGGCGGGCACCTCCGAGTACGCGCCTGACGTCCCGGTCGTCACCCGTCCCGACCCGGCGCAGGCCGTGCCGTGGGGGATGCGGGTCGCGGCGGAGGCCGGGTGGCGGCTGCTGGTGCTGGCGGGCACGTTGTGGGTGCTGATGCGGGTCATCAGCGCCGTACAGCTGGTGGTGCTGGCCTTTGTGGCGTCGCTGCTCATGACGGCGGTGCTGCAGCCGACGGTGACGCGGCTGCGGCGGTACGGGGTGCCGCGGGGGCCGGCGACGGCGATGACCGCGATCCTCGGGTTCGTGGTGATGGGGCTGATCGGGTGGTTCGTGACCTGGCAGGTCATGGAGAACATCGACAACCTCTCCGACCAGGTGCAGGACGGCATCGACGAGCTGCGGCGGTGGCTGCTGGACAGTCCCTTCCACGTCACCGACAAGCAGATCAACGACATCGCCGAGAACCTGCGGGAGGCGGTCGGGGCGAACACCGACCAGATCACGACCGCGGGGCTGGAGGGCGTGACGGTCGTCGTCGAGACGCTGACCGGGATGCTGCTCGCGGTGTTCTCGACGCTGTTCCTGCTCTACGACGGCCGGCGGATCTGGGAGTGGACGCTGAAGCTGGTGCCGGCGGCGGCGCGGCCGGGAGTGGCGGGAGCCGGGCCCCGGGCCTGGCGGACGCTCACGGCGTATGTGCGCGGCACGGTGATAGTGGCTCTGATCGACGCGATCTTCATCGGCCTCGGCATCTACTTCCTGGATGTGCCGATGGCTGTGCCGCTGGCGGTGTTCATCTTCCTCGGGGCGTTCATCCCGTTGGTGGGTGCGGTGATCTCGGGCGCGCTGGCGGTGGTCGTGGCGCTCGTGACACAGGGCGTCTTCACGGCGGTGATGACGCTGGCGGTGGTGCTCGCCGTGCAGCAGATCGAGGGCCACATTCTGCAGCCGTTCATTCTGGGGCGGGCGGTGCGGGTGCATCCGCTGGCGGTGGTGCTGTCGGTGACGGCGGGCGGCATGGTGGCGGGGATCGGCGGCGCGGTGGTGGCGGTGCCGTTGGTGGCGGTCACGAACACGGTGGTCGGCTACCTGCGCGCGTACTCCCACGAACGAGCCGTACGCCACTCCCCACGCCCACGAGGCGCCACGGCGTCGTCCACCTCACCGACCCCGCCCCCACCCGAGGCGACCGACTGAGGGGGAGCCGCGTTGAGCGGCGACCCCGCCGCCAGTCCCCCCAACGCCGAGACCCCGCCCACCAGAAGGTGGACGGGGTCTCGCAGCGCGGACGCCTGGACTACTCGGTGAGAGCCGCCTCGGCGTCCAGGGTCACCGCGACCGCCTGGATGACGGAGGCGATCTTGAAGGACTCCTGGATGACCTCGCGGTCGACGCCGGCCTTGCGCAGGACCTGCTCGTGGGAGTCGAGGCACATGCCGCAGCCGTTGATGGCGGAGACGGCGAAGGACCACAGCTCGAAGTCCACCTTGTCCACGCCGGGGTTGCCGATGACGTTCATCCGCAGGCCCGCGCGCAGGGTGCCGTACTCGTGGTCGGACAGCAGGTGCCGCGTGCGGTAGAAGACGTTGTTCATCGCCATGATCGCCGCGGCGGACTTCGCCGCCGTGTACGCCTCCGGCGACAGGTTCGCCTTCGCCTCCGGCTCCAGCTCACGCAGGACGATCGGGGAGCGGGAGGCGATCGCCGTCGCCAGCACCGTGCCCCACAGCTGCTGGGCCGGCAGGTCGGAGTTGCCGATGACCGAACCCAGGTTGAGCTTCAGGTCCTTGGCGTAGTCCGGTATGCGGGACTTGAGGGTGTCGAGGGACATGCTTCGCTCACTCCCCGGCGAGCAGGGCGACCGGGTCCAGGGTGTCCTCGCCCTTGCTCCAGTTGCACGGGCACAGCTCGTCCGTCTGGAGCGCGTCGAGGACCCGCAGGACCTCCTTGGGGTTACGGCCGACCGAACCCGCGGTCACCATCGAGAACTGGATCTCGTTGTTCTGGTCGACGATGAAGACCGCACGCTTGGCGAAGCCGTCCTCGTCCTCGATGCCGAGGTCGCGCATCAGCTCGTGCTTGGAGTCGGCCATCATCGGGAACGGCAGGTCCCGCAGGTCGTCGTGGTCCTTGCGCCAGGCGTGGTGCACGAACTCGGAGTCACCGGAGAAGCCGAGGACCTGCGCGTCACGGTCGGCGAACTCGTCGTTCAGCTTGCCGAAGGCCGCGATCTCGGTCGGGCACACGAAGGTGAAGTCCTTGGGCCAAGCGAAGATCACCTTCCACTTGCCCTCGTAGGTCTTGTGGTTGATCTCCTCGAACTCCTTGCCCTTCTCCAGCGAGACGCAGGCAGTCAGTTCGAACTCGGGGAACTTGTCACCGACAGTGAGCACTAGCTCTCCTTGCAGCGCAGCGAAAAACACCCGCTTTTGGCGAGTGTTTCCCATGGGTTGGACGAGCCCGATCGTGGCACAACGCGCATTGATACGGGAAATAGCTACACTCGGTCGAGTTGATCGAAGGTAGCTATCAGTGACCGTTGGTAACCCCAGCAGGAGGCGTCAGCCCACCCTTGCCCAGCTGCGCGCCTTCGCCGCCGTCGCCGAACATCTGCACTTCCGCGACGCCGCCGCCGCGATCGGCATGAGCCAGCCCGCCCTCTCCGGTGCCGTCTCCGCGCTGGAGGAGGTCCTCGGCGTCACGCTCCTGGAGCGTACGACCCGCAAGGTGCTGCTCTCGCCCGCCGGCGAGCGGCTCGCCGTACGGGCCAAGGCGGTGCTGAGCGAGGTGGGGGCGCTGATGGAGGAGGCCGAGGCCGTGCGGGCGCCGTTCACGGGGGCGCTGCGGCTCGGCGTCATCCCGACCGTCGCGCCCTACCTCCTGCCGACCGTTCTGCGGCTCGTCCACGACCGGTATCCGCACCTCGACCTCCAAGTGCACGAGGAACAGACCGCCAACCTCCTCGACGGGCTCACCTCCGGGCGGCTGGATCTGCT
Organism: Streptomyces spinoverrucosus; assembly: GCF_015712165.1. Lineage (NCBI taxonomy): Bacteria > Bacillati > Actinomycetota > Actinomycetes > Kitasatosporales > Streptomycetaceae > Streptomyces > Streptomyces spinoverrucosus. Next base: position 2,979,231 of record NZ_JADPZX010000001.1, on the reverse strand, counting down.
GCTGCTCGCCGTGCCCCTGGGGGTCCAGGGCGTGAGCGAACTGCCGCTGTTCGACGAGGACTTCGTGCTCGTCACGCCCCTCGACCACTGGCTCGGCGGGCGCGAGGGCATTCCGCGCGAGGCGCTGAAGGAGCTCAACCTGCTGCTCCTGGACGAAGGGCACTGCCTGCGCGACCAGGCCCTCGACATCTGCCGGGAGGCCGGTCGCGAGGACGCGCCGGTCACCACCACGGCCGCCGGGCTGTCCACCCTCGTCCAGCTGGTCGCCGGCGGGCTGGGGTGCACGCTGCTGCCGCGCACCGCCGTCAAGGTGGAGACGAGCCGCAGCAATCAGCTGCTCACCGGCTACTTCTCCGACCCCGCGCCGACCCGCCGTATCGCACTGGCGATGCGGACGGGCGCGGCGCGCGGGGCGGAGTACGAGGAACTGGCGGCCGCACTGCGCGAGGCACTGCGGCCGCTCCCCGTACGGCTGCTGCGCCAGGACGCCTGACGGCGGCTACTCGGTGCGCAGGCCCTCCGGGCGCATCAGCCTCAGCAGCGGCGGCAGGCTGAGCAGGGTGACGAGGAGGACGACGCCCGCGCCGATGCCGATCATCGCCAGCAGGCTCGCCCAGTCGACGCTCACCCCCGTGGCCGTCATCTTCAGCAGCACCGCGCCCAGGGTGAGACCGACCACCGAGGCGAGGGCCAGACCGAGGACGATCGGGATCGTCGTCTGCCACAGCACCGACAGGCTCAGTGTGCGGCGCCGGGTGCCGAAGGCGACCAGGGCCGACAGCAGCCTCCTGCGTTCGCGCAGCTGTTCCAGCTGGGAGACGAGCAGGCTCGCGCCGATCAGGGCCAGGACGCAGGTGGCGCCGACGAACAGGCCGGTGCGGATGGAGTCGTAGCGCTCGGAGCGCAGGCTGGACACCCACAGCATGGGCCGGGCGAACGGGTCGATGGCCGCCGCCGTGTTGCGCACCCGGTCGCGTACGTCGGGTACGGACTCGTCGAGCCGCAGATAGATCTGGCCGCCGAGGCTCTTCATGGCAGCGGCAGGCAGCGCCTCCGGGGTGACGAGGAGGCCCCCGCGCTCGTTGCCGGTCATGTCCATGGCCGCCTCCGCCCGCTTCACGGCGGGCAGCGTCCAGGCGGTCTCCGCGCCCTTGGGTTCGCCCTCGTAGCCGGAGTCGAAGTAGAGCGTCCGGCCGGGCTTCGCCATGTCGGCGGTGTCGGTGTCGTACTCCGCTCCGGACACGGCGAACACGTCACCGTCCCGGCAGGACGGCAGCTTCGCCACCTCCCGCAGTGAGGCGCAGTCGCCGACCGTCACCAGGCTGGTGAATTCGGGATCCGTGCGCCGCTCGCCGACAAAGCCCTCCGAGTACGCGTACACCTTGCGCACGCCCTCGGTCTTCCCGAAGTCCGCCGCGGCCCGCGCCAGCGGCGTGCCCTCCGGTACGGACACCTGCATCTGGGCGCGGGTCTCGTCGTGGCCCGTCGCCGCGGTGAAGTCGTCGTCCACGCCGGCGAACAGCATCTGCAGCGCGATCGCGCCGGCCACCGCCACGGCGATGCCGTTGACCGTGCGGGCCGCCGCGCCGCTGCTCAACTGGAGTCGTCGGACGGCGAGTTGCCAGGCGAGCGGGCCCGCGCCGAGCCGGGCCACCGCCGTTTCCACGATCCACGGCAGCAGCGCGGTGACGCCGATCAGCAGCAGCATCACACCGCCGATGACCAGGTACTGGTTGAAGTCGCCGCCGTCATTGCCCTGGCCGATCATCGGGGCGAGCATCGCCAGTCCGGCCAGCGGCAGCAGCAGCCGCCACCAGAGCCTGCGGCGGCTCGGCTTGGCCGTGCGGACCACGCCGAGCGGCTCGATGACCACACCGCGCAGCGCGAAGAGGGTGACCAGGACGGCGGCCGCCGGGACCATGACCGCGACCAGTGCGGCCAGGGCGGGGGAGGGGTTGAGGTAGCTCGGGAAGACGCTGATCTCGAACACCTCCATCCGGCCGGCGATCTGGCGTCCGATCAGGAAGAAGCCGGTGCCGAAGAGCAGGCCCAGCACGGACCCGGCGAGCGCCTCGCCCGCCGCGACCCGGCGGGTCATCCCGCTGTCCGAGCCCACCAGCCGCAGCGCCGCGAGCCGCCGGTCACGTCCCTCGCCACCGAACCGTACGGCCGCCGCGACGAAGACGCCCACCGGCATCAGCAGCACCACGATGACGACCAGGACCAGCAGGATCAGTACCGGATCCCAGGGGTCGGAGGTGCCCGGGACCGGTTCCCCGAACCGTTCGAGGCGCGTGACCGGGCCGGATTCGAGCTTCGACGCGAGGCCCTCGCCGCCCCGGTAGAAGGCCAGCTCCCGGGGGCCGACCAGGCCGGGCTCGGCGATGGTGCCGGCGATCCGGTCCGGCAGCCGCTCGCGCAGCAGCTTCCCGTCCGGCGACTGAAGCAGCTCCTTCAGCGCGGGGGAGACGACCATCTCGCCCACCGCCGGGAACTCGTCGAGGCCCGGCGGCAGCGGCGCCTTCGGGCCCTCCGGCTCCAGCTCACGGCCGCGGATGTCCTTGTCGCGGTAGGTGGTGCCGACGTCGGCGACGAGCAGGGTGGCGTCCGTCCTCGGCGGTGTCGTCTCGCTGAACGTGAGGTCGGAGCGGGCCTGTCCGCGCTCGTCCCGGGCGGCCAGTGCGCTCGGGATCGCGGTGGTGAGCAGCAGCAGCGCCACCCCCAGTCCGACACCCACCGCCGTGAGCACCGCCCGCACCCAGCCACCCCGCCCGGTGAACGCGAACCCGGCGCCCATCGCCAGGTCCCGGGACCACTGACGGGCCCTCATACGACGCGCTCCATGTCCCGCGACCTGCCGTCCCGTACGACGATCTCGCGGTCGGAGTACGCGGCGACCCGTGCCTCGTGCGTGACCAGCACGACGGCCGCGTTGGTGGAGCGGGCCGCGTCCGTCAGCAGCTCCATCACGCGCTCACCGTTGAGGGAGTCCAGCGCGCCGGTCGGCTCGTCGGCGAACAGTACGCGCGGGCCGGTGACGAGGGCGCGGGCCACGGCGACGCGCTGGCCCTGACCGCCGGAGACCTCACCGGGGCGCTTCTTGCCGATGCCGTCGACCTCCAGGCGCTCCATCCAGGACAGGGCGGCGCGCTCGGCGGTCTTGCGGGAGGTGCCGTTGAGGCGCAGCGGCAGGGCCACGTTCTCCACGCAGGTGAGTTCGGGCACGAGCTGGCCGAACTGGAAGACGAACCCGAACTCCGAGCGCCTGAGCGCGCTGCGCTGGGCGTCGTTCATCGTCGCCATCTCCCGGCCGTCGTACCGGATCGAGCCCTCGTCGGGCGTGACGATCCCGGCGAGGCAGTGCAGCAGCGTGGACTTGCCGGAGCCGGAGGGGCCCATCACGGCGACGACCTCGCCGGGGTGGATGGAGAAGTCGGCGCCGTCCAGGGCGGTCGTGGGGCCGTACGTCTTGCGCAGGCCCTTGGCCGCGAGCAGGGAACCGGAGGGGGTCACTTCGCCACCACCTCCGCCAGCTTGTCGAGGCGCGCGGCGGTCAGTTCCAGCCAGCGCAGGTCGGCCTCCAGGTGGAACAGCGCGTGGTCGCAGATCAGCTGGTCGGCGAGATCGCCCTTGCGTTTGCGGTCGGTGAGGATCCGCATCATGCGCAGATGCTCCGAGCGCTGGGTGTCGAGGATGTCGGCGGCGTCGCGCCGGGTGAGCAGGGCGAGGACGACCTTGGTGTACAGGGTCGACTGGAGGTACGGCTCCGGCTTCTCCGGCGTGGCGAGCCACCGTTCCACGTCGGTGATGCCGGCGTCGGTGATCGCGTACCGCTTCCGCTCCGGCCCGCCGCCCGGCTCGATGCCGTCGACCTCGACGAGGCCGTTCTTCAGCAGACGGGACATCGTCGAGTAGACCTGGCCGTAGTGCAGCGGCCGGTCCTGACCGAACTTCTCGTCGAAGGCCCGCTTCAGGTCGTAGCCGTGGCGGGGGCCGGACTCCAGGAGCCCGAGAAGGGTGTGACCGATGGACATGCGGAGCACTCTACACACCGCGTATACGTCGTGTGTATACGCGCAGTGTGCAGATCGCGGAGGGCGGTACGTCGCCGCTGGTGGGGGGTGATTGTCACGGTTCTGCTACCGCTGCCGGGCCCCCGGAGCGGGCCTGTCACTGCGGCTCGGAGTCCCGGGGCGGCCGGCCCCGGCGGGGCAGCGGCCCGGCGTCGCCGGGCAGTCGGCCCGCGTCCTTGAGGGCCTTGCGGAGCAGGAACTCGATCTGCGCGTTGGCCGACCGCAGCTCGTCCGACGCCCAGCGGGCGAGCGACTCGTACACCGACGGGTCCAGCCGCAGCAGCACCTGCTTGCGCTGCTGCTGCGGCCGCCGCTTCGAGGAAGCCTCGGAAGGATCGGTCACTGGTAGAGGGACCCGGTGTTGACGACCGGCTGCGTGGCCCGGTCACCGCACAGCACCACCATCAGGTTGGACACCATCGCCGCCTTCCGCTCGGAGTCCAGCTCCACGATGTCCCGCTCGGTCAGCCGGGCCAGCGCCATCTCGACCATGCCGACCGCGCCGTCCACGATCTGCCGCCGGGCCGCGACGACCGCGCCGGCCTGCTGCCGCTGGAGCATCGCCGAGGCGATCTCGGGCGCGTAGGCGAGGTGCGTGAAGCGGGACTCGATGATCTGCACGCCGGCCGCCTCCACGCGCGCGTGCAGTTCGACGGCCAGCTTCTCGGTGATCTCCTCGGCGTTCTCCCGCAGCGACAGGCCGTCCTCCTCGTGGGAGTCGTACGGGTACTCGATGGCGATGTGCCGCACGGCCGCCTCGGTCTGCGTGGAGACGAACTCGATGTAGTCGTCGACCTCGAACGTGGCCTGCGCGGTGTCCTCGACCCGCCACACCACGACCGCGGCGAGCTCGATCGGGTTGCCGTAGGCGTCGTTGACCTTCAGCACCGCCGTCTCGTGGTTGCGGACACGGGTGGAGATCTTGGTGCGGGAGGTGAGCGGGTTCACCCAGCGCAGGCCGTCCTGCCGGATCGTGCCCCGGTAGCGGCCGAAGAGCTGGACGACCCGGGCCTCGCCCGGCGCCACCATGTTCAGCCCGCACATCGCGACGAAGGCGCCGATGGCGACCAGGATGCCGAGGACGATCAGCGCGGCCTTGGCGCCGGTCGCGGAGACGGTCGCGCCGGCGACGACCATGGCGATGCCGCCCAGGAGCCCGATCAGGCCCAGGAGCAGGGCGAGTCCGCCGCCGATGCTGTGCGCCTGGAACTCACGGACGCGTGGGGCGGGCATCTCCGGGACGTCGGTGACGGCCGGCGAGTCGTGCGTGGACATCTGGTCGTGCGTGGACATCGAGTCGTGCGTGGACATAAGGTCCCCCGTTCTCTAGCTCGGTTCTAGCTAAGTGATATCACTTTACCCTGCAGTAGCAACCCCAACCCCCTCTCGGACGTCGGTTCCGTAGGGAGGCGTGCTGATTGTCACGCCCGTAAAAGACCGAATGAGTCGGACTTTGTCATAGAGAGCGGTGTTAGCTTTCTGAGCTGACCTGAGCCACGAAACCGAAGTGACACCCGAGAGCGGAGCGGAGCGAACGGACTCATGGGACGAGCGGAAGACAGACGAGCGCGACAGCGCGGTGGCCACCGCGCGGCGCCCAGGGGCCGCCGTTCGTCGCGCGCAGTGAGCCCGTCGGGCCCCGCGGGCCCGACCGGTCCCGGCCGCCGCAGGGCCAGGCCCGGCAAGACCGGGAAGACCGGCATACGCAGGTTCTTCACCTGGAAGAAGATCCTCGGAACCTTCCTCGGCCTGTGCCTGCTCGGCATCGGCGGCTTCATCCTGCTGTACCTGCTCGTGCCGGTGCCCGAGGGCAACGCGGCGGCGACGCAGCAGAGCAACGTCTACAAGTACAGCGACGGCAAGGTCCTGGCCCGCGACGGCGAGGTCAACCGCGAACTCGTCGATCTGGCCAACGTGCCCAAAGGCGTCCAGCGGACCTTCGTGGCGGCCGAGAACAAGACCTTCTACCAGGACAACGGCGTCGACCTGAAGGGCACGGCGCGCGGTGTGTTCAACACGCTCAGCGGCAAGGGCGCGCAGGGCGGTTCGACGATCACCCAGCAGTACGTCAAGAACTACTACCTCAGCCAGGAACAGACGGTCACCCGCAAGCTCAAGGAGCTGGTGATCTCGCTGAAGGTGGACCGCCAGATGTCCAAGGACGACATACTCGCGGGCTACATCAACACCAGCTACTACGGCCGGGGCGCGTACGGCATCCAGGCCGCCGCGCAGGCCTACTACCGCGTCGACGCCGACGAACTCACCGTCGAGCAGGGCGCGTACCTCGCGGCGCTGCTCCAGGCGCCGAGCCAGTACGACTGGGCGGCCGCCTCGGAGACCGGCAAGAAGCTGGTGAAGTACCGCTGGAACTACGTCCTGGACAACATGGTCGAGGAGGGCTGGCTGAACGCCTCCGAGCGCCAGGACATGACGTTCCCGGTGCCGCAGGCGCCGCAGGGCGCACCCGGAATGGAGGGCCAGACCGGCTATCTGGTCGACGCGGCCAACGCGGAGCTGGCCCGGCAGCTGGTGGCCCAGGAGGCGGCGGAGAACCAGGAAGAGGCCCTCGCCTTGGTCAAGCGCGGTGGCTGGACCATGACGCTGAACATCGACAAGAAGAAGCAGGACGAGCTGGAGCAGGCCGCCAAGGACCAGCTCATCAGCAAGCTCGACCCGGAGAAGCGGAAGGTCGACGGGAACATCCAGCCCGGCGCCGTGTCCGTCGACCCGAAGACCGGCAAGGTCGTCGCGATGTACGGCGGCGAGGACTACGTCAAGCACTACCGGAACAACGCGACCCGCCGTGACTACCAGCCTGCCTCCACCTTCAAGCCGGTGATCCTGGCGGCCGCCCTGGAGGAGGCCGCCGAGACCCAGGACGGCGAGCCGATCACCGCGAACACGGTCTACGACGGTGACAGCAAGCACCAGGTCATGGACAACGGCAAGAAGGTCGGCTTCGCCCCGCCGAACGAGGACGACGTCGACTACGGCGACGTCACCGTGCAGACCGCGATGAACAAGTCCATCAACGCCGTCTTCGCGCAGATGGGCGTCGACGTCGGCATGGACAACGTGATGGAGGTCGCCGACCAGCTCGGCATGGACACCGAGGGCATGCAGGCGGTGCCGGCCCAGACGCTCGGCTCCATGGGCGCCAGCCCGCTGGAGATGGCCGGGATCTACGCCACCCTCGACAACCACGGCAAGAAGGTCACGCCGGCGATCCTGGCCTCGGCCGAGCACAAGGACACCGTGGTGGAGCTGCCGGACCCCGTCGGCGAGCAGGTCATCAGCCGTGAGGCCGCCGACACGGTCACCTCGGTGCTCACCGGCGTGGTCGACGACGGCACGGCCCGCAAGTCGGTGCGCGAAAACCCGGCCCGTCAGGGGCAGCAGGTGGCCGGCAAGACCGGCACCTCCGACTTCGGCAGGTCCGCCTGGTTCACCGGCTACACCCCGGACCTGGTGACCTCGGTCGGCCTGTTCGGCGAGGACGCCAAGACCGGCGGCCAGGTGAACATGGCGGGCGCCACCGGCACCCTCCCGGGCAAGGGCCGCGTCAACGGCGGCGGTTTCCCGGCGCAGATCTGGGCGGCGTACACCTTCGGCGTGATGGACGAGGTCACCGAGTTCGACCTGGACACCACTCAGGGCGCGGCGGTGAAGCCGTCGTACACCCCGACCACCCCGACCATCGAACCGACCACCGAGTCCCCCACGTCGGAGCCCCCGACCTCGGCACCCCCGACGTCCGAGTCCCCGACGAGGACGCCCACCCAAACCCCGAGCCAGACCCCCACTCAGACCCCGACCCAAACCCCGACAACGGAGCCCCCGACGTCGACCCCGACGGACGGCACAACCCCGGAGAACCCGTTGTTCCCCAACGACGACCAATAAGAGAGGGCGCCCGGCACTTGATGCCGGGCGCCCTCAACACCCTCAGGGACGCGGGGAACTGCGCGATCAGCCCCCACAACCCGCACTCGCCGTACGTCACAAGCCCCAACGGCGAACGCGCAGCCTCACCCCCGGTTCAGCTCAAACCACACCACTTTCCCGGTACTGAGCCGAGTAGCCCCCCACCGCCGAGCCAGCCGATTCACCAGATACAGCCCCCGCCCACCCTCATCGGTGGCCCGAGCCTGCCGCAACCGAGGCAACTGCGGCACATCGTCGCCGACCTCGCACCGCAGCACATCGGTCCGCAACAACCGCAACGTCACCGGCCGCGAGGCGTAACGCACGGCATTCGTCACCACCTCACTCACCAACAGCTCGACGGAGTCCGTCAGCTCCTCCAGCCCCCACCGGGCCAGCGCCCGCCGAGCCAGCCGCCGCGCCTTCCCCGGCGCCATCTCCTCCGGCTCCAGGAACCAGTACGCCACATCACTCGGCGCGATCCCGTCGAACCGCGCGGCGAGCAGCGCGATGTCGTCGTCCCGGTCACCCGGCCCGAGCATGTCCAGCACCTCGTCGCACAGCGCCTCCAGCGGCGGCGGATGATCCGGCCCCGTCAGCTGCGCGGTCGCGGCGAGCTTCTCCCGCAACTGCTCTATGCCGGTCCACACGTCCCGCAGCCGGGACTCGACCAGCCCGTCCGTGTACAGCAGCAGCGTCGCCCCGGCCGGCGCGTCCAGCTCCACGGCCTCGAAGTCGACACCGCCGACCCCGATCGGCGCGCCCGGCGGAACCCGTAGCACCTCGGCCCGCCCGCCCAGGTGCAGCAGCACCGGCGGCGGATGGCCCGCGTTGGCGATGGTGATCCGGTGCGACACCGGGTCGTACACGGCGTACAGGCAGGTCGCCATGCGGTCGGTGCCGAGCCGCTGCGCCTGTTCGTCGAGGTGGTGCAGCACCTCCTGCGGCGGCAGATCCAGACCCGCGAGCGTCTGCGCCGTCGTCCGCAGCTGGCCCATGATCGCGGCGGACGTCATGGAGTGCCCCATGACATCACCGACGACGAGCGCGACCCTGCTGCCCGGCAGCGGGATGGCGTCGTACCAGTCGCCGCCGACCCGTGCCGTCTCGGCCGCCGGAAGGTAGCGCGAGGCCAGCCGGACGCCCGTCGGCTGCGGCAGCGTCTCGGGCAGCATGGTGCGCTGCAACTCGTCGGCGATGTACGCCTCACGGCCGTACAGCACGGCCTTGTCGATGCCGAGCGCGCTGTGCGTGGCGAGCTGGGCGGCGACGAGCAGGTCGTCCGCCTCGAACGCCATGCGCTCCGGGCGGCGCAGGAAGACCGCGGCGCCGATGACGCGGCGGCGGCCCCGCAGCGGGGCGAGGATGGCCCGCTGGCCGGCGGGGATCACCGACTCGCCGTTCTCGCCGAGCAGTTCGGGCAGCGCGGCGCGGGCGGCGGGCGCGTCGGCGAACACGGGACGTACCCCGCGCAGTACCTCGGCGAGCGCGCCGCCGGGCCGTACCTCGCACAGTTCGGCGGTCAGCGTCGACAGCTCCGACGGCTCCGGCTGGAGCATCGGCTGGAAACCGCCCTCGGTGTCCCGCTCCTCCGGGATCCGGTCGGTGCGCCGCAGCCGCAGCACGACCGGGCCCGTGGGCCGCTCGTCGCCGACCGGCAGCGGATCGCGCAGGTAGACGAGGATCGCGTCGGAGAAGGTCGGCACCGTCGCCCGGCACAGCCCCATCACGATCTCGTCGAGGTCGATGCCGCGGGCGATCCGCCGGGTGGCCGCGCCCACGAAACGCAGCCGGTCGCCGTCCCGCCGCATCGGCGTGGGCCGGCCCGGCTGGGTCGCCTGGCCGGTACGCCGCTCCTGGCCGCCGGGGCCGGAACGCTCCGGGTCGGTGCCGGGCTGCGCCGGGATGACCTCCGGCACGGGGCGCGGGCGGTGGTTGTCGGGTTCGGCGGCGGCCGGCTGGGAGTGCTCGGGTCCGGTGCCCTCGCCGGGTGTCACGGACGGGCCCGGGGGCGTCTCGCCGGTGCTGCGGGCCTGTGCGGGTAAGGCGGCGGCGCCGGGCGTCAGCGGGGCCGCCGGGGTACGCAGGAGCGCCCCGCGGGGATCCGCGGGGTCGATGCCCGCCTGGGGGCGCTCGAAAGAGGTCGGCTGCTCCGTCACGCGTGTCGAATCCATCCGTCCGGGGCCGTGCGGGCCTTGCACCGCGCGTGCAGTTCGTCCCGCAGAAGTCCCGATACCCGGAATACGTGCCCCAGGAACGGAATTCCCGCGTGGTCAGAGGCTGTTCCTGCGCCACCGGCGGGCCGGCCGCGGCCCCCGGCGCCCGCGCCGAGAGGCCTGCCCGTCTCGGCGCAGGCTCTGCGGGTGTTGCCCTCGTACCCCTCGCTCACGTCCTGCCGCCCCTCGGTGACATCCGGTCAAGCACACTGTGCGCCCTGCGAGTTGCCGCCGCGCGCCCTTGCGGAGGACGATCCTACGTTTCCTGCCCGGGGGCGCAGCAAGGGTCTCATGAGGACACATGCGCAGGCATACGATCCCAGTCCTCCGGAAGGGAGGGTACGGTCCAGGACGGATCCGGCCGCCAGTGCTGCCAGCCGTCCGAGAACGGCGGCCCCCAGGCGCGGATCACCTCCACCGCGGACCGCCCCGCGTCCCGGACCCGCTCGGCCTGCGCGGCGTCCATCAGACCGTCCCGCTGGGCCTGCGCGAACTCGTCCTCGTCCCGCCAGTGCCAACTGCGGTCCGGCTCCACCGTGATGTCGAGAAAGTGATCCTCGGAGTCCACCCCGCCGCCCCAACGCACCAGCGGCTGCTCAAGATTGACGTACCAGTTCTTGAACTGCCAGCCCGGATCCCAGAACAGCCACACCGACCACGGCTCGCCGGGCCGGGCCAGCTTCAGCACGCCGGTGCCGAACCAGTGGTCGCGCTGTACGGTCCGCGGCTTGGTGTAGCGCGACTGGAGGGGCTCCAGGTGCACCGGCGTCCCGTCGGCCAGCACCGGCTTGACGCACTCCGTGCCCGGCGCCATCCACACGGCGAGCAGGTCGGCGTCGTCGCGCACGACGGTGACGGGGCGCGCGATGTGGAAGCGGTCGCCTGCGTTCTCCCGGTAGCGCCACAGGATGTGACTGCCGGGTGCCCAGAAGGCCGTAACTCCGCCCGCTTCCACGCGTTTCACCGCTCCGTCGTCCGCCATGCACAGATATTAGGTGTCACAGGCATACGACGCTGCGGCGCGCGTCACGGTTCACGCGCCGGTCACACGGTACGGCCGCCGGTCACGGACGCGTCATCCGCAGGACGTCGAGCGCCTCGTCGAGCTGCTCCACCGTCAGGTCGCCGCGCTCCACGTAGCCGCCCTCCAGCACGACCTGACGGATCGTCTTCCGTTCCGCCAGCGACTTCTTGGCCACCTTGGCGGCCTCCTCGTAGCCGATGTACTTGTTGAGCGGGGTCACCACGGACGGTGACGACTCGGCGTACTCGCGGGCCCGTTCGCGGTTGGCGGTGATGCCGTCGACGGTCCGGTCGGCGAGCAGTCGTGAGACGTTCGCCAGCAGCCGGATCGACTCCAGCACGTTCTTCGCGATGACCGGAAGCATCACGTTCAGCTCGAAGTTGCCGGAGGCGCCCGCGGTGGCGACGGTGGCGTCGTTTCCGACGACCTGCGCGCAGACCATGAGCACGGCCTCCGGGACGACCGGGTTGACCTTGCCGGGCATGATCGACGAACCGGGCTGCAGATCGGGCAGGTTGATCTCGGCCAGCCCGGTGCGCGGCCCGGACGCCATCCAGCGCAGGTCGTTGGCGATCTTCGTCAGCCCGACGGCGATGGTCCGCAGCTGCCCGCTGGTCTCGACGATCCCGTCCCGGGCGCCCTGCGCCTCGAAGTGGTCGCGGGCCTCGGTGAGTGGCAGGCCGGTCGCGCGGGCGACCTCCGCGATCACGGCCGCCGGGAAACCGGGCGGGGTGTTGATCCCCGTACCGACCGCCGTGCCGCCGAGCGGCAGTTCTGCGAGCCGGGGGAGGGAGGCCTGAAGCCGCTCGACGCCGTACCGCATCTGGGCGGCGTACCCGCCGAATTCCTGCCCCAGCGTCACGGGCGTGGCGTCCATCAGATGCGTCCGCCCCGACTTCACCACGTCGGCGAACTCCTCCGCCTTGCGCTCCAGGGAGCCGGCGAGGTGCTCCAGCGCCGGGATCAGGTCGCGCAGGACGGCGGCCGTGGCGGCGATGTGCACGGAGGAGGGGAAGACGTCGTTGGACGACTGGGACGCGTTGACGTGGTCGTTGGGGTGGACGTTCCGGCCGAGCCGTTCGCTCGCGAGGGTCGCGATCACCTCGTTGGTGTTCATGTTGGACGAGGTGCCGGAGCCCGTCTGGAACACGTCGACGGGGAAGTGCTCGTCCCACCGCCCCTCCGCGACCTCCAGCGCCGCCTCCTGGATGGCGTCGGCGATGTCCTTGTCGAGGACGCCGAGCTTGGCGTTGACGGTGGCGGCCGCGGCCTTGATGCGCGCGAGGGCCTCGATGTGGGCGCGCTCCAGCCGCTGCCCGGAGACGGGGAAGTTCTCCACGGCCCGCTGCGTCTGCGCCCGCCACTTGGCGTCGGCGGGAACCCTGACCTCACCCATGGAGTCGTGCTCGATGCGGTATTCGCTCATAGCGGGTACAGCGACGGAGGCGGCGGGGATGTTCCGCGGGGCTGCGCCGAACGGGGCCGGTCAGCGGAATTCAGCCCGTCCGGCGTTTGAGGACGAGGCCGTCCAGGCCGACGGGGGTCCAGGGGGCGAAGCCCCCAACCCGCCCCCGGCACACCGCTTACGCCAGCCCAGGCCCCCGTACCGGAATCGACGTGAACGTCGGCTGCGGGGCCGGGTCCTTGAAGAAGTCGTTGCCCTTGTCGTCGACCACGACGAACGCCGGGAAGTCCTCGACCTCGATCTTCCACACGGCCTCCATGCCGAGCTCCTCGTACTCGACGACCTCGACCTTCTTGATGCAGTCCTGGGCGAGGCGGGCGGCGGGGCCGCCGATGGAGCCGAGGTAGAAGCCGCCGTGCGCGGCGCACGCGTCGGTGACCTGCCCGCTGCGGTTGCCCTTGGCCAGCATCACCTTGGAGCCGCCCGCCGCCTGGAACTGCTCGACGTAGGAGTCCATGCGGCCGGCCGTGGTCGGGCCGAAGGAGCCGGAGGCGTAGCCCTCGGGGGTCTTCGCCGGACCCGCGTAGTACACCGGGTGGTCCTTCAGGTACTGCGGCATCTCCTCGCCCGCGTCCAGCCGCTCCTTGATCTTGGCGTGCGCGATGTCGCGGGCCACGACCAGCGGGCCGGTGAGCGAAAGCCGGGTCTTGACCGGGTACTTGGTCAGCTCGGAGAGGATGTCGTCCATCGGCTGGTTGAGGTCGATCCTGACGACGTCGGAGGACTCGTCGAGGTGCTCGTCCGTCGTCTCCGGCAGGAACCGCGCCGGGTCCGTCTCCAACTGTTCCAGGAACACGCCCTCGGCGGTGATCTTCGCGACCGCCTGCCGGTCGGCGGAGCAGGACACGGCGATGGCCACCGGGCAGGACGCACCGTGGCGCGGCAGCCGCACCACCCGTACGTCATGGCAGAAGTACTTGCCGCCGAACTGCGCCCCGATACCGATCTTCTGCGTCAGCTCGAAGACCTTCTCCTCCAGTTCCTTGTCCCGGAACCCGTGCCCGAGCGGCGAGCCCTCGGCCGGAATCTCGTCCAGGTAGTGCGCGGAGGCGTACTTCGCGGTCTTCAGCGCGTACTCGGCGCTCGTACCGCCGACCACGATGGCCAGGTGGTACGGCGGGCAGGCGGCCGTACCCAGCGAACGGATCTTCTCCTCCAGGAACTTCATCATGGAGGCCTCGTTCAGGACGGCCTTGGTCTCCTGGTACAGGAACGACTTGTTGGCGCTGCCGCCGCCCTTGGCCATGAACAGGAACTTGTAGGCGCCGCCGTCCGCCGCGTACAGCTCGATCTGCGCGGGGAGGTTGGAGCCGGTGTTCTTCTCCTCCCACATGGTGAGCGGGGCCATCTGGGAGTAGCGGAGGTTCAGCTTGGTGTACGCGTCGTAGATGCCCTTGGACAGCGCCTTCTCGTCCTCGCCCGCGGTGAGGACGTTCTGGCCGCGCTTGCCCATGACGATCGCCGTGCCGGTGTCCTGGCACATGGGCAGCACACCCGCCGCCGCGATGTTGGCGTTCTTCAGCAGGTCCAGGGCGACGAACTTGTCGTTGCCCGACGCCTCCGGGTCGTCGATGATCCGGCGCAGCTGGGCCAGGTGGGCCGGGCGCAGGTAGTGCTGGATGTCGTGGATGGCCTCCTCGGCGAGCTTGCGCAGCGCCTCCGGCTCGACCTTGAGGAACGTCCGCCCGTCGGCCTCGAAGGTGGAGACACCCTCGGAGGTCACCAGCCGGTACGGGGTGGTGTCCTCCCCCATGGGGAGCAGATCGGTGTACTCGAACTCAGGCATCTCGCCCATTCCTCACTCACGGCATTCAGCGGCTGGCCTCCGTTGGCAAGCGTCCCCCAGCGTAGGACGTGCCACTGGCGGGGAGCTTGTGAGGTAAGGCTCAGTTCGCGGCTCCCTGGGGTGTCGCGATCTATCGTGTTTGGGTACGCTGCTGTCGTGGACCTTCAGAAGCAGACCGCGCCCGCCTCCGAGCTCCGCGCCTCCGACGCCGACCGCGACCGCTTCGCGGACGTTCTGCGCGACGCCCTCGCCGAAGGCCGTCTCACCGCCGAGGAGCACGCCGAGCGAGTGGAGGGCGTCTACCGCGCCAAGACGGTCGGCGAACTCGAGCCGTATGTGCGCGACCTGCCCGGCGCGCACCAGGCCCGCGCGACGCCCGCGTACACCTCCGCGCCCCACCGCCCGACAGCCGGTGCGATACCGGCGGACCCGGACGAGAACCTGGTCGCGGTGTTCAGCGCCTCGGTGCGCAAGGGGCGCTGGCGCGCGGGCCGCCGTATCCACGCGTACTCGATCTTCGGCAGCGTCGAGATCGACCTCAGCGAGGCGATCTTCGAGTACCAGCAGGTCATGATCAAGGCCTGGTCCGTCTTCGGAAACGTCGAGGTCCGCGTGCCGGAGAACGTCTCGCTGCGCGGCACGGGCGGTGGCATCCTCGGCAACTTCGAGGTGGACACGCTGGACGCGGCCGACCCCGACGCGCCCGTCGTCTTCGTCGACGGCTGGGCCGTCCTCGGCAACATCGAGGCGCGGCCGAAGCGCGGAAAGCTCGTGGCGGACATTCTCGATCGGGTGCAGCGCAAGGTCGACAAGGGTTTGCGTAAACACCTGGACCGTTGACGGTTGTGAAGTCGACCTGATCCGAAGGGATCCGGTCACCGTCCGGCCCGTCCCGGGCGGCGCGTCCGTACCCCCGGATTCCAGCGGTTGGGGACTCCCTGCATAGGCGCGCGTACAGCGGGTAGACCTTGCTGCATCGTCTCTCGCTCGCGAAGCCGTCGTCAGGAGTAGACCGTGCTGCAACCGCCGCATTCGTCCCTGCAGGTAGCTGGCGTTCCGGCCCAGCGGGTGCCAGCGCGAGACAGGGACCAAGACGCCCCTTGGCACACGGAGGCCGTGTGCCGGCGCGACGAGGCCGGCCTGTTCTTCGCACCCTCCAAGGAACCCACCGCCGCCCGGCTCTCCCGTGAGGAGGCGGCGAAGCGCGTCTGCGCCCGCTGCCCCGTCATGGTCGAGTGCCGCGAACACGCCCTCCTCCAGCCCGAACCGTACGGCGTCTGGGGCGGCCTCACCGCCGCCGAACGCCGAGTAGTCCTGGCGAGGCGCCGCCGCCGCGAACTGGAAGTGAAGAAGGCATCCCGAGCAAACCGCATAGCGGCCGCCGGCTGACGCCGGACACGCAAAGGCGCCCCCTCCGCACAGGGGGCGCCTTTGTGATGCGGGGAAGGGTAGCGCCGTCAGGGGCGCGGGGAACTGCGCGATCAACCAAACACGACCCGCAGCCGCCAACGATCAGCAGCCCCCCGTTGATCAGGCGCTACTTCGCCCGATCAAAATCAATCGCGCTGTACGCCCGCAGCTTGCTCAACCGATGCTCGGAGTCGATCCTCCGCACGGTCCCCGACTTGGACCGCATCACAATCGAGTCCGTCGTAGCGGTCTCCGACCGATACCGAACCCCCCGCAGCAACTCCCCGTCCGTGATCCCGGTCGCCACGAAGAACACGTTCTCCCCGGTCACCAGGTCCTCGGTCGTCAGCACCCGATCCAGATCGTGCCCGGCATCAAGGGCCCGCTGCCGCTCCTCCGCGTCCTTGGGCCACAGCTTGCCCTGAATCGTCCCCCCGAGGCACTTCACGGCACAGGCCGAGATGATCCCCTCCGGCGTCCCACCGATGCCCAGCAGGAGGTCGATACCCGTGCCCTCACGCAGCGCCAGGATCGACCCCGCCACATCCCCGTCGGAGATCAGCTTGATGCGCGCGCCGGTCTCCCGGACCTCCTGGATCAGCCCCTCGTGCCGAGGCCGGTCGAGGATGACGACGGTCACATCCTCCGGCGTGGCCCGCTTGGCCTTGGCGACCCGCCGGATGTTCACCGACACCGGCGCGTCGATGTCGACGAAGTCCGCCGCCTCGGGCCCGGTGACCAGCTTGTCCATGTAGAACACGGCCGACGGGTCGAACATCGACCCCCGCTCCGCCGCCGCCAGCACCGCGATCGCGTTCGGCATGCCCTTCGCGGTGAGGGTCGTACCGTCGATCGGGTCGACGGCGATGTCGCACTCGGGCCCGGTCCCGTCGCCGACCCGCTCCCCGTTGAAGAGCATCGGCGCCTCGTCCTTCTCGCCCTCCCCGATGACGACGACGCCGTTCATGGAGACGGTGGAGACGAGGGCGCGCATGGCGCGCACCGCGGCACCGTCGGCGCCGTTCTTGTCACCGCGCCCCACCCAGCGGCCCGCGGCCATCGCCGCGGCCTCGGTCACCCGGACCAGTTCCAGGGCGAGGTTGCGGTCGGGGGCCTCGGAGGGGACATCGAGTTCGGACGGCAGATGATGCTCGGTCATCGGAACGCACCTTTCTGATACGACGACGGCCGGATGAGGGTTTCGGCGACGACTCTATCGTCAGATCGACAGAATGAGCAGAGCCCCCCACGGATGAGCAGCGGGGGCACCTGCGACGATAGGGCGCGTGGCAGGTACGAACGGCAAGCAGAAGACGGTCCGGGACATGGTTCTCTCCCTGGGCCTGATCGTGCTGGCGGGATTGGTCATGTACCTCTTCATCCCGCACGACGACGACAGGGAACCCGACCTCCCCCGGGTCGACTACCGGATCGAACTGCTCACGGCCCGCCGTGCCGCCGCCTACCCGGTGGCCGCGCCGGAGGGCCTGCCGCAGACCTGGAAGGCGACGTCGGTCCGCTTCAACGGCCAGGAGCACGACACCTGGCACCTGGGCTTCCATGCCCCCGACGGCGAGTACGTCACCGTGAAGCAGTCCATGGACAAGCGGATCCCGTTCATCGAGGACGCGACCCAGGGTGCGGAGGAGACGGAGGTCACCGAGGAGATCGGCGGCCGTACGTGGATCCGCTGGACCGGCGGCCGGTACGACGCGCTCGTCCTCGCGGAGGACGACGACGCCAAGGGCGCGACCACGGTGGTGGCCGGCACGGGCTCGTTCGAGCAGCTGGCCACGATGGCGAAGGCGCTGAAGACGTCGTGACAACGTGAAAAAAGAGGCCCCCGGTCGATGCCGGGGGCCTCTTCTTGCGTGCCGGTCGGTCACACGGTCGTGACGACGTCCTCGTACGCCAGTCGCGGCGAGCGCGGGAACCACGCGTCCGGGCCCGGACGGCCGATGTTCACGACCATCAGCGGGGTGTGGTCGTCGTCCAGGAACTCCTTGCGCAGGCCCTCGAAGTCGCAGCCGGTCATGGGGCCGGCGGCCAGCCCGGCGGCGCGGACGCCGATGATGAAGTACGCGGCCTGGAGGGCGGCGTTCAGCGCGGCGTTGTTCTCACGCACGGCGCGGTCGCCGAAGAAGGCGTCCTTGGCCTGCGGGAAGTGCGGGAAGAGCCGCGGCAGCTCCTCGTGGAACTCGTTGTCCGCGGAGAGGATCGCGACCAGCGGGGCGGCGGCCGTCTTGGCCTGGTTGCCCTCGGCCAGGTGCTGGACCAGGCGCTCACGGGCCTCGGGGGATCGGACCAGCGTGACGCGCAGCGGCGACTGGTTCATGGAGGTCGGCCCGTACTTGACCAGGTCGTAGATCGCCTGCACCTGCTCGTCGGTGACGGGCTCGTCGGTGAAGGTGTTCGCGGTGCGGGCCTCGCGGAACAGCAGGTCCTGGGCGGCGGGGTCGAGAGCGAGAGACATACGTGAACCTTCTCGGATGGTGCTGATACGGACCGTGGTCCGCTTGACGAGGTCGACGGTACGCCAAACAAGTTGAGGCTTCAACAAAAGGCGGAGTGTGGTGTTCCGCGTCACACTCTGCCAGGCACTACGAGTCGCCCTCGCCGTCCTCCTGCTCGGCCTCGGCCTCCTCGGCGAGCGCCGCGTCCAGCCGGGCCCGCGCGCCCTCCAGCCACCGCCGGCACACCTTGGCCAGCTCCTCGCCGCGCTCCCACAGCGCGAGGGACTCCTCAAGCGTCGTACCGCCCGCCTCCAGCCGCCGTACGACCTCGATCAGCTCGTCCCGCGCCTGCTCGTAGCCCAGCGCCTCATCCACCCTGCTGCTCATCCGCCCACCCTAGACATCCACTCGTACCGAGAACTCACCCTCGGCCACCCGCGCCCGCAGCCGCTCCTCGCCTGTCACCTCGTCCGGCGTGCGGACCACGTGGCCGTCGGCCTTCTGCAGCACCGCGTACCCCCGCTTCAGGGTCGCCGCCGGTGAGAGGGCCACCACGCGCGCGTGCGTGTGCGTCAGCTCCGACTCGGCGCGGTCGAGGTGGTGTCCCAGACACCGCCGCCCGCGCTCCGTCAGGGCCGCCACCTGGTCGGCCCGCTCGTCGATCATCCGGTGCGGGTCCTCTATCGAGGGCCGCGCCAGCGCGTGCGCCAGCCCGCGCTCCTCCCGCTCCAGGAAAGCCGCCATGCACCGCCGCGCCCGGTCCCGCAGCTGCCGCACCCGCTCGAACTCCTCGCCCACGTCCGGTACGACCTTCTTCGCGGCGTCGGTGGGCGTGGAGGCCCGCAGGTCGGCGACGTGGTCCAGGAGCGGGTTGTCCGGCTCGTGCCCGATGGCCGACACGACCGGCGTACGGCAGGCGGCGACCGCGCGGACGAGCTGCTCGTCGGAGAAGGGCAGGAGGTCCTCCACGCTCCCGCCGCCGCGCGCGACGATGATCACATCGACGTCGTCGATCTCGTCGAGCTCCTTCACCGCCTGCACGACCTGCGGCACGGCGTGCACGCCCTGCACGGCGACGTTGCGCACCTCGAAGCGCACGGCCGGCCAGCGGTGCCGGGCGTTCTCCAGCACGTCGCGCTCCGCGGCCGAGGCCCGCCCGCACACCAACCCGATCAGCTGCGGCAGAAACGGCAGCGGCCGCTTCCGCTCCGGCGCGAACAGCCCTTCGCCCGCCAGCTTCTTCTTCAGCTGCTCCAGCCGCGCCAGCAGCTCCCCGACCCCCACGGGCTTTATCTCGGCGGCCCTGAGCGACAGCTGCCCCCGCGGCGCGTACCACTCCGGCTTCGCCAGGACGACGACCCGCGCGCCCTCGCTCACCACATCGGCGACCGCGTCGAACACCTGCCGGTAGCAGGTGACGCTCACCGAGATGTCGTACGACGGGTCCCGCAGCGTCAGGAACACCACGCCCGCGCCCGGCCGGCGCGACAACTGCGTGATCTGCCCCTCGACCCAGACCGCCCCGAGCCGGTCGATCCACCCCCCGATGAGCCGCGACACCTCACCGACGGGCAGGGGGGATTCCGGGGACGTGTTGACTGCCATGCCGCGAGCGTAATGGGCGGCACCGACATCGCGGCCCGTCCTCACCCGCCGGCCCGGCTCTGCCCGCGAGCCTGCGCCACCAGCACCACCACACCGACCAGCAGCCACACCGCCCCCACCACCTGCGCACTCCGCGACGCCCCCACGATCACCGCGATCGTGATCACCGCCCCCAGTACCGGCACCAGCACATGCCGCCACCAGCTCACCGCGCCACCCTGACGCCGTACCGCGAACCACCCCACCACGCTCGCGTGCAGCAGGGTGAACGCCGTCAGGGCACCGATGTCGACCACCGACACCAGGTGGTCCACGCCGTCGTCGCGCCGGGCCGCCCACACCGCCGCCACCGTCGTGATCAACGCCGCGCACAGCAGCGCCACCCGCGGCACCCCGGAGTCCGTCCGCGACAGCGCCCGAGGCAGCCGCCGGTCCCGTCCCATCGCGAACAGCAGCCGCCCGGCCGCCGCCTGTCCGGCCAGCGCCGCGAACGCCGCGCCGAGCGACTTGCTCGCGGCCACCAGATCGTGCAGCCACGCCCCGACGGACGCGTCCACGGCGTCGTAGAAGGCCGAGCCCTGCCTGGCGGGCTCGGCGGCCAGCTGCGCGGACGACGCCGGCGCCAGCAGCGCCACCAGGTACGTCTGCGCGACGAACAGCACCCCGGCGAGACCGAGGCAGAACAACACCGCCCGCGCCACCTGCCGCGACCCTCCCGTGATCTCCTCCGCGAACGTGGCGATCGCGTCGAATCCGAGATACGACAGCACGGCGATCGACACGGCCCCGATCACCGCCGACACCGCGAACGCCCCCTGCGTGCCGTCCCCCGACAACGGCGACAGCCACCCCCGCTCCGCCCCCACGCGCGCGAGGACGACGATCGCCGACACGACGAAGACCAGCAGGACCACGATCTCCAGGGCGAGAACGACGAAACCGACCCGGGCCGCGGCTCGTACGCCCCACAGGTTCAGCAGCGTCGTCACGACCACCGCCAGCACGGTCCACACCCAGCGCGAGACCTCCGGAACCAGCGCCTCCATCGCGATGCCGGAGAACAGATAGGCGACCGCCGGGATCAGCAGGTAGTCCAGCATCGCCATCCAGCCGGCGATGAAACCGGCCTCCTTGCCGAGCGCCACGCGCGCGTAGGCGAACACCGAGCCCGCCTGGGGAACCACCCGCACCATCTGGGCGTAGCTGAATGCGGTGAACGCCATCGCCACCGTGGCGACGACGTACACCAGGGCGACCGCCCCGTGCGACCTGGCGTCCAGGGTGCCGAACACGCCGACCGGGGCCATGGGGGCGATGAACAGCAACCCGTAGACGACCAAGTCCCGAAAGCCCAGGGTGCGCAGCAGCCGGTGATGCTCGTCCGCCCTGGGCGACGCCGTGCCGGTTTCGGACATCAGCTGCCTCCGACGGTCGCGTACGTCGTGCCCTTTCCCACCCCTCCCGGCTCCAGGCCAGTCTCCCCAGGAACGTCACAAGGGTGCGATCTCTGGCCCCCCGAACGCGGCCTTACGATGGGTGCCATGACTGCTTCGACTGGCCGCCGTGTCCTGCTCGCCGCCCCCCGGGGCTACTGCGCGGGTGTGGACCGCGCCGTGATCGCCGTCGAGAAAGCCCTGGAGCAGTACGGCGCTCCGATCTATGTCCGGCACGAGATCGTCCACAACAAGTACGTCGTGCAGACCCTGGAGAAGAAGGGCGCGATCTTCGTCGAGCAGACGGACGAGGTCCCCCCGGGGAACATCGTGATGTTCTCCGCGCACGGCGTCGCCCCGGTCGTCCACGAGGAGGCCGAGCGCGGCAAGCTGGCCACCATCGACGCGACCTGCCCGCTGGTCACCAAGGTCCACAAGGAAGCCGTCCGGTTCGCGGGCGAGGACTACGACATCCTCCTGATCGGTCACGAGGGCCACGAGGAGGTCATCGGCACCTCCGGCGAGGCCCCCGACCACATCCAGCTCGTCGACGGTCCCGGCGACGTCGACAAGGTCGAGGTCCGCGACCCGTCCAAGGTCGTCTGGCTGTCGCAGACCACGCTCTCCGTCGACGAGACCATGGAGACCGTCGACGCCCTGAAGGAGAAGTTCCCGCAGCTGATCTCGCCGCCCAGCGACGACATCTGCTACGCCACCCAGAACCGCCAGCTCGCCGTGAAGCAGATGGGTGCCGAGGCGGATCTGGTGATCGTCGTCGGGTCCCGCAACTCCTCCAACTCCAAGCGGCTCGTCGAGGTCGCCAAGCTCGCCGGCGCGCGTGCGGCGTACCTGGTGGACTTCGCCGACGAGATCGACGCGGCCTGGCTGGAGGGCGTCTCGACGGTCGGCGTCACCTCCGGTGCGTCCGTCCCCGAGGTGCTCGTCGAGCAGGTACTGGAGTGGCTGTCCCAGCGCGGCTTCGAGGACGTCGAGATCGTCAAGGCGGCCGAGGAGTCCATCACCTTCTCGCTGCCCAAGGAACTCCGCCGTGATCTGCGCGAGGAGGCGGCGGCGCTGATCGCGCAGCGTACCGGGGCGGAGGGCGCGGGCGAGGCGTGAGTCGCCGGGTGTGGTGGCCTCCGCTCCGGTACGGCTCGGTGAGGCGTGAGCCGTCGGGTGCGGGGTCGGCGGTGGCTCCGGCGTCGTGACTGTCAGTGGGCCGTCGTAACGTGGTGGCATGCAGATCTTCGGCGTGGACATCGGTGGATCCGGGATCAAGGGCGCCCCTGTGGACCTCGACAGGGGCGACCTCGCGGACGAGCGTTTCAAGGTGCTGACCCCGCACCCGGCCACGCCCGACTCGGTGGCCGACGGGGTCAAGGAGGTCGTCGACCACTTCGGCTGGAGCGGGCCGGTCGGCGTGACGTTCCCGGGTGTCGTCACGGGCGGCGCCATGATCCGTACGGCGGCGAACGTCGACAAGGGCTGGATCGACACGGACGCGCGCGTGCTGCTGGGCGACCGCCTGGGTGGCGTTCCGGTGACCGTGGTGAACGACGCGGACGCGGCGGGCATCGCGGAGATGGCCTTCGGCGC
The DNA here is from genome assembly GCF_015712165.1 of Streptomyces spinoverrucosus. Taxonomy (NCBI): domain Bacteria; kingdom Bacillati; phylum Actinomycetota; class Actinomycetes; order Kitasatosporales; family Streptomycetaceae; genus Streptomyces; species Streptomyces spinoverrucosus. The sequence goes on along the minus strand of NZ_JADPZX010000001.1, from coordinate 2,956,243 downwards.
CGGCCGCGACCGCAAGGGCACGGTCATCATGCTGACCTTCGGCACCGGCATCGGCAGCGCCGTCTTCACCGACGGCGTCCTCGTCCCCAACACCGAGCTGGGCCATCTCGAACTGCACGGGCACGACGCCGAGACGCGCGCCTCCAGCAAGGTCAAGGACGACCACGACATGTCGTGGGAGCAGTGGGCGCACCGGGTCCAGCAATATCTCGCGCACGTCGAGATGCTCTTCTCGCCCGAGGTCTTCATCATCGGCGGCGGGGTGAGCCGCAAGGCGCACAAGTTCCTGCACTACATCGAGGGCATCAAGGCGGAGATGGTGCCGGCGCAGCTGCAGAACAACGCGGGGATCGTGGGGGCCGCGATGAGAGTGGCGAACGGCGGATAGGCCGCTGTCGCGCTGTCGCTTATGCGGGCGGGCGGTTCCGTGCCACCCGCCGCCGCATGAGCCGGATCTTTCGCACGGTCACGATCGACCCGGCGACGAGCGTCCCCCCGTACAACCACCCCGCCTGCGTGGCCAGCGCGGTGAACAGCCCCACGACCCGCCCGCTCAGCCCGTCCCCGTTCTCGGCGATGGGCACCAGCCCCAGCGTGAAGGCGATCGGCACCACGACAGGCACGGTCACCAGATCCACCCCCCGCACCCATACCGCCGCCAGCACGCACACCGGCAGGAACAGCACGCCGTACACGACGAGCGACGACCCGAACAGCAGCGAGTCGAGACTGCCGAGGGCCAGGGTCACCGCCCCGCAGAACAGCCCGCAGCCGAGACCGGTGAGCCGGGGGTTGGGCATCCGGCGTACCGCCTGGACGATCGGCGGAGCGGGTCGGCGCACCGCCGCCGGAGGCCGGGGCGGACCGGTGGGACGACCGCCGGGCCGCGCGCCGACGGGCTTGGCCGGGCGCCCGGCGTCGGTCTTGCCCGGGCGGTTGGCGGCGGTCTTGGTCGGGCCCGTGGCGTCGGTCTTGGCCGATCGTGCGGCGGTGGTCTTGGCCGATCGTGCGGCGGGCTTGGCGGGCTTGGCGGGCTTGGCGGGTTTGGTCGGGCGCGCCGCGGAGGCACCGGCACCGCCACCGCCACCGCCGCCACCACCGCCGCGCTGGGCCTGTGGCGGCAGGGGCGTCGGGGGCGTCGGGGGTGAGGTCCCGCGTCGCGGTCCGTGCTGAGGAGATCGCGTCCTGTGTTGCTCCACTAGGCCAACTTAGGTCGATTAATGTGCCGAATAGCCCGTTCGACACGCCGTTGGGCAGAGCTTGGCCAAGCGTTCGACAGGGCGCCCGGCCGGAGTGCGGCACCCCGTAAACTGGTGGATCGGCCAGCCAGTCGCCTGGCTCCTGGCCCCCGGCCCACCGGCCCCCAGGCCCCTCTCACGTACGGGAAGTCGCAACGTGTCGCTCACGATCGGAATCGTCGGTCTGCCGAATGTCGGCAAGTCGACCCTGTTCAACGCCCTGACCAAGAACGACGTGCTGGCGGCCAACTACCCGTTCGCCACGATCGAGCCGAACGTCGGCGTGGTCGGTGTCCCCGACGCGCGCCTGGCGAAGCTGGCCGAGATCTTCTCCTCGGAGCGGGTGCTGCCGGCCACGGTCGACTTCGTCGACATCGCGGGCATCGTGCGGGGCGCGTCCGAGGGTGAGGGCCTGGGCAACAAGTTCCTGGCGAACATCCGGGAGTCCGACGCGATCTGCCAGGTCATCCGCGCCTTCAAGGACGAGAACGTCGTGCACGTCGACGGCAAGGTCTCGCCCAAGGACGACATCGAGACGATCAACACCGAGCTGATCCTGGCCGACCTCCAGACCATCGAGAAGGTGCTGCCGCGGCTGCAGAAGGAGTCGCGGATCAAGAAGGACATCGCGCCGAAGGTGAAGGCCGTCGAGGAGGCCAAGGAGATCCTGGAGAAGGGCGACACCCTCTTCGCGCACGGCATCGTCCAGGGCAGCGAGCGCGCCGCGCTCCTGCACGACCTGCACCTGCTCACCACCAAGCCCTTCCTCTACGTCTTCAACGTCGACGAGGACGAGCTGATGGACGACGCCTTCAAGGACGAGCAGCGCGCGCTGGTCGCCCCCGCCGAGGCGATCTTCCTCAACGCCAAGCTGGAGGCGGACCTCGCCGAGCTGGACGAGGACGAGGCCCTGGAACTCCTGGAGTCCGTCGGCCAGCACGAGCCCGGCCTGGCGACCCTGGCCCGCGTCGGCTTCAACACCCTCGGCCTGCAGACCTACCTCACGGCCGGCCCCAAGGAATCCCGCGCCTGGACCATCAAGAAGGGCGCCACGGCCCCCGAGGCGGCCGGCGTCATCCACACCGACTTCCAGAAGGGTTTCATCAAGGCCGAGGTCATCTCCTTCGGGGACCTGGTGGGCGCGGGGTCGGTGGCCGAGGCCCGCGCGAAGGGGAAGGCGCGGATGGAGGGCAAGGACTACGTGATGCAGGACGGGGACGTGGTGGAGTTCCGCTTCAACACGTGAACTCCACCACGTCGCTGACGTGGTGGAGTTCAATGCGAAAGTACAAGTTCTCGGCGACGAGTGAATTGTGACCCTCTGACGGAGGAGACGTCTCGTTGCCAGGGGACAAGCGGCCGCTACCGCGTTGATCGGCAAGGGGGCGGTGGTCAGTGCCCGGAGGGGGTCGTGCGGCGCCGCCGGGCGGACCGGTGGGTGATGCGGCGAGGCAGCCTGTCGCCGGTCTCCCCGATGGCGACCAGCAGGGCGGCGGAGGCCGCGCACGCCGCGAGGGAGGCAGGCTGGTCCAGGGCCTTGCCGAGTAGCCACAGGCCGAGGGCCAGCAGCATCCACCAGGCGGTGACCGACAGGGCGAAACGTCGTCGATGACGCCGGACCGTCACGGCGTCTCCTTCGTGGCCCGAAGTGCCGGGGCCGCTGCCAGCGCGCATCCCGCGGCCGCTGCCGCGCCCGCGCTTGCCGTTGCTGTCAGGGCGATCGAGGGCGGGGCTTCGGCCAGGCGCGGCAGCGTGTTGAGCGGGGCTGCGGCCCACCGGGCGAGCAGCGCCCAGCCCCGTGGGCGTGTCGGTGTCAGACGGGCGTGCAGGCGGCTGGAAATCCGGCCGGTGAGCAGCGCCAGGCCGACCGGGAGCAGGGGCAGGGAGGCGACGGCGAGACCGATCCAGTGCCAGGTCATGGATGTGGGGTTCTTTCGGCGGGCCGGGACGACGGGGTCACCTGCGGTGGCCGGCCGCGGCCATGACCAGCCCGGTTGTCAGTGCGGCAAGGCCGACGACCAGGACGGGAAAGCCGGGACCGGGCAGGACGTACATCGCGGCTCCGGCCGCCGTGAGTACGGCGCCGCCGGCGGCGAGGGCGGCGCTGATGCGTCGTTCGGGCATGGGGTTCCTCAATCGTGTGCGAGGGTGGTGGCAGTTTAGAGGCGGTGTGCGGGGTGATGCACGAGGTGGGCGGTGAGCTCTCCGACGAGGACCACGCCGCGGCGGCAGGGCCGATCTGTGGCCATCCGATCAGCGAGGTGGCCGCGGCCGCGACGGTGCCGGTGGCCAGAGCGCGACGGTCTCCCTCATGAACGCCCACTGCTGTCGGGCGCTGCCTGGCCGGCGGAGCTCGCTGATCGCGGTCCTGATCACCAAGGCCGTGGCGATGATGGCGAGAGGCAGGATCGTGGCCCCCGTCGACGAGCAGCTCCGCCGCGCGCGTGGTCCCCGGCGGCGATCAGACGCTCCACCTCCGCCAGCGGCCCGTGCCTTGATGGCCCGGTACGCGGCCCCCGCCGGGCTGCCTGTCGGGATCGGAGTGGAGGACTTGGCCACGACGTGGGCGAGGACCAGTGTCACGAGGGTCAGTCCGCCGAGCGCCGCCGCGGTGCCCGGGTGTCCGCCGAGCACGAGCCCCACGCCGGCGAGCCCGGTGCCGAGGAGGACGCCGAAGCAGGGCGATGGCGGGAGGCCAGGGTTCGTACCAGCGTGACGAGCCAGGCGATCGCGAGGACACCGGCGCCGATACGTACCCAGGTCGGGGGGCTGCTGCTCAGGGCCGTCCAGCCATGGCACAGGAGGCACAGCCCCAGCCAGCCCGGGCTTTCCAGGAAGTCGCGTCGTGCGTTCCGCGATGGCATGGCGTTCGCTGCTCCTCTCACTCGTGGTCATGGTGGACGGGTGCTGAGCGGCAGTTCACCGTCGTGTGCGGTGTCGCAGATGGCGGCGGTTCAGGAAGGCGCAGACTGCCGCGGCCGCCGGAATCCAGAGCGCGAGGAGGGCGCCGAGGGTTCCGTCTCTGTCGTGCAGGACCACCATCAGTGTGAAGGTGCAGGCGCCCAGACCGGCCACCGCGCAGGCGTCGGCGGCGGTCAGTGCCGTCCGATGCGGACGGGCGGACGGTTCGTGGGAGCGGAGCCGCTGCCGCGAGACGTAGATGCAGAGCCCGCCGCCCATGACGAGCAGGATGCCGGATCCGGCTGCGAGCAGGGGGTCGCCGACCGGGTGGGAAACGGTTCGCTGCACGCCCACGCTGTCGGAGAGGACGACGATCTCGCCTCGCCAGATCGTCCCCGCGACGCGGTCGCCCGGCCGTACGCCCTCCAGGAACGCCCCGAGTCCGCTGAACTGTACCCGGCCGGCGCCCTCTTCGGGCAGCTCGGAGAGGCGTACCCAGCCGCCCGGCTGCTTGCCGCGCTGTACGTGGACGGACTCGACGGTGAACCAGGCCGAGTGCAGACAGTCCTCGGTCGGCGTGCCCCGGCATGCGGAGGCGGACAGGAAGGCTCGTTCCTCCGCCACGGCTTGGGGGAGCCAGGCGACCAGCAGGGCGCTGCCCGCGAGGAGAGCGACGAGCCCGGCGAGGCCGACGAGGACGTGCTGTGCACGGCGACGGCGGGTGTTGTACGGCTTGCTGGGGCGGGGGCCGCGTGTCATGCCTTGCCGGCCCAGGTGTCGAGCTTCGCGAAGACGAGCGTCAGGCCGCCACCGCTCGCCGCGACGAGGGCGTATGCGGCGAACGCGACTTGCTGGTCCTGCTTGCGCAGGGCTTCGTACTCGCTCCTGGTGATCTGGATCCGCTCGCGATGGGGGTGGGAGGTGTCGATGGCGAAGTACCGGCCCCGGACGGAGTCCGCCTTGTGGAGGGAAGAGTCGTCGGCCCTGGCCCCGACGAGCAGCGTTACCCCGGCCAGGCCCACGCCCGCGAGCAGTCCTTGGACTCGCCGGGGCAGGGAGCGCAGGGCACGCCACTGGTTCGCCTTGCTGCTCGCGAAGCGCATGTCCCGGAGTCCGACGGCGATGCTGCGGACGATCGTCGCCACATGCAGCGGTACGAGCAGGGCGATCCCGAGCAGCAGCCACTCGTCGGCGAACGGAGGGAGGAACGGGAGGGTGGCGAGCGACGCGGCGAGAAGCCCCGCGACGCAGAGGGCGAGTTGCGCCCCGGCATGAATCCTGAAGCTGGTTCTCACCACGTCCCCTGTTGTCCCTTGTCCTAGTCGGTGATCTCGACCGGCGTGCTCGGGGCCGCCGGAGCCGGAACGGTCTCGGGTGCCGACTTCTTCTGCGTCATGCCTTGGAGAAGCGAGGCGAGGTCCATGCCCGTCGCGGAGGAGAGCAGTTCCATGCCCTGGGCGACGTTGTCCGTGACCGTGCGGGTCAACCGGCTCGCGCCGTCGGTGGAGACGATGGTCATCTTGTCGACGGCGGCGAGCGGCTCGGCGGCCTTGGCGACGACCTGGGGCAGGACCTCGACGAGCATCTGGAGGACGGCGGCGTCGCCGTACTGGGCGAACGCGTCGGCCTTCTTCTCCATGGCGTCGGCCTCGGCGGAGCCCTTGGCGGCGATGGCGGCGGCCTGGGCCTCGCCCTCGATGCGTACGGCGTCGGCGAGTGCGGCGCGGTGGGCCTTCTCGCCCTCGCCGGTGAGGCGGGAGCGCTGGGCGTCGGCCTCGGCCTGCTTGACCAGGGCGATGCGGCGGGCCTCGGCCTCCTGCTCGGCCTGGTAGCGGGCGGCGTCGGCCGGCTTGCGGACCTGGGTGTCGAGCTGACGGTCGGTCAGTGCGGCCTGCCGCGCGGCGACCTTCTCCTGCTCGGCGAGGATCTGCTGCTGGCGGTCGGCTTCGGCGAGCGGACCGGCGGCGTTCGCCTGGGCGGCGGCCTCGTCGGTCTGGGCCTTGATCTCGGCCTGCTTCAGGTAGAGGGTCCGCTGCGCGATGGCGATCTCCTCCTCCGCCTTGAGCCGGGCCTGTTCGGCGGCGCGGCGGGCGACGGCCTCGGCGATGTCGGCCTCCTGCTTGGCGCGGGCGGCCTCGGGCCGGCCGAGGTCCTCCAGGTAGGAGCCCTCGGTGGTGATGTCCTGGATCTGGAAGGCGTCCAGGACCAGGCCCTGCCCGGACAGGCTGGCCTCGGCCTCCTCCGCGACCTGGCCGGCAAAGGCGGCGCGGTCACGGATGATGTCCTCGACCGACATCCGACCCACGATCGAGCGCAGCGCGCCGGACAGCACCTCCTGCGTGAAGCCGACGATACCGTCCTGCTGCATCAGGAATCGCTGGGCGGCGGCCCGGATCGAGTCCTCGGTCCCGCCGACCTTGACGATCGCGACGCCCTCCAGGTTCGCCTTCACACCCCGCAGGGTGACCGCGCCACGCACGGCGACCGGGATGTGCCGGCTCGACAGGTCGAGGGTGAACTTCTGCTGCACGAACGGCACGACGAAGACACCGCCGCCCACGACGACCTTCTGGCCGCTGTTGTCGGTGAACACCCGGCCCGTGGCCGGATCGGTGGACTTCTTCCCCCGCCGGCCGGTGATGATGAACGCCTCGCTCGGCCCCGCGACCTTGTAGCGCGTGATGACCACGAGGCCGAGCAGGACGACGAGGACGATGATGCCCACCACAGCGGTGAGGACAGGGCTCATGGCGAAATCCCTTTGAGTAGAGCCGAGTTGAATGTGAGATGCAGAGCGGAGTCGCTACTCGACCGGGCGTACGGTGACGGACGTGGGCGTCAGGACGGACTCGACCCAGACCTCGGTGCCCCGTGGGACGGGGACGGCAGCACGCGCCGCGTACTTCACGGGCTGGCCGCCCAGGTACAGCAGGACCTCGCCGTAGCCCTCCGCCGGGATCGCGGTGACCACCGACCCGGATGTCCGTAAGGTCCTCGCCGCGCGGTGCGGGCGCGGAACCATCGCGCATGAGTACCCGGCTGAACCGCCAGGTCACCCATCCGACGACGCCCCCCGCGACCACGCCCGCACCGGTGGCGACCCCCGCCCCTGTACCGGTGGCGCCGAGCACGATCGCCCCCGTGAAACCGAGAGCCGACACGAACCCGGCGATCACCGGCAACGACAGAACCCCGTCCCAGCCCCCGCCGAGACCGTCGAGGACCCCCACCTCCACCCCGTCGAAGACAAGGGCCAGGACCAGGAGCACAAGCCCCGCGATGCCGAGACCGAGAAACCAGCCCATGTGCGACACCCCGTTCGTGCACCCTGTGTTTGCCGTCACCGGGATGGTTGCACGGAGCAGCACACATGCTCATTGCCGGATCACGGCAATCTTTATGCTCCCTTAATGCCGTCACTGTCCCGTGGGGGTGATCGCGGTGACGAGCGCGGCCGCCTGCTCGGGCGCCGCCTCGGGGAGGAGATGCCCCGCGCCGTCGCGCCGGGACGGTCGGCGGCCTGATCCTCCTCCGCGGCCGTGACCGCGCTGGAGGCGGATCATATGATCCCGGCCATGCGACGAGATGTGATCGATGGTGTGCCCGTTCTGTGGGCGGAGGCGCCTGGGCCCCTTGAAGCCGCTCTTATCTTCGGCTGTGGGATGGGCGACGAGACGTTCCGGACCCTCGGAGTGAGTCATCTTGTCGAGCACCTCGCGATGAGCTCGCTGCCGCGGCTCCACCACGATCACAATGCGTCGGTGACGCTCTCGCTCACGGACTTCACCGCTTCCGGGAGTGACGAGCAGGTCGCACGGTTCCTCACCCGTGTCTGCGAGGCGCTGTCTTCTCTGCCGTTGGACCGACTGGAGCGCGAGGCCGGTGTGCTCGCCGCCGAGGGCTCCGGTATCACTGATCCGACCAGCGCGGAGTTGCTGTCGTTCCGATACGGCTCTGTCGGGGCAGGTCTGGCCTCCTGGGACGGTCCCGGTCCCGACCGCATCCCCGCCGAGGCCGTCCAGGACGTCGCTGCCCGCTACTTCCATGCGGACAACGCCGTTCTGATCCTGACGGGCCGGCCCCCGGCGGAACTCCGCCTGCCGCTGCCGCGAGGCACACGCCCCGACCGCGCCGGTGCGCAGCCGGTGCTGAACCCGGGGCCGGTCTGGTTCCAGGCCGTCGTGCCCGGCCCTGGTCTCGCGCTCCGTGGCGATCTCGACGATCCCGCACTCGTGCTCGCCCTCGCTGTGCTCCAGGAACGGCTCAGGCAGCGGGCACGGCACCAGGAGGGCCTTTCGTACGACGTGGCCGGCACCCGTATGCACACCGGAGCCGGCCAGGGCGAGTACACGCTCTGCCTGGACGCCCGCGAGGGCAAGAAACAGCGTGTGGCCGAGCTGCTGTGGCAGGAGGCACTGCGCATGGCCCGCACGGGCGTCACCGAAGAGGAACTCGCCGAAGAGGTAGTCGGATTGCGTGAATCCTGGCTCGATCCGCGTTCGACGCCCTCCGAACTCGGCGACGCGGCCGGGTGCCTGTTGCTGGGGCTCGACTACCAGGACCCGCGGACACGGCTGGACGCCCTGGAGAAGGTCACAACGGAACAGGCGGCGCAGGCGTTCACCACGGCGCTTGCCACCGCCCTGCTGGTCGTCCCCTGCGATGTGGAGGTGAGCCTCGGGCAGCTCGACGGCACCCCGCTGCCCCGTGGAGGCTGCACCACAGCCCAGACACTCCCGGCGGACGTACGCCTGTTCAAGCCTTCTCTGCTCGACCGCGCCCTCTCCTCCGCTGCCCGCACGGCACGGCTCGGAATCGGCGCCTCGGGCCTGTGGTCACGAGACGCTGACGGTGACGTGCACCATGTGCCCTTCGACGAGGTTGTCGGCGTGGAGATGCAAGGGCCGGGGCGTGTGGTGTTCGGCCGAAGCGGCTGCCTGATCCCGGTCGTGCCCGAGATGTGGACGAGGATCGGACCAGCCGTCGCAGCCATCGACGCCGCTGTACCGGCGGCGTTGCGCTACGAGACCTCCGGCCTCGTCGCCGACGGTGACGACTGAGCCTCCAGCGACGCACGGGCCGACCGCCCGCGGACTGCGATCCCGCTGACCCGCTCGACCCACCGGCCGGCCGATGGTGTCGTCGTCCGAGGGCCTTGCGGTCCCGCCGCGTCTCGGCGTCGTCCCATGCCGCGATCTGCCGACGAGCGTCAGGCCCACCGTGTGCTGCGCGGGTCGAGGGTCCCTGGCGGGCTGGATGGTCGGTGTGCGGAGTCGCGCACGGTCAAGTCGTCCATGTGTGGAGCAGGCGGGCTGTCAACGCACTGGCCGTCTCCGTCGATCCTGCCGAGAGCGCCGCCCTGCGCGAAGAGCGGGACGCTCACGACATGGGGGTTCCGCTCATCGGCCTCTCCTCTCCCCGCCGCGAGATCAGCCGCCCGGCACTCGACTACATCCGCCACGTCCGCAAGGAGGGCCCGGGGGATGTGGTCACCGTCTTCATCCACGAGTACGTAGTGGACCGCTGGTAGGGCCAACTCCTGCACAACCCGAGTGCACTCAGGCTCAAAGCCCGACTGCTGTTCACCCCCGGCGCCATGGTCACCAGCGTTCCCTACCTCGTCCGCGCAGAACGCGCGGAAGCGGACTGACAGCCCCTGGTCGGTCAACCGGAGGTGCCGGCCACGACGATCTTGACGGTGTGTTTGGCGCTGGTGGTCCAGGTCCGGAAGGCCGGGCGCGGGCCTACCCGGAGATCGTCTCTTGCCGTGGGCGAGGCGCCGGCCTGCAGCCGCCCCGGTGACACGGGGGGGGGAGGGATCAACGGGGCGCTGTGATCGGACAGTCTCGGTGATATCCGGCCGTCAAGGCTGCCTCGCTGTCCTACCTTTCGGACGTTCGTCAGGCCAACCGCGGCACGCGGCCCCTACCTGTCCCGCAGGGCCTTCGAAGAGGCCGACCGCTGCCCAGAAGGGGCCCGTAGTACCAGTGGCCGCTCCGTATGAGTGCGGCCACCCAGGGATTCTGGGTGGCCGCACGGTGGTGGAGCGCTACTTCTTCTGGCGCCTGCTGATCACGAGAACCGTGAGCAGGCCGCAGACCAGGCCGGCGAGGCCCCAAGGGCCGCTAGGGCTGTAGTCGTTGAGAACGTAGCCGATGGCGGAGAAGGCGACGGCAACGGTCAGGACGATGAGGCCCCAGAAGCGTCTTCCTGGCATCCGTTTACTCCTTGTCGTGATGTCGGGCCGTCCTGTTTCGCCACGCCTCTAGGAGAAGCGCAGCTTGCAGTGCCTGTTGGTGCAGTAGGCGCGCCACTTGGTGGAGTAGCGCCGGTGGCCGGACAGGCCCGGGCCCTGGACGTTCCGGGAGTACGCGACCGTGACGGCGAAGCGCTCCTGGTATCCGCAGGCAAAGAAGATCTTGAACGCGCAGACCTGGGCCATGCCGGAGGCGCCCCACTCATGGTAGGTGGAGCTCCGGGCGTTGCGGGCCGGACCATGGAACTGGATCTTCCAGCCTAGGACCGAGGCGACACCACTCTCGTCGTCGCTTGTCCACGCCCAGGAGCTGCTGATGTTTCCCTTGCTGTTGAGGCAGAACTCGGCCTGCATGGAGATGGTGCCCAGCTGGATGCGCACAGCTCCTTCGTAGAGCTTGTACGTGCGCGAGACGGTCTTGCAGCTCGCCGTACCGGCGTTGTCGTAGGTGTTCACCGGGTCGGCACACACGTAGTCGTAGGAGTTGCAGCTTCCGCCGTACAGGGGGTCCACGCTGAGGAAGCGCCCCGTGCCGGGCGAGTAGAGCCGCGCGCCCATGAGCAGGGTGTCCGTCGGCGTCTCGCTGGAGCGCTGGAACGCGCCGAGCCAGCCGTAGCGGGCCGCCGGTGATCCGGTCCGGACGTTGCCGTACTCGTCGCTCTCCAAAGCCACGGGGCTCTGCGAGGCGTCCAGCGGGAGCTGCACGCCGATGTCGCCGTGGATGTTGGTGAGCATGAGGACGGTGCCGCCGGTCTTGCCGGTGACGGCGGCCAGGCCGCCGCTCAGCGACGCGACGTTGCGGGAGACGGCTCCGGTGCCGTCCTCCACGATCCAGCTCGGGCTGTCGGTGTCGTTGGCGTAGTGGTTGACCTTGGCGCCGGTCTGGGACCAGGTGCCGCCGCTGTTGGTCTCGGTGGTCCAGCTGCGGAAGCGGAGGGCCGCGTCGAGTTCCCAGGTCTGGCGCTTGGTGCCGGCGGTCTGACGGCGGACCAGGTTGTTGGTGTAGTAGTCGATGGTGGCGCCGGGCATGGCCGTGGTGCGGCCGTACGCGTCGTAGGCGTAGCCGGGGTCGACGAGGCGGTCGGCGCTGTCGTAGGTGTGGGTGCGGGTGGTGCCTCCGGTGGTGGTGCAGGCGAGACCGGGCTGCGCGGCGGTCGTGGTGAGGGAGGTGCGGTTGCTGCGCTTGTCGAAGGCGTAGGCGCGGCGGGTGCAGACCGAGTCGGCGGTCTCCTCCGCGACGGTCAGGCGGCCTGCTCGGTCGTAGGTGTAGTCACGGTTGCTGGTGCCGCTGGTGCGGGTGGTGACCTTCCCGTCGACGGCGTGCGTCACCGCGTCGGAGTAGACGACGGCGCCGTCGGCGTCGCGGGTGTAGACCCGGTCGGCCGTGGTGCCGACGGTGTTCTCCGTCTGGCGCAGGGTGTAGCCGCCGGGCAGCTGCTCGGCGACGATCGAACCGGCCGCGTTGTACGTGGCGGTGAACGTGCCCGCGACGGAGTCGACGAGCTTGGTCGCCATACCGCGGGGCTCGATCGCCGTGTCGTAGGCGAACGTCCGGGTCGAGGGGGCGCTGTCGGTGATGGTCAGCGGGCGGTCCAGCGCGTCGTAGCGCATGGTGGTGGTGCCGCCGTCCGCGTCGGTGTACGAGATCAGCCGGCCCAGCTTGTCGTACTGCCTGGTGATGGTGCCTCCGGTCGGGGAGGTCACTGTGACCGGCTGGCCGCTGGCGGGGTCGTAGGTGATGGTGTTGGTCGGCACGGCCTGGCCGAGGCCGCCGCTCATCGTGGTGGTGGTCTGCCGGCCCGCGGCGTCGCCCCTGGGGATCGCGACCTGGGCGCTGATGTACAACTCCGGCGTCCACGCCACCGTCGCCGGAGTCGCCATAGGACTGATCCTGCGCACCACCCGCGACAAGGGAGAGGACACCGCACCGGCCGCCCGCGTCTCGCACCTGCTGCACCCGGTCTCTGCCGGTATCGCGGCCCCCCTGTTCGCCCTCTTCGCCGCCGGAGTCGGCGTCTCCGCCGGCGCGCTCGGCCATGTCTTCACCGACCCCGAACCGTGGGGTGTCGTCATCGGTCTCGTCGCCGGCAAGATCCTCGGCATCTTCCTCGGCACGTACCTTGCCGCACGCTTCACCCGAGCCCAGCTCAACCCCGACCTCGCCTGGGCCGACGTCTTCGGCCTCGCCACCCTGGCCGGGATCGGCTTCACCGTCGCCCTCCTCATCGGCGAACTCGCGTTCCCTGCGGGCGCACAGGCCGAACACATCAAGGCCGCCGTCCTCGTGGGCTTCCTCATCGCCGCGGCGCTCGCCGCCGTCCTCCTGCGACGCCGTAACCGCATCTACAAGCGGCTGTGGGAAGAGGAAGAACGCGACGACGACGCCGACGGCATTCCCGACATCTACCAATCCGGCGCGTGCCCAGGCAGTTCCGGATGAACGAGCAGGGTGTAGCCCCGGCGCTGCGCGGCGCGGCCGTCGTGCTCGCCCTCCGGGTCATTCGCACCGCCGTTCGCGAGCTGAGGAAGCCGGGCAGCGCCCGGCACGAATGGACGTTCCTGCGGGAGCGGCGAGGTCTGCTCACCTTCCTGGGGACGGCCTCGGTGCTCTCCGCCATGAGCTGGACGGTCTCCGGCCCTGCGCACTTGCCCTGGGTGGGCCTCGCGGCCCTCCTCGTAGCCCGTATCTCTTCCAAGGAAAGGTGAGGGGACATGTTCCACACCCTGTGGATCGTGATGTCGACGCTCGTACTCGTGCCCCTTGGGGTGGCCTCGCTGAGGGGGTGGACGCCGCGCTGGTCGCCCGCCATGAGTGCACGTGTCACGAAGGCCCGGGGCGCGGCGGCCTTCATGATCTACGGCGCGAGCCTCACGCCCGCGGTCCTCGGCCTGGCGGGAGTGCCGGCCGACGGACTGCTCCTGCTGCGGATAACGGCCGGGCCGCTGCTGCTGCTCATCGCTGTCGGAGTCGTGGTCTGGGCTTCCCTGCCCGGCCTGCGACGTCATGAGGGAACAACGCGTCGACCGGCCGGTTAGCGGCGAGCCCGCTGACGCGGACCTGCCCCGGTTCCTTCCTCCTTCCCGCATTGAGAGTGTGGTTGTGACTTCTCCTCTTCTCTTCTTCGTGAGCTGTGCCCTGGCCGGGGTGTTGCCCGCTGTGTGGGCGAACCTGCGGAACAGGTCTTTGTGGCGTGCCTTCGCCGCGGGCCGACCCGTGGGGGCATGCGCGGAGATGGCGGTGCGGTCCGCCACGGGAGGTGAGGACGCGGCCGGTCCGGTGCGGGGTGACCTGTGGATGACGCCTCACGCCGCTGAGCCGGTGTTCTTCGTCTCGGAGACCGCCGTCCTCGCGGTCCCACGCCACGGCAGGATCCGTGACGTCGTCCCCCAGCGGCAGGGCGGCTTCCGGCGGTCCTCATTCGTCGAACGGGACATGCTGGTGTATGAGGAGCCCGGCTCGGGGCGAACGCTCCTGATCACCGTCGACCGGCCGGTCACCGCACTCCTCCGGGAGGCTCTCGTACCGCCCGAGGCAGAGTCCCGAGCGAAGGAGGGCCCTGCGGCGCAGTCGTGTGAGCGGGCCGCCGACGCCTTCCGTATGCCGCTGGCGCACCGCATCCGGATGCCCGGCTTCGCGGCTCTGCTCCTGACCGGTGCGCTCTCTCTGACACTCTTCGGCGTGCACACCTTCGGCCTCGGGCGTGAGGTGACCGCGACGGTCACCCACGTGGAGGGGGACTCGTGCCGGATTACCTGGCAGGACCCCTGGGACTCGTCCCGCACTCAGCGGGCACGCGTCGACTGCTACCAAGGGGAGAAGCCAGGGGACCTGTTGAGGATCAGCGCCCGGCCCTGGCCGGTACGCGGGGAGGCGGCCGATCTGGAGGACTCCCGGTTCATGATGGCCTTCGGGGTGACCGTCTCGGGGCTGGCGGCGTTGGTCGGCATCGCCTCGGCCTCCGTGAGCGGCGCACGCCGGTTGCGGTTGCTCCGGCGCCACGTGTGCGGCGGCGAGGCGGCCCTGCGCCACGTGGGCCGGGTGATGGTGCCCTGGTGGAGCTGGGCCGCGATGACGCTCGGCCTGGCGGGTCTGGGCCTTGTGACGCTCGCGTACGGATTCGGACAGCCCGTGCACGCGGAGGTCACCGGCACGACCGAGTACGACACGTGCGCGGTCGCCTGGGCCGACCCCTGGGACGGCACTCCGCTCACGGCGGAGGTCGACTGCGACGGGGTTGCGGCCGGGGACCTCCTGGAGGTCAGCGTCCTGCCGTGGCCCCTTCGGGGGGAGGCGTTCGACCGGGACTTCACCCCCGTCGGCCTCGGGTTCGTCACGGCCTTCGGTGCCGGCGTGGCCCTGCTGGGAGTCGGCCTGCACTCCCGGCGTTCGCGACGGGGCAGAGCACTCGTCTCCACGGCCGCCACCTCGGCCGGAGCCGCCGCCGCTCCCTCGCCCGCCCCTCTTCGGAAGGACCCCGCGGGGGACTCGGCCGACACGGGCGACATCCTCGACCGCTCCCACCTGACCGAGGTGTCCCGCCTGCTCCTCGCGCGCGACGTGCTCGGGGCCGGCCCGAAGCGTCGCCGCCCAGAGCCCGACCCGCGCTCGGGTCCCTGGTGGCGATCGCCCGCACTGCGCCGGATCACCCTCGCCTCGGGCATCGCCTGGGGCGCCCTGATCGTCCTCGGCGTCACCGCCCTGTGGTCGGGATGGTGGTGGATGACGGCTTTCCGGATCACGACGGACCGGCCTCAGACCGCGATCGCGACGGTCGAGTATCGGCACGATGAATTCCCGCTGGAGCCCTGGCTGCTGCCCGGCGCGGCGGAGATGAGCTTCCTCACGGCGGACGGCCGCCGCATCGTGACGGACATCGTGCACGCGGACCCTGCCCCGGCCGAGGGAGACACCGTCGGGATCGAGTACGCAGCCGGCCATCCGTCAGTCGCCTGGATTCCCGGCGACCCGGGGTTCAGACGCGGACTGTGGGTGAGCGGCGCGGTCGCGGCCCTGGCGCTCGCTCGTCTGGTGTGGTGCGTGGTCGCCACCGGGAGGATCCTGCGCCGACTGCTGCGCGCCGCCCGGCGCGGGCAGGTCCGGTCCCTCGACTACCTCCTCCTGCCGGGTGGCGAGGAGCCCGCGACCGAGGCGCCGATGCTTGTCCTCTTCGAGCCGGGGGCGCAACGGCCGACCGCGGTGATGGACGTGGTGCCGGGGGCGATACTCCTGCCCCCGGAGGGGACTTTGGAGCTGCGGAGCGTTCCGCAGGACCCCTCCGCAGCGGTCGCCTGGATCGGGGGAGAACCGGTCTGGCCGACCAGCCCGTTGACCGCTCTCGCCGAGGACGACGAGGAGGATTCCTTCCGGCAGTACGTGACGGACCTCGTCCCGTCCGGAGTCGCGCTCGACGCCCCACCGACGCCTGGCTAGCCGGCGGAGTCCTCGCCCGACAGGTAGCGCTCCAGGCCCATCCCGCGCATCATCGCTGCCACCTGCCCCTGGGCGTGGGTGACCCTGAACCGGGTTCCCTGGCGCATCCCGGACAATCCCGCGCAGGGTATCCGGGTATCCCGGGCGGCTCCGTGCGTGGTGGACGAGGACGAGATCCCCAAGCTGGACGAGGTCGATCTGACTACGAGCACCACCCGGCTTCCTCCGCCTCCCGCGTCTACAGGTGCCCGCGTACTCGTCTGAGTGCACCACCGAGTGCAAAGTTATGTGCACCACTGCTCGGGGCCGCGTCGGTGTCCCGTTCGATGGCCTGGAGGCGGTTCTCGAGCCGGAGCTCGTCGGTTGCTAGACGGTGCGGATGACAGGGGCAGGTTTGATGTCCTGGGCGTCGATGAGGGTGCGGATGTCGTCCGGGTCCGAGGTCCAGATGATGGCGCCGAGGCTGGCTGCCATGGTCACGACGGTGGCGTCGACGATGTCGGAGGTGCCGGCCTTGCCGCAGAGGATGCCTGCGGCTTTGGCGGTTTCGAGGCCGACGGGTACGACGTGGCACCCGGCGAGGAACTTGCCGAGTCTGACCTGGCGGCGGGAGTCCCGCCATGCCTGGCTGACGACGACGGAGGGGACGTGGATGTCCCGGCCGTCTTCGAGGGCCAGGCTGTGGCGGGCCCACATGCGTCGGTCGTCGTTGTCGATGGCGATGAGGACTCCGGCGTCGTACAGGTAGGGGATGTTCACGCGGCCGAGACTCCCGAACCGCTGAGGTACTCGGCGTCGGCAGCGGCGAGGTCCGCGCGGGCGGCGGCGAGCTCTTCGGGGGTGAAGGCGCCGTGTTCTGCCTGCCACTCCTGGATGACGGCCCGGCCGGCCCGCAGGCGCAGCTCGCGTTCGGCTGCTCCGGCGACGAGGCGGGAGAGCGGGATGCCTTCTTCCTCGGCGGCTCCGGCCAGGGCTTCGACCAGGGCTTCGTCGAGAGTGATAGTCACCTTCTTGGTTGCCATACATCAACCATAGCGCGGTATGGCTTTCGACGCTGATGTACGGATCACACCGACGAGCGCTGAGGGCTTCGCCGACTCGGTGGCCCGCGGGGCTGCGGCTAAGGCTGAGTCCAGATTCGCCGGAAAGAGCGGATTGGTTCTGAATATCTTGCTCGGCCGTGACGTAGCGGTGCACGGTTTCGAGCACGGGCCAGGCGGCGGATCGGGGCTTGGGTGGCGAGCGTTTTTCAGAGGTGCAAGAGGGATGTCCGGGACCGGAACTTTCCCTGTGATCGTCCGCGGTGTCGGCATGGGTGGACGGTCCGGTACCGGGAACCGGGCGGTAGGCGTGGGCGTCAGCGGGAGAGGTCGTTTCCTCGTCGGGTGGGCTCGGATGGTGCAGACGCTTTCGCCGACAAGGTCGAGAACGACAAGAAGGCGGGCATTCGCTTCGATCCTGCGCAAGCGCTTGTGCCGTTGCGGGTCTGGGCTGAGGAGTGGCTGGAGCGGCGGGTCGTCGGTGAGTCGACGCGCCGCAGCTACGAGGGGTTCATCCGTAACCATCTCGTGCCGCGCCTGGGACGGAGGACGCTGGCCGGGCTGGCGCGGCGCGACTTCGAGGAGTTCGCCAAGGACGTGCATGCCTCCGGTGCGGGGCTGGCGGTCTCCACGGTCAATGACCGGATGGTGATGGTGGCCGCCATGCTGGAGGCGGCCGTCGCCGATAAACGCATCCCGGACAATCCCGCGCGTGGCGTTCGGATATCCCGGGCGGCTCCGTGCGCGGTGGACGAGGACGAGATTCCCACGCTGGGCGAGGTCGATCTGATTGCGGAGCACATCGCCCCGCAGTACCGACTCGCGGTCTACCTTCAATCGGGTACGGGCCAGCGCCCCAGCGAGGCCCTGGCCTTCTCTGTCGAGTGCCGACGGTCCGGCTTCGTCAGGATCCGCTGGCAGGTCAGCGCCAAGGCTCACCGCGATGACTGCCACACGGTCTTCGTGCCGCTCAAGCACCGGACGGAGGGTGAGTACCGGGACGTCCCGGCCGCCGCGTTCGTGGAGCAGGAGATCGACGCCCACCTGTTGCGGTGGGAGCCGGTGCCCGTGACCTTCACTGGTCAGCGGGGCAGGCGACATCGGCTGGAGGTCTTCTTCGCCCCGCGCCAGCGTGGCAAGGGCGTGATGCCCACCGCCTCCACCTACGGCTACCACTTCAGGAAGGCGTGCGTGTCGGCCGGCCTGGTCGATGCGGACGGTAAGGCCAAGTACTCGCCCGGCAGTCTCCGGCACTTCTTCGCCTCGACCGCGTTGGCGAACGGCGTACCGATCCGCGAGGTCTCACGCTGGCTCGGCCACAAGTCGATTAAGACCACCGTGGACATCTACGGTCACCTCGTCCTCGAGGCATGGGATCGTTGTCGGGACATCATGCAGAACGCCATGCGCCCTGCGACCGAGTGCTCGGAGGAGGCTGTCTCCGCGGCTTGACGTGCTGGATGTGCAGGATGAACCGCTCCCGTGCTGGATCGGTGCTGGATATCCTCGCCTGAGGAAACGTTTCCGCAGGTGGGAGCGCTGCGTTGGATATTCCGCTTCAACGTGTGACTCCGTGTCAAGTGAACGCCCGGCCTGCTTGTTGGCAGGTCGGGCGCTGTCCGCTGTCCGCCTGGGGTCCTCGCCCGGCTCGGGGCGCGGCGTGCGTGTCACACCTTGACGACCTCTACGGCGGGGCCGCAGAGGAGTGTCAGGTCCTCGGGGGCGGAAGTGAGGACGGTGACCGGCCGGGGCGCGTTGCGGGCAATGACGGCTAGAGCGGCGTCGATGGCGTACTTGTGGCCGTGGAGATGATGGGCGCGAAGGAGGGCGGCGGCTTCGTCGGTGACCGCCTTGGTGACGTCGTGAACGTCGATGCGGGAGAGGATCCACTTGATACGGGCCGGGTGGATCCGCTCGTAATCGGCCTCAAGGGTGGTCATGGCACTGGTGGCCACGCGGATGCCCTCCTCCGATGCCGCCTGCACCAGAGACACCACGGTACGGTCCTTGCGGTAGAGCTTGGAGAGTCCTTCGCTGTCGAGCAGCAGGGTGCCGGGCATCAGGCGGCGGCCCCACCGGCCTGCCGGTGGTCATGGCGCAAGAGTGCGCGGGCGGCCTCGACCTCCTCGCGCGTGAGCTCGTCATTGTCCGTCTCGAAGTCGGTGACGATCTCCCGAAGCCTGTCCATGGCGACCCGCTGTTCGAGGGCTTCGGCGACATAGGCGGAGAAGCCGCCAGGGCCGACATGGGTGCGTACGGCCTCGGCGAGCTCCTCGGGCAGGCTGATCGAGTACTTTCTACTACCACTCATGGAGGCGATCCTGCCAGTGGTAGCAACTCTCTGGAGGTGGACCCTTGAAGCAGCGCTCTCCGCCCGCAGCCGGGTGGCTACGGCTACGGACGGGTCCACCCGTTGGCGAAGTCGCATTGGAGGTCCGTCCAACGGCGAAGCTCGGCGAGGGTGTAAGCGGGGTGGTCGTGGAGGTGGGTCAGGGCATTGACCCACTGGTCCCAGAGACCGGCAGGCTGGGTGAAGCGGTCCGCATGGTGGGTGCCAAGGTGGGCGTCGAGGCGGAGGAGGGCACCTAGGGCTGCGGGCTGGTCGTAGCGGAGGTCGGTGCGGGGGAGGTAGTGGTCGAGGTAGGCGGTGAGGATCTCGGCGTCCGCGTGGGTGCCGAAGCGGGCCAGGGCGAAGCAGTAGGCGCTGCCGGAGAAGCAGAACTCGCTGGCCAGGAGCAGGTCGCTGATGCGTTCGCGGAACGTGGCGCGTCGGCCTACGCCGATCAGCCAGGCGGCGGTGAGGCGTGAGCGCCACTCGTAGCCGAGGAGGGCCTCCAGTTCGGCGTCGGTGATCGTGGCCGCGTCGTCGATGAGGTGACAGGCGAAGCGTTCGGCGTGTGGCCACCCGGGCCGCAGGACACGACCGCTTTTCAGTTCGCGGTAGCGCGGGTGGTCCGAGTCCTTCCTCGTCACGTAGCGCTCGATCACGTAGCCGTAGCCGATCTCCTCGGGATGCTGGAAAGGCATCGGTCACCTCTCCGGGTACAGGTCGGTGCGGTCGATCCAGGTGGGGGCGACGAAGATGTCGTCGGCGGCGGGGGCTTCGGAGGCTTCCAGCAGGGACCAGGTGCGGGACTCTTCGACCAGGTGCTCCCAGGGCGCGGTCCAGTCGAGTTCCCAGTCCAGGCCGGTGCCGGAGATGCCGTATGTGCGGCTGGCGTCCACCCGCCAGAACTGGGAGTAGAGGATCACCTGGGCGTGGTCGGCCAGGTCGTTGATGATCTCGGTGAAGTGGGTCGAGGGCCAGCCGGGGGCGTCGTCTGCAGCGGTGGCGCGTAGGTGCGCGGTGAGCGGCGGGACGACGGGGCGGCGGGCGCCGAGTTCGGTCAGGGCCCAGCGGATGCCGCCCGGTTCGCTCCAGTCCGGTGGTGTCGCCCGTTCCAGGCAGGCGCGGTAGGCGCGGCGCAGGGGCTCGACCGCGCCGTCGATCTCCAGGCGCGCCAGGGCCATGGCCGCCCATTCGCGGACGGTGGGGTCGTCGCTGCCCAGGAGGGCGATCAGGGCGGGGCCGCAGCGTGGGTCCGCCACCTCTTCGAAGACCTCGATGGCGGTCAGCTGCCCGAAGCCGCCGAGGGAGGGCA
Source organism: Streptomyces spinoverrucosus (assembly GCF_015712165.1). Lineage (NCBI taxonomy): Bacteria > Bacillati > Actinomycetota > Actinomycetes > Kitasatosporales > Streptomycetaceae > Streptomyces > Streptomyces spinoverrucosus. The sequence continues at coordinate 2,935,736 of NZ_JADPZX010000001.1, read as the reverse complement.
GTCCGTCGATGAGGGCGGGGGTGGCGTGGGAGCCGATGCCGATCAGTTCCGCGCGGGCGTCGTACGACGGGCCGGTCGAGTCGTCGAGCTGCTGGATGAGTCTCTCGATGTGGGTGGTCATGGGTGGTCCCGGCGCCAGAAAGTGGGCAGCCGCCAGCAGAGCACCGAGCGGTCGTCGGGCCACGGGGCCCGGTCCTCGGCCGCCCAGTCTTCGAAGGAGTCCCGCGCCAGATCGATGGGGCGCCAGGCGGGGTCGAGTGGCTTGTGCTCGGCGGGCGGGCGGACGTACCGGCGGCCGTGCCCGTCGCAGGCGCCGAAGTCCTGGTAGTTGCGCTGGGCCTCGATCAGGGAGACCTTGTTCGCCCCGCCGGCCATGGTGGGCCAGCGAAACTGGACCCCGTCGTCCTCCCAGAAGCAGATGGGGATCTCGTACGAGCCGGGCATCGTGCCCAGCACACGGTGCCGGCGGCAGGGACAGGGGTAGGAGTCGCTCACCTGCGCAGTCTCGTGGCAGGTCCCGCCGGTGTGCCATGGGGTTTCTCTGCCTCCGGGGTACCCGGCCAGAAGCCCAGGTCAGAGCCCTGGAGGGGGCTCCGCCGCAGGTCAGGATCAGCCCGCAGACATTCCGCTTCAACGTCTGGCCGGTGACATGGCCACGTCGCCGATCTGGCAAACGCGCAGGTCAAATGGGGTCCGACTCTTCGGGGTCGGGCCCCTTGATCTTCACCGTGCTTGCAGCGGCGGTCACCCTCCCGGGTGGCGATGAGCATCGTGGCCCACTCAACAAGCGCGTGCGGCAGGATAGATGACCAACGAGGCCCGCCTGGTTGAAGAGTTGAGACGTGAGACATCTCGCTCAACAGGCGGGCGCAGGCGCGCACGGCTGGTCGTCGGGGACTGTCGGTGATCAGACGGTGCGGATGACAGGCGTGGGTTTGATGTCCTGGGCGTCGATGAGGGTGCGGATGTCGTCCGGGGTCGAGGTCCAGATGATGGCGCCGAGGCCGGCTGCCATGGTCACGGCGATGGCGCCTCCGGCGTCGAGCTAACACGCATGTTACTAACGTTGCTGTTAGTCTCATGCGTGGAGGTTGGCAGACGTGGTCGATTTCGTGGGCCGCCGGCAGGAGCTGGCGACGTTGGAGCGCGAGCTGCGGAAAGTGGCGACCGGAGTCGGCGGAGAGCGCCCCGGCCGGTGCGTGATGTTGCGTGGGCGGCGCCGGGTGGGCAAGTCGCGACTGGTCGAGCGGTTTGCGGAGCGCTCCGGAGCCCCGTTCTTGTTCTACGCGGCCACGGGCGCGTCACCTCGGGATGATCTGGCGCGGCTCGCCCGGGACGCCCAGGTGTCGACGCTGCCGCTGGCGCAGCTGGTGGCCGCCGCGCGGCCGGAGAGCTGGGACACCGCGTTCGATGTGCTGGCTGCGGCGCTCCCCACGGACCGGGCGAGCGTGCTGGTCATCGATGAGGTGCCGTACCTGATGGATGCCGGCGGGGCCTTCGAGGGGATGCTGCAGCGGGCCTGGGATCGAGTGCTGGAGACCAAGCCGGTCCTGCTGATCCTGATCGGCTCCGATCTGTCGATGATGGAGGCGCTGAACAGCTACGGACGCCCCTTCCACCAGCGCGGCCGGGAGATGGTGCTCGGGCCGCTGAACCCCGCCGAGGTGGGGCGGATGCTGGCACTGGATCCGGCCGACGCCTTCGACGCCGCGCTGGTCACCGGCGGGCTGCCGCTGATCTGCGCGGAGTGGCCGCGCGGCGCGGGGCTGTGGGACTTCCTCGGTGAGGCGTTGAGTGATCCGGTCTCGGCGCTGCTGGTGTCGGCCGAGCGCTCACTGGCTGCCGAATTCCCCCCGCAGGCTCAGGCGCGTACGGTGCTGGCGGCCATCGGCAGCGGCGAGCGTACCTTCACCAACATCGCCCGTGCGGCCGGCGGGATCGGGGCCACGCCGCTGCAGCGAGCCCTGGAGCTGCTCACGGACAAGCGGATCGTCGCCGCGGAGCTGCCCGTGTCGCTACGCCCGTCGAAGGACCGCCGCTACCGGGTGGCAGATCCCTACCTGCGGTTCTGGCTGCACCTGCTCGGCCCCTCCATGGACGAGATCGAGCGGGGGCGGGGTGATCTGACGTTGGCGCGGGTCCGGGAGAGCTGGACCAGCTGGCGCGGCCGGGCGATCGAGCCGCTCCTGCGCGAGGCGCTCGCCCGGATACTGCCCGACGACCTGCTCCCCGCGGCCCCCGCAGTGGGCGGCTACTGGACCCGTACCGACAACGTCGAGATCGACATCGTCGGGGCGGACCGCGCCCCCATTGCCAAGGAACTGCTCTTCGTCGGCTCCATCAAGTGGTTCGAGCAGTCGCCCTTCGACCGGCACGACCTGGCGGCTCTTCACCGGCACCGGGCCGCCCTCACCGACGAACCGGCTCCAGTCGTGGCGGTCTCGCGCAGCGGCGTCGACTGCACGGGGCTCGACGCCGCCTACGGCCCCGGCGATTTGCTGACTGCTTGGCCGCTGTGAGCGGCGGATGGCGGGCAAGGCATGGGAGTTGGGGCTACGGGATGAGGGAGCCTGCGGATTCGATGTTCCGGGCGATCACGGGAGCCCTGCGGCTGATCCCGGGGCGAGGCCGCTGATCACAGCGGGCTGGTCCAGTCGGCATCGGATCGGGTCAGGGCGAAGGCGGCGACCGTACCGCCCGCGAGGACCACGAAGGCCAACAGCAGTGGCAGGGCCGGGCTGCCGTGCAGGGCCGATACGGCGCCGACGAGGCCGCCCATGGCCATCCCCAGAAGCACGACCAGATGCAGGACGAGTCCGCGGTGGGCCCGGGCCCTCTGCGCGATACGGCCCCCCAGGCCAGCCGCCGCCGCGTTCCTCGACGTGCTGGGCCCTGTCGTTCGTGACGCGTGGACGACCGTAGTCCCCGACCCGGCGGACCGGCACGGTCCACTACCCCCGCTGATGCTCGCGCTCACCGTGGTCACCGGCCTGGTCGACGCGTTCAGCTACCTGGTCCTCGGCCATGTCTTCGTCGCCAACATGACCGGCAACGTGGTGTTCTCCGGCGTGGGGGCACTTGCCGGGAACCAAGGCCGACCACGGCGATGTCGAGGGCGCCGCTGATTGGGCGTTGTCCACGTCGGCCGGGATGCGCCGGGCCAGCGGCTCCGCTCATGATCGGGCCGGGGCCGACCAGATCCTTCTACCAGCCCCATGATGAGCGCGGCGGCGGTGACGACGGTGGCGTTCTCCGCCTGCGCCGCGTCCAGCCCACGATCGCTCTGCTGACCGACTTCCTGCTGGCTGCGGGACTGATTCGGCTCGCCGCCGAGCCGTCGTGGATGTCGCTGGCCACCGCCGCAGCCACCGCTGCCGTCAGGATGCTGCTCAACGCAGGGTTGTGTTCGCCGGCTGCACGACGTGTGTGAGCGGCTGCGGGAATTGTCACCTGCCGACCGTCGACGACCTCCGGTACGCCATCGCGGTTCCTGGAGACCAAGCGTTGCCGCTGGCTATGGCCAGGGGCGGGCGGCTGCTGCGAGGGTGTCGGCGAGGTGGCGGAGGTGCGCGCCGAGCGGGGAGTCGGGGCTCCAGACCGCTTCGAAGGAGATCTGCACCTTGCGGCCCTCGTTCGTCAGTGGCCGGTGGGGCACGTCGGGCGAGGTGAGCTTGGAGCGGGGCCGCCGATCGCCGGTGTCATCGCCGAGATCGGCGACCGGGTCGAGGGCTGGTCGGTCGGGGACCGTGCGGCCGTCGGCTGGCTCGGCGGCAGCTGCGGGCACTGCGCGTTCTGCCGGGTGGGCGACGTCGTCCACTGCCCCGAACGCAAGGCACCCGGCCTGTCCTACCCCGGCGGCTGGGCCCGGAGCATCACCGTGCCGCCGATGCGCTCGCACGCATCCCCGACGAGCTCGACCTCTTCGACGCCGCCCCGTTCGGCTGCGCGGGCGTGACGACCTTCAACGCCGTGCGCAAGGCCGGTATCCGCGCGGGCGGTTGGCGTACGGCCCGTGATCGCGCGCATGCCGCTGCGGCAGGCCGGGGAAGCCGTGATCCGGCTGCGGTCCGCAGCTCCCCGCTTCCGCATCGTTCTGGACACCGCCGACAGCGACTGGCCGACGGTGAGGACCGCCCGCGCATCGACCTCGGCAACCGGCCCGCCGCACGAGCTGCACCACATGTCGGGTCCCGACGGGTGAGACTGGAGCAATGAGCGGTGGACCAGCGGCCCGCACTGGGTCGCAGGTTGCGCTGGGTCGCAGGCTGCGCTGGGCTTCGACCGAGACGGCCATGCAGTACGCCGGGCACATCGAGGGCGCCCTCGCCGCCAGGCGCCAGGCCCACGTCGCACACTTCATATCCGCAACCTCACCGCGGCCGAGCCCAGCCCGGACCGAGAAAGAGAAACGCCCGTGCCAAGCACCGCCTCAGCCGGCCCCGCCGGTATATCTCCCCGGCCCGAGGCTCAGCGTCGCGTCCTCGCCGTGCTGGTCAGCAGCCAGATTCTGAGCGGGGCGGGGCTCGCGGCCGGCATCACCGTCGGAGCCCTGCTCGCGCAGGACATGCTCGGCTCCACCGACCTCGCGGGCCTGCCCAGCGCCCTGTTCACCGCCGGCTCGGCCGTCGCCGCCGTCGCGGTGGGCCGCATCTCCCAGGCCCGGGGCCGCCGACCGGGCCTGACGGCGGGATACCTGACCGGCGCCGTCGGCAGCGCGGGCGTCATCGCCGCCGCCGTCGCCGACAACCCCGTGCTGCTCTTCATCGCCCTGTTCGTCTACGGCGCCGGGACGGCCACCAACCTCCAGGCCCGGTACGCCGGAGCCGACCTCGCCGCGCCCGACCACCGCGCCCGCGCCGTCTCCACCGTCCTGGTCGCCACCACCCTCGGCGGGGTCGTCGGCCCCAACCTCGCCGCACCCACCGGCACCTTCGCGGACAACCTCGGCATCCCCGCCCTGGCCGGGCCGTTCCTCCTGGCCGGCGCCGCCTACGCGCTGGCCGCCCTCGTCCTGGCCGTCTGGCTGCGCCCCGACCCCCTGCTGCTCGCCCGCAGCCTCGACCTCCAGCAGCGGACGGAAAACACCGCGACGCAGGCGGTACCCACGCGCCGTCCCGGGCTGATGACGGGCGCGCTGACGATGATCCTCACCCAGCTCATCATGGTCGCGATCATGACGATGACCCCCGTGCACATGCACGACCACGGGCACGGTACCGCCGCGTCCGGTTTGGTCATCGCCGTCCACGTCGGCGCCATGTACCTGCCCTCGCCGCTGACCGGCTGGCTCGTCGACAGGTACGGCCGCCGTACGGTCGCCGCCGCCTCCGGCCTCACCCTCCTCGCCGCCGGAATCATCGCCGCCGTGGCGCCCGCGGACTCCGTCGCCCTCCTCGCTCTGGCGCTCGCCCTGCTGGGCGTGGGCTGGAACTTCGGCCTCGTCTCCGGCACCGCGATGATCACCGACGCCGTGCCGCTGGCCACCCGCGCCAAGACCCAGGGCCTGGTCGACCTCTCCATCGCCATCGCCGGCGCCACCGGCGGCCTCTCCTCCGGGTTCGTCGTCTCCGCCGCCGGCTACCCCGTCCTCGCCCTCACTGGCGGCATCCTCGCCCTCGCCGTCCTCCCCGCCATCGCCGCCACCGCGAGCAGCCGACGAGCCGCACCCCACTCGCCCTGACGTGCCGCGGCTCCGCCCCCTGCAACCGCTACCTGCTCCGGCACGGCCGCCGCCACTGGTGCTCCACCCGCTGCGGCGACCGCGCCCGAGCAGCCCGCGCCTACGCCCGACGCACCCGACCCGAAACGACCAGCACAGCCTGACGTACCCGAAGTGCCGGACCGCCCGCCCGCCTGGCGCAGCCGCCCCGAAACGACCGGGACGGACTGCCGTACCTGAAGTGCCGGACCGCCCGCCCGCCTGGCGCACCCGCCCCGAAACGACCGGGACGGACTGCCGTACTTGAAGTGCCGGACCGCCCGCCCGCCCGGCGCACCCGCCCCGAAACCACCGGCACAGCCTGACGTACCCGAAGTACCAGCCCTACCCGCCCGCCCGCCGCACCCGCCCCGAAACCACCGGCACAGCCTGCCGCACCCGAAGTACCGGACCGCCCGCCCGGCGCACCCGCCCCGAAACCACCGGCACAGACCGACGACCCCGAAGTACCAGCCGGTGGCCGGCTACCGCGACCCGGCCACCCGTCGGCACGCCTCCGCGTAGCTCCGTACCAACGGGCGCTCGCCGTCCTCCCGCCGCCACGCCAGCGCGTACCGGCTCGGTCCCACTCCGCGTGCCGGCCGCGTGACCACGCCTCCCAGGCTGATCAGCGGCGCGTTCCCCGTCGCGACCAGGCAGACGCCGAGGCCGGCGACCAGTGCCTCGTACGTCTCCTCCGTACTCGCGATCTCCGCGCCGATCCGTGGCGGCCGCCCGCCCCGCGCGTCCAGTGCGAGCCAGTAGTCCCGCAGCGGCCCGGCGCTCTCCGGCAGCGCAAGGAACGGCTCGTCGAGCAGGTCCGTGAAGTCGACCTCGGGGCGGGCCGCGAGCGGGTGGCTCTCGGGGAGGGCGACCAGGCGGGGTTCCTCCGCGAGCACCGTCCACGCGTACCGCTCGGCGTCGGGCAGGGGCAGCCAGACGAAGGCGACGTCCGCGTCGCCGTCCGCGAGGCCCGCCGTCGGGTCGTCCCAGCCGACGTGCCGCAGGCGCACGGTCGCCTCCGGGTGGGCCGCCGTGAAGCGGGAGCGGATGGCGGGCAGCAGGCCGCCGCGGCCGGGGCTGGTGCTCATGCCCACCCGCAGTGTGGTGCGCTGCGCAGCCATGACCCGGGCCACCGCCTGAGCGCCCGCCTCCCACGCCGCGAGCACCCGCCGGGCGTGCGGCAGCAGCGCCTCGCCCGCCTGGGTGAGGGCCACGCCGTGCTGGTCGCGCCGGAACAGTTCCACGCCCAGCCGGCGCTCCAGCGCCCGGATCTGCTTGCTCAACGCGGGCTGGGAGACGTACAGCCGCTCGGCGGCACGGGTGAAGTGCAGTTCCTCGGCCACGGCCACGAAGTACCGCAGGTCCCGGCCGTGCACGTCCGTGGTCATGCCCAACGGTTATCACCACAAGTCTTGGACGGACAACCGCACTACGCGGGAGGGTCGGAGGCAACAAGGTACGCAGACAGGAGGGGTCATGAACAAGGTCTGGCTGATCACGGGGGCGAGCAGCGGCTTCGGGCGGGCACTCACCGACGCGGCCCTGGCCGCGGGGGACGTGGTGGTCGGCGCCGCGCGGCGGCCCGAGGCGCTGGACGAGCTGGTCGCCGCCCACCCCGACCAGATGGAGGCGCTGCGGCTGGACGTCACCGACGTCCTCGCCGTCGACGCCGCCGTACGGGACGTCGTCGCCCGGCACGGACGGATCGACGTCCTCGTCAACAACGCCGGGCGCACCCACGTCGGCGCCTTCGAGGAGACGACCGACGACGAACTGCGCGCCCTGTTCGACGTGCACGTCCTGGGCCCGGCGGCCCTGGTGCGTGCCGTGCTGCCGCACATGCGCGAGCGGCGGTCGGGCGCGATCGTGCAGATGAGCAGCGTGGGCGGACAGATGTCGTTCGCGGGCTTCGCGGCGTACAGCGGGACGAAGTTCGCCCTGGAGGGCATGTCCGAGGCGCTCGCGGACGAGGTGGCCGGCTTCGGCATCAAGGTGCTGATCGTGGAGCCGGGGGCCTTCCGGACCTCGCTGTTCGAGGGCAGCCGGGCCGGGTTCAGCGCCGACAGCGGGGTGTACGAGAAGGTGGGGCAGACCCGGGCGTACGTGTCCGGCGGTGACGGCACCCAGGCCGGTGACCCGGCGAAGGCGGCGGCGCTGATCCGGGCCGCGCTGGACGCCGACCGGACGCCGCTGCGGCTGCCGCTCGGCGACGACTCGGTGACCACCGTGCTCGACCACCTGGACCAGGTGCGGGGCGATGTCACGGCGTGGGAGAAGCGGACCAGGGACACCGCCTTCGACGAGTGAGCGACCGTCAAGGCCCTCCCGGAGCGAATTAGGCTCCGGGAGGGCCTTGACGCGTCGTCATGTCGGCCGTATGGCAAGCCGGTTACATCTGTGCAGGGCCCTTGTGCAATTCCTGTGGAAGCCTCAATCTTTCGGCTGACGCACAGGCACGCATGCCTCGTTCATTGACATGCACCTGGCATAGACCGGTGCGTCGCCCCCACACCAGCGCACCACCGATTGAGGAGGACCCCTCAGATGGCAGTGATGCGTACTCCCCGCAGCACCACCCGGCGAAGACTGGCCGCGCTCGGCGCCCTGACCAGCGTGGTGCTGGCCGCGGGCCTCGTCTCCGCCCTCCCCGCCGGGGCGGCCGAAGGCCACATCCAGTACGAGGGCGCGGCGAACGCCGTCGCCGACAGCTACATCGTGACCCTCAAGGCGGACCGGGCCCGCTCGGGCTCCGCCGAGGGGCGCGCGCTGGCCCAGAAGTACGGCGCCACCATCGAGCGCACATACTCCAAGGCCCTCAACGGCTACGCGATCGAGGCCTCCGAGACCGAGGCGAAACGTCTCGCCGCCGACCCGGCCGTCGCCTCCGTCGTGCAGAACCGCACCTTCAGCATCGCCGCGACCCAGCCCAACCCGCCCTCCTGGGGCCTGGACCGCGTCGACCAGCGCAACCTCCCGCTGAACAGCTCGTACACCTACCCGGACAGCGCCGGGCAGGGCGTCACCGCGTACGTCATCGACACCGGCGTCCGCATCACTCACAGCGACTTCGGTGGCCGCGCCTCCTACGGCTACGACGCCATCGACAACGACAACACCGCCCAGGACGGCCACGGCCACGGCACCCATGTCGCCGGCACGGTCGCGGGCAACGCCTACGGTGTCGCCAAGAAGGCCAAGGTCGTCGGCGTCCGCGTGCTGAACAACTCGGGCCAGGGCACCACCGCCCAGGTCGTCGCCGGCATCGACTGGGTCGCCCAGAACGCGGTCAAGCCGGCCGTCGCCAACATGTCCCTCGGCGGCGGCGCCGACTCCGCCCTCGACACCGCCGTGCGCAACGCCATCGCCTCGGGCGTCACCTTCGCCGTCGCGGCCGGCAACGAGAGCACCAACGCCTCGACCCGGTCGCCCGCGCGCGTGACGGAGGCGATCACCGTCGGCGCCACCACCAGCTCCGACGCCAGGGCGAGCTACTCCAACTACGGCTCGGTCCTCGACCTGTTCGCCCCGGGCTCGTCCATCACGTCCGCCTGGAACAGCGGCGACTCGGCCACCAACACCATCTCCGGTACGTCGATGGCGACCCCGCACGTCGCCGGAGCGGCGGCGCTCTACCTGGCCGACAACCCCTCGGCCACGCCCGCCCAGGTGTCCACCGCGCTGACGTCCGCGGCAACTCCCAACGTCGTCACGAGCCCCGGCTCCGGCTCGCCCAACCGGCTGCTGTACGTCGGCGGCGGAACGACGACCCCGCCGGGCCCGCGCTTCGAGAACACCGGTGACTACGCCATCGCCGACAACGCCACCGTCGAGTCCCCGGTGACGGTCACCGGCGTCTCCGGCAACGCGCCCTCCGCGCTGGCCGTCGAGGTCCACATCGTCCACACGTACATCGGTGACCTCCAGGTCCAGCTGATCGCCCCGGACGGCACGGCGTACACGCTCAAGGGCTATGGCACCGGCGGCAGTTCGGACAACATCGACACCACGTACTCCGTCAACGCCTCCTCCGAGGCCGCCAACGGCACGTGGAAGCTGAGGGTCAGCGACAACGCGAACTTCGACACCGGGCGGATCGACGCCTGGGCGCTGCAGTTCTGATGCCGCATCACCACTGATCGGTCGTCTCGTCCTCGCGGTAGGGCTCCGGGTCCGTGACCCAGCCCGCCGCGAGGACGAGGCGTGTGCGGCGGTCGAGGGCGAGGAAGCCGAAGGGCCGGTCGAACGTGGCGCGGGCGAGGGTGGTCACGTAACGGAAGTCGGGGATCCCGCCCGGCGCCATGGCGATCGCGGTGCCCGCTCCCGCCCGGAAGCCCAGCGCGCCGAACCGCGCCATCGCCGACTGCCGGGCCGAACCGACGGCCAGCGGGCCGTCACTGATCCCGGGGAAGTGGCCGCGCGTGGCGTCCCGCGCGGCCGTGAGTCCGAACAGGCGGTGCAGCCCCAGCAGATCGTGCTCGGCCGTCATGTCGTACGCCACCGTCCGCACGAGGAGCGTCGGCGGCCGCGGGGTGGCGCACCGCATCTTCTCGACGTGCAGGCCCGGTCCCGCGACCCCGTACGGGAGCCGAGGCCCGGGGACCACCCTGTGCCGGCCCGCGAGGACGTCCACGCCCGCCGTCAGCACCTGCCCCGGTGTCATCCGCTCCTCGCCGAGCAGCAGATGGACGCTGATGCCCTGGTCGCCCAGCACCTTCAGCTCGGTGACGGCACCGTCGGGCGTGTCGGCGACCCCGACCCGGTCCAGCAGGGCGCTCCGGCGGCTCAGGCCCACGAGGGTCCTGCCCCGCCAGGGCCCGTCGGCGGGCCACATCGGCATCTGCTCGAAGGGCCGCAACCAGTCCGTCCGCAGGGCCAGCGCACTGGCCAGCACCATCTCGGGGTCGTCCGTCAGCGCGACCGGCATCCGCTCGATCAGCCCGCCCGTCCGCTTCTCCGCCCACGCGTCCAGCGCCGCCCGGTCGGTCCCGAGGTCGCCGGTGAGCACCCCGCGCGCCTCGGCGGGCAGCCCGGACTCCCAGGGCTCCTTCAGCGCCGGCGTGCGTTTCGTCCACAGGCCCAGCGCAGAGTCCAGGCCGCGCATCGCGGCCATGGCGGCGAGCAACTCCCGTGCCGCGCCCGCCGCCCGGTCCGCCGGCAGGCCCACCGCGTCCGCCAGCTCCGCCCGTGCCGCGCCGCCGGCCCCGTCCGCGAGGAAGGCGAGCAGGGGCCACACTCCGGCCGCCGAGAAGGCCGTACCGTCCGTGACGGTCCCGGCCCAGCGGGCCGTCAGCCCGTTCACCGCGTCCGTCGTCGCCCGCGCAATCCGCATTCCGCCCCCACTCATCCCCCGCATACCATGCGCCAGTCGCACACCTCGCGCCTGCGAGTCGTACGTCAGTTCAGTTCCCAGCCCTTGCCCACTGCCCGAACCAGGAGCACCGTACCTGTGTCCATACCGCCGCCCCCCGGGCCCCAGCAGCCGCAGGACCCGCAGGGTCCCTACGGCCCGTACTCGGCTCCGCAGGCCCCGGGGTCGTACGGCGCCCAGGGACCGTACGGCTCCCAAGGACCGTACGGTCCTCAGCCGCCGTACGGAGCGTGGGGCCCGTACCCGCCGCCCGGGCTGCCGCCCGTCAACGGTGTCGCGATCGCCGCCCTCGTGCTCGGCATCCTCTGCTTTCTGCCGGCGATCGGGCTGGTGCTCGGGCTGATCGCGTTGCGGCAGATCAAGCGGAAGGGCGAGCGCGGCAAGGGCATGGCGGTCACCGGGGCCGTGCTGTCGACCGTCGGGCTCGCGCTGCTGACCGTGTCCCTGTCGACGGGTGCCGTGTCCGACTTCTGGGAGGGCTTCAAGGAGGGCGCGCGGGAGAGCGCGATCGTCTCGCCGGACAAGGGGGAGTGCTTCGACTCGCCCAACGAGTCGCTGGAAGGGGAGACGTACGACGTCGACGTGGTGCCCTGCTCCGGCAGGCACGACGGCGAGGTGTTCGCCACCGTCACCCTGCCCGGCGGCACCTTCCCCGGCGACGACCACGTCACGAAGGTCGCCGACGACAAGTGCTACGCGCTGCAGGGCGACTACGCCATGGACAACTGGGCCCTGCCCGACAACGTCGACGTGTACTACCTCGCGCCGACCCGGGAGAGCTGGAGCCTCGGCGACCGTGAGATCACCTGCGTCTTCGGCAACGCCGACGAGCGGGGCAGCCTGACCGGCTCCCTGCGCAACGACGCGAGCACCCTCGACGCGGACCAGGTCGCCTACCTGAAGGCGGTCCGCGCCATCGACGCCGTACTGGAGGAGGAGCCCGAGGCGTTCCCCGACGAGGACCTGGCGGCGAACAAGGCCTGGGCGCAGGACGTGCACGACGTGCTCGCCGAGCAGGGCGCGGCGCTGGACGCGCACACCTGGCCCGCCGACGCCGAGCGGCCGATGGCCGACCTGGTGACAGAACTGGAGTCGGCCCGGAAGGAATGGGCGAAGGCGGCGGACGCCGAGGACGCGGATACCTTCTACGTGCACTACGACGAGGCGTACGGGTTCTACGACGGCCCGACCACCGTCACCGCCCGCGAGGCCCTGGGCCTGGACACCAGTCCGCCCGCCGACGATGCGGGCGAGGGCGGCTCGGACACGGAGGTGTGATCGGTTCTATAGCGGGGAGAAAGTGCCTGCGTAAAGCCTGCCGGGGCCAGAAGTCATCACATCGGGTGATTCTCTGGCCTTCGCTTGCCTGGCACAACCCACGGTTGCCACGCTGTTGCTGTCTGTACAACCTGATGGGAGTGGCCAGTGACATTCGGTGAGCAGCCGGCGTACCTACGCGTCGCGGGTGATCTCCGCCAGAAGATCGTCGACGGTCTGCTGCCACCGCACACCCGCCTGCCGTCGCAGGCGAGAATCCGCGAGGAGTACGGCGTCTCGGACACGGTCGCTCTGGAGGCCCGCAAGGTGCTGATGGCGGAGGGGCTGGTCGAGGGCCGCTCCGGTTCCGGGACGTATGTGCGGGAGCGGCCCATGCCCCGGAGCATCGCCCGCTCCGGGTACCGCCCGGCCGGCGGTGCCACGCCGTTCCGGCAGGAGCAGGCCGACGCCGGCGCGCGCGGCACCTGGGAGTCCAGCAGCGAGCAGGCCGAGGCGAGCGGCGCCATCGCCGAGCGGCTCGGCATCCGGCCCGGCGACCGCGTGATGTGCACCAAGTACCTCTTCCGGGACAGCGGCGAGCCGATGATGCTGTCCACCTCCTGGGAGCCGCTCGCCGTCACCGGGCGCACACCGGTGATGCTGCCCGAGGAGGGCCCGCTCGGCGGCATGGGTGTCGTCGAGCGCATGAACGCCATCGACGTGGTGGTGGACAACGTCACCGAGGAGGTCGGCGCCCGCCCCGGCCTCGCCGAGGAACTGCTCACGCTCGGCGGTGTCCCCGGACATGTCGTCCTCGTCGTGCAGCGCACCTTCTACGCCTCCGGGCGCCCGGTCGAGACGGCCGACGTGGTGATCCCGGCCGACCGCTACCGGGTCGCGTATCACCTTCCGGTGAAGTAGCGCACAACCTTGCGGCAGTTGCTCCCGGCACAGGCGTGCCGGGAGCCTTTTCACGCGCCGGTGGATTCCGGACGTTTTCGCAGGTGACCCCCGGCGTGCCCGGTATGCCGCTGACCGGATGCGCCGAGGCGCGCGGACGGCGCGTTCGACGTCGTGCGCCCCCCTGACGCTGGCTTGTTGCGTACCTCTTTGTGAAAAGCCGTATTCGCTGCGTGAAGGTTAGGCGTAGGCTCGGGCATATGCGGATTGCGGTTTCCTTAGCGGGCGGGGCGCGCGGGCCGAGGGCGGGAAGCGGAGGGGCGCGATGAACGACAGCACGGTGACTCTTCCGTGGCTGGTCATACGGCAGGACGACAGCGGCAATCGCTACCGCGTGGGCAGGTACGCGACGCGGGCCGAGGCCCAGAAGATCGCGGACAGCCTCGACAGCCGGGGGCACAAGCAGCTCTATTGGGTCGAGCGCATCGGGCAGGACGCGGAAAACGAGGTGTGAGCGGCGCCGCCGGGGCGCTCCCGTAGGCTCCGGCGCATGACGGAACGGATCGTGGTGGTGGGCGCCGCCGTGCTCGACGGGGGCCGGCTGCTCGCCGCGCGCCGCAGCGCGCCCCCCGAGCTGGCCGGTCGCTGGGAGCTGCCCGGCGGCAAGGTCGAACCGGGCGAGACGCCCGAGGCCGCTCTGGTGCGGGAGTTGCGCGAGGAACTCGGCGTCGAGGCCGAGGCCGTGCGGCGCGTGCCGGGGGAGTGGCCACTGAGGCCGCCGTACTTCCTCCAGGTGTGGACCGCGCGACTGCGTGCCGGCTCCGCCGAGCCGAAGGCCCTCCAGGACCATGACGAGCTGCGCTGGCTGACGGCCGGGACGCTGTGGAGTGTGGAGTGGCTGGAGCAGGATGTGGGGGCCGTGCGGGAGGTGGCGCGAGTGCTGGACGCCGACGGGGCGGGGGGCTGACGCACGTCCGCGTGAACCGCGGGCTCGTGGGAGCGCGATCGGCGTGAACTGTGGGTTCGTGGCAGCGCGATCGGCCTGAACTGTGGGCTCGTCGCGGCCGGACCGGCGTGAACTGCGGGCTCGTCGCAGCCGGACCGGCGTGAACTGCGGGCGCGCGAAAGCATGACCACGTGAACCCTGGGCGCACAGAAGCATGACCACGTGAACCCTGGGCGCACAGAAGCATGACCGCGTGAACCCTGGGCGCGCAGAAGCATGACCGGCGTGATGTGGCGCTGCTGACTTCCTGTCGGCGCGTGCCTTCGACCCGTACGCCGTCAGTGCCACAGTGCGCCCTCCTCGGCGGTACTGCCCCCGGGATATCGGGTATGTGCCCATTAACCCCACGAAACCGGACATGGGTGGGCTCACTGTCCTGGGAAGTGATCGGCGTGATCGACACCGATGGCGACTGCGCCGAGTGGACCTTTCCCGCCGACCCCACAGCCGTGCGCACCGCGCGTTCCGTCGTCCGCCGCCAGTTGCACGGCTGGGCGCTCGACAGCGTCAGTGACACCACGGCACTGCTGGTCAGCGAACTGGTGACGAACGCGCTGCGGCACGCCACCGGTCCCATCGGAGTACGCCTGGTGCGCCCCGCCGGTCTGTCCGACGTCCTGCTCGTGGAGGTCTCCGACCCCCTCCCGGACATGCCGCGCGAACGCGACGCCCATCCCGAGGACGAGAGCGGGCGCGGACTGCAACTGGTGGCCTCCACCTCGCGCCGCTGGGGAACCAGGCCGGGGGAGTCGGGCAAGACGGTCTGGTTCGAGCTCGCCGTCCCGGGACAGCACACCTAGGCGGGTCGTGGGCCCCTTACACCGGTCGTACTGCTGTCCACGGACGGATCCGGCCGGAAGCCGTTGCCCGCAGGCGTGATTCGAGGGTGTGTCCCCTGGTTAGAAGACTGGAAGTGTTGTCGCGGCACGGTCCGAAAACCGCCTGAACCGTGCTGTGATCGTGAACACCGTGTTGTGCGGCGCCGTAGTGCTGGATACTGCGGGCAGCCGCCCCCGGTGACTGGTGCCGGACGCGGTGAGCTGGAGGGGACGGTTCGCGTGAGCGAGATACCAGCGAAGGCCACGGAGTCGCAGGACCCGTCGGACGGCGCGAGGACGGAGGCTGCGGGTGCCTCCCGGGAGATGCCGCCCGGAGACACGCTGTGGCAGAGCAGCCCGCCCGGCTCGATCTACGACTACATCAAGGTCGCGTCCTTCTCCATCGGCCCCGACGGACTGGTCGACCAGTGGAGCCTGCGCGCCGAGAGCGTCTTCGGCATCCCGGCCGAGCGCGCCGTCGGGATGGATCCCATCGAGGCGTTCATCGACCCCGATCTGCGTGAGCGCGGACAGCGGAAGATGGCCGAGATCCTCGACGGGCGGGAGTGGACCGGGGTCATCCCCTTCCGGCTGCCGGACAGGGCCGACGGCGGGCGCGGCGGCACCGGGCTCGCCGAGGTCTATGTGATGCCGACCCGCACCGAGGGCGGCGACAAGGCGGCCGTCTGCATAGTGGTCGACGTCCGCGTGCTGCGTCGCATCGAGACCGACCTCGCCGCCTCGCAGGCGATTTTCGGTCAATCCCCGTTCGGCTTCCTGCTGATCGACCCCGATCTGAAGGTGCGGCGCGCCAACCAGCGGTTCGCCTCCGTGTTCGGCGGCACGCCCGACGACCACCGCGGCCGCGGGGTCCACGACTATCTGCCGCGCGGCGAGGCCGAGCGGGTCTCGGCGACCCTGCGCCGCGTCCTGGAAACCGGCGACTCCATCACGGACATGCACGTCACGGGCTTCGTGCCCGGCTCCGAGGAACGCCGGCACTGGTCGGTCAACCTCTACCGGGTGCACAGCGGAACCGGCCGCCCCATCGGCATCGCCTGGCTCGGAACCGACATCACCTCCCGCCGCGCCGCCGCCCGCGAGGCCGCCGCCGCCCGGCGCAACCTCGCCCTCCTCAACGAAGCCGGCGCGCGCATCGGCAACTCCCTCGACCTGGAGACCACCGCCCGCGAACTCCTCGACGTCGTCGTCCCCGGCTTCTGCGACCTGGCCACCGTCGACCTCTACCAGGGCCTGCTGGTCGGCGACCAGATCCCGCAGGGCCTCGCCGACGGCAGCGCCGAACTGCGCCGGGTCGCCTTCGCCAGCGCCGTCTCCGACGCGCCCTTCGCCGGCACCGGCACGCCGGTCACGGTCGGCGCCGTCCACCACTACCCCTTCATTTCGCCCTGCGCCGACGCCCTGCGCACGGCCCGCCCGCAGACCGTCCCCGCCGAGGAGGGGGGCCTTGTCCAGTCCACGCTCGCCGTGCCGATGGTCGCCCACGACACGGTCGTAGGACTCGCGCAGTTCTCGCGTACGAAGGGCAGCGAGCCGTTCGGCGACCGCGACCGCGACCTGGCCGTCGAGCTCGCCGCACGGGCCGCCGTCTGCATCGACAACGCGCGCCTGTACCGGCGCGAGCACGAACGCGCGTTGATACTCCAACGGTCCCTGCTCCCGCCCGGCGACCCGGTAGCCTCCGGCCTCGACATCGCCTGCCGCTACCTGCCCGGGAACGCCTCCACCGGACGCCCCAGCGAGGTCGGCGGCGACTGGTTCGACGTCATCGAACTGCCCGGCCACCGGACCGCGTTGGTGGTGGGCGACGTCATGGGCCGAGGCCTGCGCGCCGCGGTCGCCATGGGCGAACTCCGTACGGCCGTCCGCACCCTGGCCCAGCTCGACCTCGAACCGGCCGAGGTGCTCTCACAGTTGGACGAGATCGCCCGTGGCCTGGGCACGCCCGGCGGCATCCAGCAGGCCACCCGCGCCGCCCGCCGGCCCCGCGAGGCGGACCTGTCCGAGGTGTACCTGGCGACCTGCGTGTACGCGGTCTACGACTCCGTCACCCGCCGGTGCACCTTCGCCAACGCGGGCCATCTCCCGCCGGTCCTCGTCGAACCCGGCGAGGCGGCGCTCATGCTCGACGTACCGCCGGGGCTGCCGCTCGGCGTCGGCGGTGAACCCTTCGAGGAGGTCGAGGTCGAACTCCCCGAGGGCGCGCTGCTCGCGCTCTACACGGATGGACTGGTCGAGTCCCGCGACCACCCACTGGACGAGGGGTTGCAGGCCTTCGTCGGGGCGCTCACCGACCCGGCCCGCCCGCTGGAGGACGTCTGCGACCAGGTCCTCAACACCCTCGACACCCACCACGGCGAGGACGACATCGCCCTGCTCATGGCCCGCGTGCAGGGCCTGCCCGCCGAGTCGGTCGGCGACTGGACCCTGCCGCGCGAGCCGCGCAGTGTGGGCCGGGCCCGCGAGTACGCGCGCGGCCAGCTCCTGAGCTGGGACATGGAACCGCTGGTCGACACTACGGAGCTGCTGGTCAGCGAACTGGTGACGAACGCGCTGCGCTACGGCGAGGGCGAGATCAGACTCCGTCTCCTCCTGGACCGCACCCTGGTCTGCGAGGTCTGGGACTCGGGCCTGGTCCAGCCCCGCCGCCGCCGCGCCCGCGACACCGACGAGGGCGGCCGGGGCCTGCAACTGGTGGGCCTGCTGTCGGCCGCGTGGGGCTCGCGCCGGACGCATCGCGGCAAGACGGTGTGGTTCGAACTGCCGCTGCCGGACGGAGAGAACGGGGTGGCGGATCCGGCGGAGGCGTTGCTGAGTCTGTTCTAGGGGCTAAGGGGCTAAGGGGCTAAGGGGCTAAGGGGCTTGCCGTCAGGCACGTGTCCGTAGAGTCGCACTGATGCATGCCGAAAACATTGCTGGTAGCGCTGGTAGCGCTGACGCCGCTGACACCGAACTGCCCACGCTGACCGCCGCACAGGCAGCACGCCTGCGCGCCCTCGCCGCCCCCTACCTGCGGGAGGGCCACGCCCACCCCCTGCACAACCTGGCGCACGCCTGCCGTACCGCGCCGGAGGACCGCTGGCCCGAGCTGGTCGCCGCGCACTTCGCCGCTCTGCGGGAGGCCGGCCAGGGTGGGGAGAGCCCCGAGGAACTGCTGCGCGGAGCCCACGCCCGGCTGCTACCGGCCGACTCGCTCACGCCCGACCAGGCCGGGTCACTGCGTTACGCACGGGAGGTGGCCGAGGGACTCGTCCTCGTCCACGCCCTCGACGGACCCACCAGCGTGCGGATCATCACCGACGACGACGTGGAGCGGGCGGGGCGGCAGGAGCTGGAGCAGGCGGCGTACGAAAACCTCGTACGGGTCCCCGTGCAGCACGACGAAGTGCCTGTCGAGGGAGGGGCGGTTGGAGGGGCGTTTGGACGGGCCTTTGGAGGGGCGGTACTGCACTCCCTCTACGGCGACTCCCCGTTCGTGGCGAGCAAGGCGCTCGTCCTGGCCGCCGCGGTCCGGCAGGTCACGGGCGAGTCGCTGCCGGACGCGGGCGCCCTCGTCGCCGTACCGAGCCGGCACAACCTCGTGTACCACCCGATAGCCGACGGGTCGGTGGCCGAGGCGATCAACAGCCTGGCCTCGTACGCGTTGGGCGCGTACGAGGACGGGGTGGGGGCGCTGTCCCCCCGGGTCTACTGGTGGCACCGGGGGAGCCTGACCTCGCTCACGGTCATCGACCACGACACCCGCGCCTTCTCCTTGCGACCGCCGCCGAAGCTGCTCGCACTGTTGAAGGGCCTGGTCCGCCTCGACCGCGCGGGCCGCCTCGCCACCCGCACCGCGGCCAAGGCCCCGGACATCGCCGAACTCACCCACACCACTGCCGAGTCGCTGGCACGGCTCACCGAGGACCGTACGGGACTGGCCGACGCCTTCGCCTCCGCCCTCGCACTCGCCCACGCCCACTGCGCGACCGACCCGCGCGCGGCGTCCATCGACACGTGGGACGCGTGGGCGACCGCCGTACAGCTCGGGTCGGCCCTGTTCACCGGGGCGCAGCCGCAGGAGTGCCGCCTCGGCGAGGACGTCGTCCGGCAGCTGCCCGCCCTGCCCGCCGAGCCGCCCGCGGACGCCCGGGCCTGGCTGGACGCGCTGTATCTGACGGTCGTATGCCGTCAGACGGATCGGATCGGCCGGTTGTGCGAGGTGCCGATGGAGACGCTGCGGCGGGACGAGTCGGCCGACGAGTACGTGCTGCACTGGATCGACACCCTGCGGACCTACTTCTCGCGCGGTTCCATGGACGACGTGGTGCGGAAGCTGGCCGCCACCATGCAGACGTCGATGCCCGAAGCCCTCACCCGTGCGCCGGGCGACTTCGTGAACCGCGTCGACTACCAGCCGGCCGCCCTGTTCCACCGCCTCATCACCCGCGACCACGACGCCTTCACCAAGGCCCTCACCGAGGCCGTCGCACACCACGACGCCTACTGGGGCGACTCGCCCGCCCCCCGGGCCCGGGTCGCCCTTGGCCCCCTGGCAATGGCCAGCCTCGCCTACGACTACGACTTCCCGCTCCCGACCGGACAGCCGTATCTACCGACGTACCTGCTCAACCGCCAACGCATCGAGGACATCCCGTAACGACGCGGAAGGCGGCCGCGCCTCAGACCTCGAACTCGCCCAGCCAGCCGCGCTGGAGGAGGTGCTTGGGGAGATAGTCCGACTCCACCTCAATGGGGATTTCTCCGTCATAGGCGAGACAGGCGAGGGCGAGCGGGCCCAGGGCGATACGGCCCTCGGGGTCCTTCGCCCGGTCCTCGTCGGCCGTCCAGTACGCCTTGTGCAGCTCCAAGGCCTCCACCAAGGCCTGGTTGAACCCGTCGTGGTCCTTGCGCAGGAAGCGGTAGAAGAGGTTGATCGGCGGATACAGGATGTGCTGCAGCAGATCACGGGGCGCGACGGTCGCCACGTCGGGGTTCGAGCCCTGCAGCGCCGCGGTCAGTTCCTCCACCATCCCCGGCCGCTGCAGCCAGTACGTCTGCAGGGCGCCCACCCAGTGGTAGACGTACTCGTCGAACTGGCCCTCGGGAGAGCGCAGGCGGTCCAGCGGGATCTCGCAGAGCTGGGTCATCCGCTTCTGGTCGCGGCAGACGATCGCCAGCCAGAAGGCCGTGAGCCAGTTGCCGGCGTCGGCGTAGGGGCGTGGCCCGATGGCCGGGAGGTGCCGCACCTTGTGGTGGATGCGGTATTCCACAACGCCGTCCGTGCTGCTCGTCACGGCGAACAGCGCCGAGCCGAGTTGCATGGCCGCGACCACCGCCTCCCAGGTTTCGATGCTCGCGGCCCGGGGGTCCACCGTGCAGTGCGCTTGCACGTTCAGCAAGGACTTGGTGAACGTGGCGTCGATCATGGCAGGAGCCTCCTCCAAGCGTTCGATCGACGCGGTGGTGCTCCCGGCCAGGGCTTCGGCGAAACGCTCGGCGTTGGGTCCCGGCGTCCCGTGCCGGGCAACGGTGACGGTCACGGCGTGCTCCTGTCGGAGATGTCGAACTGCCTCATGCTGTAGCCAGCGTACTCGCCGACGTTGTCCTGCCCCTTGACGACGATGTAGTCCACATCTCCCCTGCCGAGCGCCGCTTCGAGTTCGTCCGCGAGCAGCAACTCCTTGGGGTTGTCCTCACCGCGCTTGCGCATCTCGTTGAGGATGTCCAGGAAGTACTCCTTGGTCCCTTGCGAAACCCGCTTTCCGTCCGGCAGATTGCGGGCTCCGAGCTCGGTACGCACGTTGCTCTTGGCTTCGATGACGACGAAGCCCCCGTCCTCGCGACGCCACACCTGGTCGAACTGGTCGTTGCCGTTGGCCGGGCCGTCCAGTGGCTCCCGGGTTGCGTTCGGGTAGTGCTCCGGAATGACGTGGTGCTCGGCGATGGCCTCGCCGTACGCCTCCGCGTTGTCCCGCATGTCGCGATGCGCGGCCTTGTACTCGTAGGTGCGCTCGACCTGATCCCAATGTGTTTCGGGCGTGGGGTTGTTCTTGTGAGCCTCTACGGCCTCGGCCTTGTGGCCGGCGGCGGCTTGGTCGTAGCCGATGGCATAGTGCCGGTTCGCCGCTGCCTCGTCGAGAGTCTTGAGCGCCTCGGGGCTCGCGGTCTCTCGCCCGACCTTGATCGCGTCGCCGAGGTAGTGCGGCTGGATGGGATCCGGCGCGTCCTTGACCGAGATCCACGGATGCTGGGGCGACTGCCGTGTCAGCTGGGGAGGCGTCGTCCCGCTCTCGTCGAGGAATTCGAGGTTCTTGCGGTTGCCGTTGGACTTGTAGAACTGCTCGAAGTATCCGGGCTCGTGGTTGGCGCGGTAGACCTGGATCTCGTGGATCTGCTCCGGTGTGAGCGAGCCCTCCGGACCGTACGGGTTGTCGCCGTCACGCATGAAGCTCGGCCGGGCGGGTGCGCTCCCCTCGGGCGTGGGCACGGCGTCGTCCCCGCCTGCGGCGGCCTCGTCGCCGGTACGACCGAGGTCGTCAAGCCCGCCGCCCGGCGGGACGTCGGCGCGCGGCGGCAGGGTGTCGGTGGCGCTGCCGCCAGGCAGATCGCCACTGCCGGACGGGCCACGGCCGAGGTCGTCGGCGTGGCCGCCGGGGAGGTTGTCGGCGGTGTTGCCGATGTTGTTGCCGGGAAGGTGGGTGTCCACGCTGTTGGTCGGCATGTTGTCGCCGACTGCGCCGCCGGGGAGGTTGTCCGCGGTGCCGCCGGGGAGGTTGTTGCCCAGGCCGGTGCTGGGTACGTCGGTGCCCGCGTGGACGGCCGGGGTGACGGGGACGTCCTCGCCGACTCGGCCAATGTCGCCGAGGTCGTCGAGGCTGTTGCCGAGGCGGATGTGCTGGGCGGCGGTGTCGGTGGTGTGGGTTGCGGCGCCGGCCATGGCGGGTTCGCGGAGCGGGGAGTCGACGCGGGGGACGTCGGCGCCCGCGGGTGGGGTGCCCATGTCGGGCTGGTCCACCACGTCGCCGGGGCCGTCGTCGGCCTTGTGGATGACGGTGCCGTTCTCGTCGAGGATGTTGCCCTGGGGGTCGTAGTAGCGGGCCGGGGCGCCGTCCTCGGTGGGCAGCTTGACGGTGCCCTCGGGCAGGGCGGGGGCGTTGTCGGGGAGTTTGACTGTGCCTTCGGGCAGTTCGACGGCGCCTGCGGGGACCGGGGTGCCTTCGGGGAGTTTGACGGCGCCGTTGCCCAGGTCGACCGCGCCTGCGGGGAGTGGGGTGCCCTCGGGCAGGGTGACTGCACCGCCTTCGGGGATTCTGATGCCGCCGTCCGGGATGGCCGCGCCCTCGGGGAGGTTGACCGTGCCGTCGGGTAGGCGGACCGCGCCTTCGGGGAGGGTGATGGCGTTCTCGGGCAACGCCGGGATGTCGATGTTGCCGACGCCTTTCAGCGCGGCGCTGATGTCGCCGATCTTGGAGAGGCCCGCACCCGCGCCCTTGGCGATGTAGGTCATGGGGTCGATGGCCTTGGCCGTGGTGCCCAGGACCCGGGCTACGGCGCCGGCCTTGCCCGCACCCGAGGCGGCGGCACCGGCGCCGCCGGTGAAGACGGTGGTGAGGACGTTGAAGGTGACGGCTCCGGCGGCGCGGGCGGGGTTCTTGCCCCACTGGTCCCAGGCCACCAGTGCCTTGCCGGTTTCCTTCATCGCGGTGCGTGAGTCGCGGATCCAGGAGGGGAGTTTGTCGTCGGGGAGGGCCCAGAAGAGGGTGCCGACGCCGGGGATGGAGGACAGTGCCAGGCCGGTGGCGAGCTGGGCGAGGCCTTTCCAGGCCTGGCCCATGGCGTCCCAGCCGCCGAAGCCGACCAGGGTGCCCAGGCCCTTGATGGTGCCCCAGATGCCGTCGACGATCAGGCCGTCCCACACGAACGACTTCACCCAGTGGCCGACCTCGTACCAGTGGTGCTTCTCCTCCACCGGGTCGCCCCAGGGGAGTTTGGCGTTCTTCATGTCCTCGGCGGAGAAGCCGTACTGGTCGGTGCGGTCGGAGCCGTCCCCGGCCATCATCTGCGTTCCGCCCCACAAGGCGGTGATTTTGTTGTGGCAGGTGCGTTCCGCCGCCCAGAAGGCGGCCACGGTGGCGGTGATGTCGTCGCGGAGCTGGTTGTGCTCGCTGACCTTGTCCTCGTCGTACTCCCACTCGTCGTCGTCCTTGACGGAGTTGACGAAGGCTGTGGCGTCCGCTTTCAGCTGCTTCAGCTTGTCCACGAGTGGGCGGATTTCGGTGGCGTACGACGACAGCGCCGAGGAGACCTTCTCCAGGTCGTCGGCGAAGGCGTCTGCCTTGTCCTGCACCGGCTTGGTGGTGGCGAACAGCTGCTCGGCCTCGGGTGCCTGGTAGTACGCGGACAGGCCCTGGAACTGGGAATGCACATTCGCGCCCGCGTCACGGACGTTCCCGGCGTCCGTCTTCAGTGCCGTGTAGTCCGTCTCCAACTGGGCCAGGTCGCCAGTGAACTGTGGGATCTGCTCCGGTTTGATCACGCTCAACTGCCCCCGCTCGTCCGCGCGTCATCGGACCGACTCTCCGTTAGCAGATCATCATATAAAAGGGGAGTGCTGGGTCTGACGGGGCGAGAAGTGTCTTACGCGACTGGGAAGTTACGGCGGGCGCGTGTCCGCCGGCCGCCAAAGCTGCTGATCTGAACGGACGTTGAGTCCTGGGCCAGCACGATTCCCCCGAGGACGGCTCCTCCGAAGCCGGTTGAGTGTGGGGGCGCCGCTGGCACGGGTGTGCCGTGCATACGGACGTCCTGTTCCGCCAGATGTAGGGCCGTGCGGGCGAGGGAGTCCGCCGCGAGGGCCTCCTCGGGCGTGAGCCGTTGCCTCGTCCCGAGGGCCTCTTCGGGCGCGAGCCGTTGCCCCGCCGTGAGGGCCTCCTCGGGCAGGAGCAGCCGTTGCCCCGCCGCCAAGGCCTCCTCGGGCGTCAGCCGTTGTCCCGTCCCGAGGGACTCCTCGGGCATGAGCCGTTGCGCTGCCGCCAAGCGTGTTCGGGCCTCCGCGCCCACCACCCCCCGATGCGTCGCCACGAAGTCGGCCGCCGTTGCCGTCGCACTCCGGGCGACCAGCTCACCGGCCACCGGCAGCACCCCGGCCCGGCCCGTCGCGACCGGCACCACGGCCCGTACGATTCGGCGCAGGGCGTCGAGGGGGTCGTACGGGCCGCTGGTCAGTGTTTCCCGTACGGCGGTCAGGACCGCGTCGGCGTGCATGATGCGCGACTGCAGCTCGCCGGCGGGGATGTCGACGGCGACACCTTCCGCCCGTTCCCGCGCCCCCGCGATCTCCACCTCCGCCCCCGTGAGGGCCGCCGGTACCAGCGTCCGCGCCCTCGACAGCTCCCCGGCGAGGCGGTCCACGGCGGTCACGAAGATCGCGGCCTGATCGACCGCGCCCTCGGCCGCGCGCAGATGGGCGGCGGCGCGGTCGGGTTCGCCCCGGTCGGCGGACTGACGGGCCTGGTTGAGATGGACCGTCGTGAACACCAGGCGATCCTTGGCCTGTTCGACGTACCCGACGACCGGGGCCGCCGCCGTGGACGCGTACCGCCTGCCAAGATCCGCCAGGGTCGCCTCCGTGGCCGACGTACGGCCCGCCACTTCCCGGAACCTCGCCTCCGCGACCTCCAGCGCCGCCCCGATCCGCCGCTCCAGGCCCCGCGCCGCGTCGAACCCCGCCGCCTCCGTGTCCAGCCGCCGCCCGGCCTCCGTGCACCGCCCGACGATCCCGGCGAGCGCCTGCCGCCGGGCGGACGCCTCGAACGGGACCCCGTCGTCGTACCGCTGCCGCATGGCGAACGCGGCCGACAGCTCCCACTCCGCCTCCCGTACCGCCCGCGCGAAGGGATCCATGGCCTCGTGCCCCGACGCGGCCTCGGCGAAGGTGAGTTCCTCACGGCTGGTGCGCACGCAGTCGTCGGCCTCGATCAGCAACGCCTGTGCCTGTTCGTCGAGTTCGCTCAAGGGCGAGGGGAGGGAGCGCGCGGCGGACGGGACGCCCCCGGGTGTCGTACGGGTGCGGGTCCGCCGGGTCCGGCGTATGTAGCCGTATGCGGCCAGCGCCGCCGCCGTGCCCAGGGCGATGAGCGGGAGGACGAGGTCGGCGGTGGGCGTCTCCTCCACGTCCTGCGCCGTCGTACCGGGGGCGGGGGTGCGCGCGACCGGGCGGTCACCGCTCGACGAGGCGGTCAGCTCGGGCCACACCAGCCACAGGACCGCGACCACCGCGCCGAGCAGCGCGTGCGCGACCCGCACCGATATGTGCGAGGTCGCCCGCCGGGGCCGACCGCGTATCGAGGATGGCGTCACATTTCGGAGCGTATGAGCAGGAATGCGGCTCCGCGAGTGGTGTGCGTCCCTTCGACGACACCGCGACGGTCATCACGTACGTCCGGTCCACTGGACGAGGGCTACTGGGTAACCGGTTCGTCGGACAGACGTCATGCGCCGCACTGATCGACCAGCGCGTGGAGCGCGAGGTCCGGCGCGTGCTCGGAAGCACCTCCTACGGCGCCGTGCAGCAGGAGCTGACGCGGGTGCGCAACCGTCAGCGGCCCCTGGAGCTGTTCTTCGACGGGACCGGCCGGGGGGTGTCACGGTTGCCGTCGGCGTCCCATCTGGACGGGCTGATCGAGGAGTTGAAGCGGGTCACCGGGGACGGCGAGGGCGCGGAACGGGCCGTCGCGCAGGCGTTTCGGCTGCTCATCGCGATGGAGGCGCTGGGCGTCGGGCGAATAGCGGGCGGCACGATGAACATCTGCGGCAAGCTCTCCGCCGTACCGCTGCTCGACCCGCCGAACGACGACATCCTGGAGATCGGCACGCTGTACGGCATGTTCGGCGCGGCTCTGATCAGGATGATGGAGCGGGCGGGGCGGGATCCGCGGCTGACGATCGTCGATCCGCTGGCCGGTGAGCAGCTGCAGCCCGGCACCAGCATGGGCGGGGACGCGACGGGCACACCGGTGCGCGAGGCCGCCGTGCGCAGCAATCTGGCGCTGGCGGGCACCGCCGGTGCCGCGACCCGGATCCAGCAGGGCTTCTCCGAGGACCCCGAGGTGCGCGCCGCCGTCTCCGACCGTGCCTACGGCGTCGTGATCGTCGACGGCGACCACTCCGCCGAGGGCGTGGCCAGGGACCTGGAGTGGGCCGAGGAGATCGTCGCACCCGGCGGGATCGTCGTACTCGACGACTTCGGCCACCCGAAGTGGCCGGGCATCAGTGAGGCCTTCGAGAAGCACATGGCCTCCGACACCCGGTTCACCTTCCTCGGACAGGTCGCGCACTCGGGGTATCTGCAGGCCTCAGCCTCCTGACGAGGCGGACCGGCGGCGGATCTTGTCGCCGAGCCAGACCAGTGGGTCGTACTTGCGGTCGACGGCCCGCTCCTTCAGCGGGATCAGGGCGTTGTCCGTGATCTTGATGCCCTCGGGGCAGACCTCCGTACAGCACTTGGTGATGTTGCAGTAGCCGAGGCCGTGTTCGTCCTGGGCGGTGCGTTTGCGGTCCAGGCCGGACTCGGCGGCCGCGTCCAGCGGGTGCATGTCCAGTTCGGCGACCCGCATCAGGAAGCGGGGGCCCGCGAACGCCTGCTTGTTCTCCTCGTGGTCGCGGACCACATGGCAGGTGTCCTGGCACAGGAAGCACTCGATGCACTTGCGGAACTCCTGTGACCGGTCCACGTCCTCCTGCATCATCCGGTACTCGCCGGGCCCGAGCCCGGCCGGCGGCACGAAGGACGGGACCTCCCGCGCCTTCTCGTAGTTGAAGCCGACGTCCGTGACGAGATCGCGTACGACCGGGAAGGCGCGCAGCGGAGTGACGGTGATCGTCTCCTCGTGGTCGAACACCGACATCCGGGTCATGCACATCAGCCGGGGCCGCCCGTTGATCTCGGCGGAGCACGAACCGCACTTGCCCGCCTTGCAGTTCCAGCGCACGGCCAGGTCGGGGGTCTGGGTGGCCTGGAGGCGGTGGATGATGTCCAGCACCACCTCGCCGTCGTTGACCTCGACCTTGAAGTCCTCCAGGCCGCCCCCGTCCGCGTCCCCGCGCCACACCTTGAAGCGGGCCTCGTAGCTGCTCACTCGTACAGCTCCTCTTCGGTGAGGTACTTGACCAGCTCCTCCTTGTCGAACAGGGCGAGCAGGTCGGGACGGATGGGTTCGGTGGTCTCGCGGCTGAGCGTGATCTGGCCCCGGTCCGGATCCGTGGCCGCCAGGCCGCCCGTGGGGTCGGTGAGCCCGCAGAGCAGGTTGATACGGCGCCACCTGCGGTCCATCGACGGGTGGTCCTCGCGGGTGTGGCCGCCGCGCGACTCGTTGCGCTCCAGCGCGGCCCGCGCCACGCACTCGCTGACCAGCAGCATGTTGCGCAGGTCCAGGGCGAGATGCCAGCCCGGGTTGAACTGGCGGTGGCCCTCCACGCCCGCGCGCCGGGCCCGTACCCGCAGCTCGGCCAGCTTCTCCAGGGCCTGCTTCATCTCCGCCTCGCGGCGGATGATGCCGACCAGGTCGTTCATGGTCTGCTGGAGTTCCTGGTGGAGGGTGTACGGGTTCTCGGGCGGGCCGCCGGCCGGCTCCTCGATCTCGGCCTCGGCGGAGAAGGGGCGCAGCGCCTCCGCCGCCGCCGAGTCCACCTGCGCGTCGTCCACCCGGGGGCGGGCCGCCGCCGTCCCGGTCGCGTACTCGGCGGCGTGCAGTCCCGCCCGGCGCCCGAACACCAGCAGGTCGGACAGCGAGTTCCCGCCGAGCCGGTTGGAGCCGTGCATACCGCCGGCCACCTCACCGGCCGCGTACAGCCCCGGCACCCCGCGCGCCGCCGCCGAGTCGGAGTCGACGGCGATGCCGCCCATCACGTAGTGGCAGGTGGGCCCGACCTCCATCGCCTCGGCGGTGATGTCGACGTCGGCCAGCTCCTTGAACTGGTGGTACATCGACGGCAGCCGGCGCTTGATCACCTCGGCGGGCATCCGCGTCGACACGTCCAGGAACACACCGCCGTGCGGGGAGCCCCGGCCCTCCTTGACCTCGGTGTTGATGGCCCGGGCGACCTCGTCGCGGGGGAGCAGCTCGGGGGGACGCCGGTTGGTGTCCGGGTCGTCGTACCAGCGGTCGGCCTCGTCCTCGGTCTCGGCGTACTTCTCCTTGAAGACGTCCGGGATGTAGTCGAACATGAACCGCTTGCCGTCGGAGTTGCGCAGCACGCCGCCGTCGCCGCGGACGGACTCCGTGACGAGGATGCCCTTCACCGAGGGCGGCCAGACCATGCCGGTCGGGTGGAACTGCACGAACTCCATGTTCAGCAGGGGTGCCCCGGCCAGCAGCGCCAGCGCGTGGCCGTCGCCGGTGTACTCCCACGAGTTCGACGTGACCTTGAAGGACTTGCCGATGCCACCCGTGGCGATCACCACGGCGGGGGCTTCCAGGACGAAGAAACGGCCGGATTCACGCTCGTACGCGAAGACACCGCTCACGAGGGAGCCGTCCTTGAGGACGCGCGTGACCGTGCACTCCTGGAACACCTTCAGCCGGGACTCGTAGTCGCCGGTCTCGCGGTGGTCCTCCTGCTGGAGGGCGACGATCTTCTGCTGGAGGGTGCGGATCAGCTCCAGTCCGGTGCGGTCGCCGACGTGGGCGAGGCGCGGGTACTCGTGGCCGCCGAAGTTGCGCTGCGAGATCCGGCCGTCCTTCGTACGGTCGAACAGGGCGCCCGAGGTCTCCAGCTCCCACACCCGGTCCGGGGCCTCCTGGGCGTGCAGCTCGGCCATCCGCCACTGGTTGAGGAACTTGCCGCCGCGCAGGGTGTCACGGAAGTGCACCTGCCAGTTGTCGTGCGGGTTGGCGTTGGCCATGGCGGCGGCGATACCGCCCTCGGCCATCACCGTGTGCGCCTTGCCGAACAGCGACTTGCAGATCACGGCCGTACGGGCGCCGCGTTCGCGGGCCTCGATGGCGGCACGCAGTCCGGCGCCGCCCGCGCCGACCACGACGACGTCCCACTCCTGTCGCTCCACCACGGACATCACAAGGCCCCACTCATCTAGAAGAAGCGCGGATCGTCGAAGACACCGGACGCGACGAGATAGACGTAGAAGTCGGCGAGCGCCACGCTCACCAACGACGTCCAGGCGAGCAGCATGTGACGGGCGTTGAACTTCCCGGCCCACTGCCACATCCGGTAGCGCACCGGATGCTTGGAGAAGTGCTTGAGCTTGCCGCCGACGATGTGCCGGCAGGAGTGGCAGGAGATCGTGTACGCCCAGATCAGCACGATGTTGACGAGGAACACCAGGGTGCCGAGGCCCATGTGGCCCCACTCGTAGTTCTCGTCGCGGAAGGCGAGCACGGTGTCGTACGTCAGGATGCCGGCGACGAGGATCGCGGCGTAGAAGAAGTACCGGTGGATGTTCTGCAGGACCAGCGGGAAGCGGGTCTCACCGGTGTACTTCTTGTGCGGCTCGGCCACCGCGCAGGCCGGCGGGGACGCCCAGAAGCCCCGGTAGTAGGCCTTGCGGTAGTAGTAGCAGGTCAGGCGGAAGCCGAGCGGGAAGATCAGGATGATGATCGCGGGGGAGATCCCCCACCAGCTGCCGAAGATCTCCCAGTTGGGCCCCGCCTTCATCGGCTCGCAGTTCTCCGCCAGACAGGGGGAGTAGAACGGCGAGACGTAGGGGGCCGCGTAGTAGTCGGCGTTCGCGAAGGCCCGCCAGGTCGAGTACACGATGAAGGCGAGCAGCCCGGCGGCCGTGGTGGCGGGCGCCAGCCACCAGCGGTCGGTCCGCAGATGCGGGGCGGCGATCGCGGCGCGGGTGACCGACCGTACGCCGCCGGGGGGATGGGGATCTGTGGTTGTGGGTTCCGTACCAGTGGCCAAGGTATGACTCCGGTCGGTCGGGACTCGGGCCGGTCAGGGTGCGTGTCGGTCGCGGGCGCCGAGTCCCTCGTCGTCCGTGTCGACCCACAGGCTGTTGTCGTACGGCGTGTCGGGGATGGTGACGAGCTCCGGGCGCCGCTGCGCTGCCGGTGTGCTGGCCGCGTCGCGGAGCAGCGCGACGCTCTCGCGCAGGTGTTCGCAGTCGGTGCGGACGCGGCGTATGTCGAGCCCGCCCCTGCCGAGCTGCTGCTCCAGGCGGCCCAGCGACCGGGACAGGTCGTCCAGGCTGCGCTGCATGAATGTCAGTTCATCGTGCACGGACATGACGTGACCTCACTTCCGTCGGCCTGGTGGCCGTGGGTGGCAACGGTCATGCGCCTGCGAGTGTTGCGCGTCACACCTGTCGCTGGGAAGGGACGTGCACCGATTGGCCGAGGCGTATAGGTGCATCCCGTGGTGCGTTGCGCCGCCCGGGTGGGCTTCCCGGCGGTCGTCGCCGTGTCGCCCGGTGTTGCCGAACCCTTTCCTCTTCAGTGGCCGCATACAGCGGAAAACATCTGATCAGCTCGATATACCGCCATATACCGCCAAAAGTGATCGTAACCCCCGCGGCTCCCGGAGGTAAGCAGAGATGTCCCACGACGGCGTCGGCCCGCGTGCTGTGATGCGCTCGGTCGCCTTCCTCACCGCGGGTGTGCTCCTGGTGCCCGCTCTGGCCGGGTGCGGCTCGGACGACGAGGCCGGCAAGCCGCTGGCCGGTCAGGACATCGCGCCGGCCGCCCGCGCGCGGGTCGCCGACGGCGGCACCCTGCGCTGGGCCGTGGACTCCGTACCGGAGACGCTGAACACCTTCCAGGCCGATGCCGACGCGACCACCGCGACGATCGCTCAGGCCGTGCTGCCGTCGATGTACCGGATGAACGACAACGGGCGGCCGGAGATCAACCCCGACTACCTGGAATCGGCCGAGGTCGTCGAGACCGAGCCGCGCCAGGTGGTCCTCTACAAGCTCAACCAGCAGGCCGTCTGGAGCGACGGGCGGGAGATCGGCGCGGCCGACTTCGCCGCCCAGTGGCGGGCCCTGTCCGGGAAGGACAGCGCCTACTGGACCGCGCGCAACGCCGGGTACGACCGCATCGAGCGGATCGAGCGGGGCAAGAACAACCTGGAGGTCAAGGTCACCTTCAGCCGGACCTACGCCGACTGGAAGTCGCTGTTCACGCCGCTGTACCCGAAGGAGGTCATGGGCACGCCCGACGCCTTCAACGACGGCGCGCGCACCAAGCTCAAGGTCACCGCGGGGCCGTTCACCGTGCAGAAGGTCGACAAGAAGAAGGACGAGGTCACCCTCGTCCGCAGTCAGCGCTGGTGGGGGGAGCCGGCCAAGCTCTCCAAGATCGTGCTGGTGGCCGTGGGGCGCGAGAAGCGGGCCGAGGCGCTGGCCGCCGGGTCCGTGGACGTCGCCGACGTCGACGCCGCCACCGCCCAGCGCATCGACCTCGCCGGACGCCCCAAGGGGACCGGTACGCCGCTCCAGGGCGCGAAGGCGGAGGGCGCCGAGGACATGCGGGCGCTGGCCCGCTACGAAGTCCGCAAGTCGCTGGAACCGACCTACACCCAGCTCGCCCTCAACGGCGCCGACGGCCCGCTCGCCGACGAACGGGTCCGCCGGGCCGTGGCCCGCGCCCTCGACCGCAAGGAACTGGCCGAGGCCGTCCTCAAGCCGCTGGGGCTGCCCGCGCAGCCGGTCGGCAGCCACCTCGCGCTGTCCGGACAGGCCGCGTACGCCGACAACAGCGGGGCGCTCGGGGGGCAGGACACCAAGGAGGCGGAGGCGCTGCTCGCGGACGCCGGGTGGGTGCGGGGCGGGCCGCTGAAGGAGCCGAAGAAGAAGGAGGAGAAGGCGGCGGGGGCCGAGGGGGAGTCGGCGTCGCCGGGAGCCGGGGAGTCGGCGTCGCCGGAAGCCGGGGAGTCAACGTCACCGAAGGCCGGGGAGTCGGCGGGGGAGGACGACGGGACGTACATCGTGGGGGAGGACGGGAAGGCGGGGGAGGACCCCGAGGGACGTGACCACGAGGACGACCGGGCGGACCCGCGGAATCTCGCGCAGGACGGCAAGCAGCACGCCGGGCAGGGGGGCGGGGCGCAAGGGGCGTACGCCCCCAAGGGAACCGCCGCTCCGGGGGCCGCGGCCGGGACGCTGGCCAAGGACGGCAAGCCGCTCACGCTGCGGTTCGTGCTGCCGTCGGGGCCGGGGTCGGACACGCTGCACCGGGTCGCGGACCGCATCGCACGCATGTTGCAGCGGGTGGGGATCCGCACGGAGACCACGAAGGTCTCCGACGCGAGCTACTTCAAGGATCACATCGCCAACGGTGAATACGATCTCGCGCTGTACTCCTGGCCCGCGTCGGCGTTCCCCGCGACCGACGCCCGGCCGATCTACGCCAAGCCGGTACCGGCCGCCGACGGCTCGCTGACCGTCGAGCAGAACTACACGCGGGTCGGCACTGACCAGGTCGACCAGCTCTTCGACCAGGCCATCGCCACGCTGGACGAGGAGGAGTCCCGCGAGCTGGTCCGCAAGGCCGACTCCCGCATCTGGGCCGCCGCCGGCTCCATCCCCCTCTACCAGCGCCCGCAACTCACCGCCGTGCGCAAGAACCTCGCCAACACCGGCTCCTTCGGCTTCGAGACACCCGTCTACCAGGACATGGGCTTCCTGAAGAAGACGGCCAAGAAGACGACGCAGGCGGCCCGGGACTGACCGGGGGCCTCGCACGACGGGCGGCACCACCCGGTAGCGCCGGGCCGCGTGGCCCCCGACACCGGCGCAGGACCCGGCCACCCACCCCCAAACCGGCCCCCACCTGCACCGACGTATCCCCGCAAGCCCCACCCACCGCAGCCCCGTACCATGGGGTGAGGCCGTGGCGTGTCAAGCCCGGCAGGGCGCGCGTAACTCAGTCCTACGCGCAGCCGTCCTCACCATCCCGGGAGTACGCCGCAATATGGCCGTGTCCGCAACACGTCACGACATCCGCAACGTCGCCATCGTCGCCCACGTCGACCACGGCAAGACGACCATCGTCGACGCCATGCTCAAGCAGGCCGGTGCCTTCGCCGCGCACCAGCTCGACTCCGTCGACGACCGCATGATGGACTCGAACGACCTGGAGCGTGAGAAGGGCATCACGATCCTCGCCAAGAACACGGCGGTGAAGTACCACCCGAAGGACGGGGGGGACGTCATCACCATCAACATCATCGACACCCCCGGCCACGCCGACTTCGGCGGTGAGGTCGAGCGCGGCCTGTCGATGGTCGACGGTGTCGTGCTGCTCGTGGACGCCTCCGAGGGCCCGCTGCCGCAGACCCGCTTCGTGCTGCGCAAGGCCCTGCAGCAGCGCCTGCCGGTCATCCTGTGCATCAACAAGACGGACCGCCCGGACTCCCGGATCGACGAGGTCGTCAACGAGACCTACGACCTCTTCCTCGACCTGGACGCCGACGAGGAGCAGATCGAGTTCCCGATCGTCTACGCCTGCGGCCGTGACGGCATCGCGTCGCTGACCAAGCCGGACAACGGCACGGTCCCGGCCGACTCCACCAGCCTGGAGCCGTTCTTCTCCGCGATCCTGGAGCACATCCCGGCCCCGACCTACGACGAGGCCGCCCCGCTCCAGGCCCACGTCACCAACCTGGACGCCGACAACTTCCTCGGCCGTATCGCGCTGCTCCGCGTCGAGCAGGGCGAGCTGCGCAAGGGCCAGACGGTCGCCTGGATGAAGCGCGACGGGTCCGTCAGCAACGTGCGCATCTCCGAGCTGATGATGACGGAGGCGCTCACCCGCAAGCCGGCGGAGATGGCCGGCCCCGGTGACATCTGCGCCGTCGCCGGTATCCCGGACATCATGATCGGCGAGACCCTGGCCGACCCGGAGAACCCGGTCGCGCTGCCGCTGATCACGGTCGACGAGCCCGCGATCTCCATGGTCATCGGCACCAACACCTCCCCGCTGGTCGGCCGCGGCGGCACCGGCAAGGGCGCCGACGCCAAGGCGGCGGTCAAGGACCGCAAGGTCACCGCCCGCCAGGTCAAGGACCGCCTCGACCGCGAGCTGATCGGTAACGTCAGCCTCCGTGTGCTCGACACCGAGCGGCCGGACGCCTGGGAGGTCCAGGGCCGTGGCGAGCTCGCGCTGGCCATCCTGGTCGAGACGATGCGCCGCGAGGGCTTCGAGCTGACCATCGGCAAGCCGCAGGTCGTCACCAAGGAGGTCGACGGCAAGACGTACGAGCCCGTCGAGCGCATGACGATCGACGTGCCCGAGGAGCACATGGGCGCCGTCACGCAGCTCATGGGCGTCCGCAAGGGCCGCATGGACAACATGTCCAACCACGGCTCCGGCTGGGTCCGCATGGAGTTCGTCGTGCCCTCCCGCGGCCTCATCGGCTTCCGGACCGAGTTCCTCACCCAGACCCGCGGCACCGGCATCGGGCACTCCATCCACGAGGGCTTCGAGCCCTGGTTCGGCGCCCTGCAGACCCGCAACAACGGCTCTCTGGTCGCGGACCGTGCCGGTGCCGTCACCGCCTTCGCGATGACGAACCTCCAGGAGCGCGGCGTGCTCTTCGTGGAGCCGGGCACCGAGGTGTACGAGGGCATGATCGTCGGCGAGAACTCCCGCTCCGACGACATGGACGTCAACATCACCAAGGAGAAGAAGCTCACCAACATGCGCTCCTCCACGGCCGATGTGACCGAGTCGATCGTCCCGCCGCGCAAGCTGTCGCTGGAGCAGTCCCTGGAGTTCTGCCGCGACGACGAGTGCGTCGAGGTCACCCCGGAGGCGGTGCGCATCCGCAAGGTGAACCTGGACGCCCGTGAGCGGGCCCGCGCCGCGAGCCGCGCCAAGCACGGCTGACGGTCCTGGAACAGCACCGCGCACCTCGCTCACGCGGGGTGTGCGGTGCTGTTGGTTAAGGGGGGACAACGCAGAGGAAAGGGGTAGGGAAAACCCTCGATTTGCCCGGGACGGCCGTCCGGAACGCGCTGTTCCCACTACCCTGCTGCGGAAGTGCCGCGCCGCCCCGGTCCCGGGGCTCGCGCAACGGCCTTGCCGCGCAGGCTTCTTGACCGCGCGACGGTCGTCGGTGGCGCCCTGCACGGGAGCTATGGCGCGCGCAACCGATTATCTCACCCTCTCGTCCGGAATGCGGACGCTCGCCTCCGATAGATGTGTAACAAGTCCGTTTCGCAGGGATCTTTCACCAAACCCTTTGTCCGGATTTTGGAAGAAGTAGGCGCGAGCTGTGATCGAACCGAGACCTCGAGAGTGTGGTTCGCTCCCAGTGTTTGGCCGATAGTTAGGCGCGTAGAGCTCGGATGAACGGGTCACTCGCCGACGGGGCGCCGACCCTCACGAGCGCGGGGGCACCTGACGATTTCCGCTACCGGACGACGGGCCGTGGCGGTGATTTGTCCTGTGCTCTCTTTGCGGTGAACCAATGACTTCATAGGAGGAACCCATGCGCGGTGCCAAGAGCGCCAAGTGGGTCGCGGGTGCGATAGTCGTCGCCCTGGCCGCCACTGCCTGCGGCGGCGGCGGTGGTGGTGAGGGTGAGAGCAAGGGTTCCGGACCTGCCGGGTACGTCTCGATCGACGTCGGCGAGCCGCAGAAGCCGCTGATCCCGGCTGACACCAACGAGGCCAACGGCTCGTACGTCATCCAGTCCCTCTTCACCCAGCTGCTGGACTTCGACGCCAAGGGTGACATCGTCTACACGAACGCCGAGTCGGTCACGTCCGACGACTCGAAGACGTGGACGGTCAAGCTCAAGAAGGGCTGGAAGTTCCACAACGGCGAAGAAGTCACCTCCAAGTCGTACATCGACGCCTGGAACTGGTACGCCAACATCAAGAACAACCAGCAGAACTCCTTCTGGTTCCAGGACATCAAGGGTTACGAGGACGTCCACCCGGAGAAGGGTGAGCCGAAGGCCGAGGCCATGTCCGGTCTGAAGGCCGTGGACGACCACACCTTCACCATCGAGCTGAAGTACACGATGCCGTACTTCAACTACAAGCTCGGCTACGCCACGTGGGCCCCGCTGCCCGAGGTCTTCTACGACGACCCGAAGGCCTTCGGTCAGAAGCCGATCGGCAACGGTCCCTACACGTTCGAGAAGTGGGACCACAAGAAGCTCATCCAGGTCAAGGCCTGGGACGAGTACCTGGGCCCGAACAAGGCGAAGAACAAGGGCGTCCAGTTCAAGAACTACACGACGGTCGAGGCCGCCTACAAGGACGTCGTCTCCGGCAACCTGGACATGATCCGCCAGGTCGGCCCGACGGACCTGCCGAAGTACAAGCAGGACCTGGGTGACGGCGCCATCGAGCAGCCGTACGCGGCCATCCAGTCGCTGACCCCGGCGTTCTACTCCAAGACCTTCAAGGACATCGACCCGAAGGTCCTGCAGGGTCTGTCGATGGCGATCGACCGTGACACCATCACCAAGACGGTTCTGAACAACACCCGCACGCCGGCCAAGGGCTTCACCCCGCCGGGCGTCAAGGGCTACCAGAACCTGGACACCGACGTGTTCACGTACAACCCGGCGAAGGCGAAGCAGCTCGTCCAGGAGGGTGGCGGCGTCCCGGGCAACAAGTTCACCATCCAGTACAACACCGACGGTGGGCACAAGGAGTGGGTGACCGCGGTCTGCGAGTCCATCCGCAAGGCCACCGGCGTCGACTGCGTCGGTGACCCCAAGCCGGACTTCCCCACGGACCTGGAGGCCCGTGACAACGACCAGGTGAAGGGCATGTACCGCGGTGGCTGGGTCGCCGACTACCCGGTCAACGCCAACTTCATGAAGGAGCTCTTCCACACCACGGCCGAGGCCAACAACGGTCGATTCTCCAACAAGGAGGTCGACGAGCTGATGAACAAGGCCGACCAGGCCAAGTCCCTCGACGAGTCGGTGAAGGCCTTCCAGGAGGTCGAGAAGAAGCTGGTCGAGTACATGCCGTCCATCCCGCTCTGGTACTACCGCATCAACGGCGGCCACGGTAAGAACGTCGACAACGTCAACGTCGACTTCCACGGTGACCTCGAAGTGTGGGGCGTCACCACCAAGTAAGAGGGACGTCGGACCCCTTCCCCCTCGGCCGTAAACCCGCCGCCGCTCAGGTGGCGGTGGGAGGTGCATGGGGGTCGTCTCCTCACCAGGAGGCGGCCCCCGCACCTGCGTTAACCCCTCACGGAGGCACCTATGGGGCGCTATGTCGCACGGCGACTGCTCCAGATGATCCCGGTGTTCATCGGGTCAACCTTGATCATCTTCTGTATGATGTACGCCCTGCCCGGCGATCCCGTCCGGGCGATGATGGGGGATCAGGCGTACGACCCGACGGTGGTAGCGGGCATCAAGAAGGAGCTCGGCCTCGATCAGCCGCTCCTGCAGCAGTACCTGAACTACATGATGGGGCTGTTCCAGGGCGACTTCGGTACTCAGATAGCCAGTCAGCGGCCCATCGCGGACATCATCCTCGACGCGTTCCCGGTGACGATCAGACTGACGCTCTTCGCCTTCACCTTCGTCACGCTCGTGGGTATCGGCCTCGGTGTCGTCGCCGGCCTGCGCCCCGACACGCTGCGGGACCGCGGACTGCTGACGCTGACGCTGGTCCTCGTCTCGATGCCGTCCTTCGTGCTGGGCTTCCTGCTGCAGTACCTGCTCGCGTTCCAGTGGTCGGTCACCACGCCCACCGTGACCGACTCGACGAACCTCTCCCAACTCGCGCTTCCCGCCATCGTGCTGGCGTCGCTGTCGCTCGCCTACGTCGCCCGGTTGACCCGCACGTCGATTGCGGAGAACCTGCGCTCCGACTACATCCGCACCGCCGTGGCCAAGGGGCTGCCGCGCCGCCGTATCGTCGGTGTCCACCTGATGCGCAACTCGCTGATTCCCGTGGTCACCTTCCTCGGTATCGAGATCGGCAGCCTGATGACCGGCGCCATCGTGACCGAGGGCATCTTCAACGTGCGGGGTATCGGCATCGAGGTCTACGAGGCGCTCAGCCGGCGTGAGGGCGCCACGGTCGTGGGAATCGCCTCGCTGATGGTGCTCATCTACCTCGCCGCCAGCTTGATCGTCGACCTGCTTTACGCGGTCCTGGACCCGAGGATCCGGTATGCCTGACAAGACCGTGGAGAAGCAGGTCGAAGCGCTTCCCGGTGACACCGTGAGCACCGCGGGCGTCGTCGTGACCGACACCGGCCCGGCTCCCGACAAGGCGCGCAGCCTGTGGTCCGACGCCTGGCACGACCTGCGGCGCAACCCGCTGTTCCTGATCTCGGCCGTGCTGATCGTGTTCCTGCTGGTGATGTCGGTCTGGCCGGGACTGTTCACCAGCGCCTCGCCGCGCGACGCCGATCTGGCCAACCACTATCTGGGCGCGCCGAACTGGGGCCATGTCTTCGCCCCGGACTGGCTCGGTTACGACGTCCAGGGCCGTTCGATCTACGCACGGGTCGTCTACGGTGCCCGCGCCTCGATCAGCGTCGGCGTGGGCGTCACCGTCGCCGTCACCATCATCGGCACGGTCATCGGCATGATCGCCGGCTACTTCGGCGGCTGGACCGACACCCTGCTCTCGCGGCTGACCGACATCTTCCTCGGCATCCCGTTCCTGCTCGGCGCCCTGGTGGTCCTCAACTCCTTCGACAACCGCACCGTCTGGGTCGTCATCCTGGCTCTTGCCTTCCTCGGCTGGACCCAGATCGCCCGTGTCGCTCGCGGTGCCGTGATCACCATCAAGCAGGCGGACTACGTGGTGGCCGCCAAGGCCCTCGGTGCGTCGACGTCGCGGATCCTGATCCGGCACATCCTGCCCAACGCGCTCGCGCCCATCATCGTCGTCGCGACCATCGCGCTCGGCGGCTACATCGCGGCCGAGGCCACCCTGTCCTTCCTGGGCGTGGGTCTCGGTGACACCGCCGTGTCCTGGGGCGGCGACGTGGCGCGAGGACGTGAGCAGCTCCGTATCGCCCCCCACACCCTGATCATCCCGTCGGTGATGGTCTCGATCACGGTGCTCTCGTTCCTGATGTTCGGCGATGCTGTACGCAACGCCCTCGACCCCAAGCTGCGCTGAGGGAGGCGTACGTGACCATCATCGATGAAACGGCCGAGAGTCCCACGCCCGACGGCGCGGCCGACGCGGGCCGCCCGCTGCTCGAAGTCCGCGACCTGCACGTGGAGTTCCACACCCGTGACGGCGTCGCCAAGGCAGTCAACGGCGTCAACTACTCCGTCTCCGCGGGCGAGACGCTCGCCGTGCTCGGCGAGTCCGGCTCCGGCAAGTCCGTGACCGCGCAGGCGATCATGGGCATCCTCGACATGCCGCCCGGCCGCATCCCCAAGGGGGAGATCCTCTTCCGCGGCCAGGACATGCTGAAGATGTCCAACGAGGAGCGCCGGAAGATCCGCGGCCGCAAGATCGCGATGATCTTCCAGGACGCGCTGTCCTCGCTCAACCCGGTCCTGACCGTCGGCTACCAGCTCGGCGAGATGTTCCGCGTCCACCAGGGCATGTCCAAGAAGGACGCCAAGGCCAAGGCGATCGAGCTGATGGACCGGGTGAAGATCCCGGCCGCGGCGGCTCGGGTGAACGACTACCCGCACCAGTTCTCGGGCGGTATGCGCCAGCGCATCATGATCGCGATGGCGCTCGCCCTGGAGCCGGACCTGATCATCGCCGACGAGCCCACCACGGCCCTCGACGTGACCGTCCAGGCCCAGGTCATGGACCTGCTCGCGGAGTTGCAGCGCGAGTACCACATGGGCCTCATCCTGATCACCCACGACCTCGGCGTGGTCGCCGACGTCGCGGACAAGATCGCCGTGATGTACGCGGGCCGCATCGTGGAGCGCGCCCCGGTCCACGAGCTGTACAAGCGCCCCGCGCACCCGTACACCAAGGGCCTGCTGGACTCGATCCCGCGCCTGGACCAGAAGGGCCAGGAGCTGTACGCGATCAAGGGTCTGCCGCCCAACCTGCTGCGCATCCCGACCGGTTGCGCCTTCAACCCGCGCTGCCCCCAGGCCCAGGACATCTGCCGTACGGACGTCCCGGCCCTGCACCCCGTCGCCGAGCGGGACGGCAGCGAGCTGGCCGGCCGCGGCTCGGCCTGCCACTTCTGGAAGGAGACGATCCATGGCTGAGCTCAGCAAGACCGACGAGCCGCAGGACGCCACGCCGAACGTCTCCGAGGTCGAGGTCGTCGACGCCCACTCCGAGACGGAGGCGGTCGCCGCGATCGAGGCGCCGGCCGAGCGGGGCGAACCGATCCTGCAGGTCCGCAACCTGGTGAAGCACTTCCCGCTCACCCAGGGCATCCTGTTCAAACGCCAGGTCGGCGCGGTCAAGGCCGTCGACGGCATCTCCTTCGACCTGTACCAGGGGGAGACCCTGGGCATCGTGGGCGAGTCCGGCTGCGGCAAGTCCACGGTCGCCAAGCTGCTGATGATGCTGGAGCAGGCCACCGCGGGCGAGATCTTCTACAAGGGCCAGGACATCACCAAGCTGTCCGGGCGTGCGCTGAAGGCGGTCCGGCGGAACATCCAGATGGTGTTCCAGGACCCGTACACCTCGCTCAACCCCCGTATGACGGTGGGCGACATCATCGGGGAGACCTTCGAGATCCACCCCGAGGTGGCCCCGAAGGGCGACCGCCGCCGCAGGGTCCAGGAGCTCCTGAAGGTCGTCGGCCTCAACCCCGAGTACATCAACCGCTACCCGCACCAGTTCTCGGGCGGTCAGCGCCAGCGCATCGGCATCGCCCGCGGCCTGGCCCTGAACCCCGAGATCATCATCTGCGACGAGCCGGTCTCCGCGCTGGACGTGTCCGTCCAGGCGCAGGTCATCAACCTGATGGAGAAGCTCCAGGACGAGTTCAACCTCTCCTACATCTTCATCGCGCACGACCTGTCGATCGTCCGGCACATCTCGGACCGGGTCGGGGTCATGTACCTCGGCAAGATGGCCGAGATCGGCACCGACGAGCAGATCTACGACCACCCGACGCATCCCTACACCCAGGCGCTGCTGTCGGCGGTCCCGGTGCCGGACCCCGAGGCCCGTGAGCACCGCGAGCGGATCATCCTCACCGGCGACGTGCCGTCCCCGGCCAACCCGCCCTCGGGCTGCCGCTTCCGCACCCGCTGCTGGAAGGCCCAGGACAAGTGCGCCGAGGAAGTCCCGCTCCTCGCGGTCCCCGAGCGCCTGCGCGGCGCGGACACCCCGGCCGCACACGAGTCGGCGTGCCACTTCGCCGAGGAGAAGGACGTCGTCCACGCGGCGTGACGGACCCTTTCACCGGTTCCCGGCACCTCACCCAGGTGCCGGGAACCGGCGTTTTCACCGCTGATTTCACCGCGGTTGTCACCGGCGTTTTCAGGACAGGGCCGCACGCCCCGTCACGTCGTGACCCGCGCCCGCGCCCAGTGGCACGCCACCTGGGCCCCGCCGTCCCCGTCCAGCACCTCCAGGTCCCGCGTCCGGCACGCGTCCGCGACGCCCGCCGCCTCCGCCTCGCCGCTCGCCAGGATCTGGCAGCGGGCGTGGAAGCGGCACCCGGAGGGGATGCGCGTGGGGTCGGGGGGCTCGCCGGTGAGGACCACGGGGTCGCCGGGAGCCTCCGGCACGACCGACAACAGGGCCTGGGTGTACGGGTGTCGCGGTGCGGTGAGCACCTGCTCGACGGCGCCCGTCTCCACGATCCGGCCCAGGTACATCACCGCGACCCGGTCCGCGATGTTCCACGCCAGGCCCAGGTCGTGGGTGACCACCAGCGCGGCCAGGCCCAGTTCGTCGCGCAGCCGCAGCAGCAGGGCGAGGATCTCGCCGCGCACGGAGGCGTCGAGGGACGCCACCGGCTCGTCCGCGACGACGAGTTCGGGCCCCAGCACCAGCGCGCCCGCGATCACGACCCGCTGCCGCTGGCCTCCGGACAGCTCGTGCGGGTAGCGCAGGAAGAAGCGCTCGGGTGGGCGGAGCCCGGCCCGGGACAGGGCCTGAGCCACCGCCTCCCGCTCGTCCCCGTCGTACCCGTGGATCCGCAGGCCCTCGGCGACCGCGTCGTACACCGTGTGCCGTGGGTTCAGCGAGCCGGACGGGTCCTGCAGCACCAGTTGCACGCGCCTGCGGTACGCCTTCAGGGCCCGGGAGGTGTACGTCAGCCGCTCCCCGGCGAAGCCGACCTCTCCCGCGGTCGGTGTCACCAGGCCGAGCACCGCCCGGGCGAGTGTCGTCTTGCCGCAGCCCGACTCACCGACCAGCGCCACGATCTCGCCGGGCCGGATGTCGAGTTCGACGCCGTCCACGGCATGGGCGGGGGCGGCGCCGTGGCGGCCGGGGAAGGTCACGTGCAGGCCCTGCGCGGTGAGCAGCGGCGCCGGTGGTGCGGTCATGTGCGGCTCCTCGCGTCCAGTTCCGCCTCCGGTGCCGTCGTCGTCACATGGACGCAGGCCGCCCTGCGGTCCTGTCCCGCCTCCCGCAGCAGCTGATCCACCGATGCGCACTGCGCCAGTGCCGCCGGGCACCGCGGGTGGAACGCGCACCCCGACGGCAGATCCGACGGATCCGGCGGGTCGCCCGCCAGGCCGCGCGGGGCGAATCTCGACGCCGGGTCGCCGATCCGGGGGAACGCGGACGACAGCGCCTCGGCGTACGGGTGGCGCGCCTCCTCGTAGACCTCCCGGGCCGGACCCTCCTCGACCACCCGGCCCGCGTACATCACCGCGAGCCGGTCGCAGGTGTCGGCGAGGACCGCCAGGTCGTGGCTGATCATGACGAGGCCGAGGTCCTGCTCGGCGACGAGGTTCTCGATCAGGCGCAGGATCTGGGCCTGGATCATCACGTCCAGGGCGGTGGTCGGCTCGTCGGCCACGACCAGCCGGGGGTCGCAGGCCAGCGCCATGGCGATCATCACGCGTTGCCGCTGGCCCCCCGACAGCTCGTGCGGGTACGCGCTCGCCCGAGCCGGCGGCAGCCCCACGTGTTCCAGCAGCTCACCCACCTTTCTGCGCGCCGCCGCCCTGGTCGCCCCGCCGTGCAGCAGGATCGGCTCGGCGATCTGGTCGCCGACGCGGTGCACGGCGTTGAGGGAGTGCATCGCGCCCTGGAAGACGATCGAGGCGCCCGCCCAGCGCACCGCGCGCACCCGCCCCCACCGCATGGTCAGCACGTCCTCGCCGTCCAGCAGCACCGACCCGGTGATCCGGGTCCCGGCCGGCAGCAGCCTCAGCAGGGCCAGCGCCAGGGTCGACTTGCCGCAGCCGGACTCGCCCGCGATGCCGAGCTTCTGCCCCGCCGCCAGCGTCAGGTCCACGCCCCGCACGGCGGCCGCGCCGCCCGGATAGGTCACCTCCAGGTTCCGGACCTCCAGCAGCGTCAACGGGCCACCCCCAGCCTGGGGTTGAGAACGGACTCCACAGCGCGTCCGCAGAGCGTGAACGCCAGCGCGATCACGGCGATCGCGATGCCCGGCGGCACCAGGTACCACCAGTCACCCGAGCTGACCGCGCCCGCCTCGCGCGCCTCCTGGAGCATGCCGCCCCAGGACACCAC
The DNA here is from genome assembly GCF_015712165.1 of Streptomyces spinoverrucosus. Classification (NCBI taxonomy): domain Bacteria; kingdom Bacillati; phylum Actinomycetota; class Actinomycetes; order Kitasatosporales; family Streptomycetaceae; genus Streptomyces; species Streptomyces spinoverrucosus. The sequence goes on along the minus strand of NZ_JADPZX010000001.1, from coordinate 2,892,119 downwards.
CGTCGGATCGCCCAGGCCCAGGAAGGCGAGGGTCGCCTCGGCGAGGATGGAGGAGGAGATCATCAGGGTGGTCTGTGCCAGCACCAGCGGCATGACGTTGGGCAGGACGTGCCTGGACATGATGTGCCAGTGCCCGCCGCCGAGCGCCTTCGCGCGTTCGATGTACGGCCGCGACTCGACCGCCAGCGTCTGCGCCCGTACCAGCCGGGCCGTGGTCGGCCAGGTCGTCACGCCGATCGCCAGCACGACCGTGCCGAGCGAACGGGACATCACGGTGGCGAGGGCGATGGCGAGCACCAGCGTCGGCATCACCAGGAACCAGTCGGTGACCCGCATCAGCACGGTGGCGTACGCGCCGCGGAAGTGCCCGGCGGTGATGCCGACCAGCGCTCCGATCACCACCGAGAGCACCGCCGCCAGCAGTCCGACCAGGAGCGAGACCCGCGAGCCCCAGATCAGCAGGCCCAGCAGGTCGCGACCGAAGCGGTCCGTGCCCAGCGGGAACTCGGCGCTCGGGCTCTCCATCGGGCTGCCCGGCGCGTCCGTCACGTTCGCCACGTCGGAACCGACCGTGAGCGGGGCGGTCAGCGCGGCCAGCACGAACAGCGCGAGGGCGGCGAGACCCAACAGGCCCGCGCGGTGCGTGCGGTAGTTCTTCCAGAAACGGGCCGCGGACTGTCGTCGGCGCTGCCACGCGAGCGTCCGCGACCCCGCCGGTGCGGGCGTGTCAGTGGTCGTCATCGGGCCACCCTGGGATCGAGCAGCGGATAGATCAGATCGGCCAGCGTGTTCATCACGATCACCGCGGCCGCGAAGACGAAGAACAGGCCCTGGACCAGCGGGAGGTCGGGCACGCTCAGCGCCTGGTAGAAGAGTCCGCCCAGGCCCGGCCAGGAGAAGACGGTCTCCACGAGGATCACACCCGCCACCGTCCGGCCCAGGTTCACGAAGATCAGCGTCACCGTCGGCAGCATCGCGTTGGGCACGGCGTGCCGGCGCCGGACCAAATCGTCCTTCAGGCCCTTGGCGCGCGCGGTGGTCAGATAGTCGCTGCCCATCTCGTCGAGCAGCGCCGAGCGGGTGACCAGCAGGGTCTGGCCGTACTCGACGGCGACCAGGGTGATCACCGGCAGCACGAGATGGTGGGCGACATCGAGGACGTACGCGAAGCCCTCCTCACCCCCGGACTCCATGCCACCGGTCGGGAACAGGCCCGGGATCGGGCCCAGGCCCACCGCGAACACGATGATGAGCAGCAGTCCCAGCCAGAAGGACGGGATGGAGTAGAGGGTGAGCGCCAGGCCGGTGTTCAGCCGGTCGCCGAGGCGGCCGTGGCGCCATGCCGACCGCGTGCCGAGGACGACGCCGAGCGCGGTGTAGAGGACGAACGCCGTACCGGTGAGGATCAGGGTGTTCGGGAGCGCCTCGGTGATCTTGTCGATGACCGGGGCGCGGAACTGGTACGACGTGCCGAGATCCCCGGTGAGGGCCTTGTGGCAGTAGTCCGTGAACTGCTGCCACAGCGGCAGGTCGAGGCCGAACTCCCGTCGGTACGCGGCGAGTTGCTCGTTCGACACCTGGCGGCCGCCGGTCATGTACTTGACCGGGTCGCCGGGGATCAGCCGGAACAGGAAGAAGCTGGTGACGAGGACGGCCAACAGGGAGACCACGGCGCCGCCGAGCTTGCCGGCGCCGTAGCGCAGATATCCCGTGCCGGAGCGCTCTGTCTTCGTCACCCGTGCGGATGCTGCGTCAGCGGCCATGAACGCTACTCACGGTCCTCGGCGGTCGCCCGCCGCCGCAGCCCGAAGAACACGCCCGCGCCGAGAAGGACCACCACACCGGCCGCGATGCCCACGATCACGCCTGTCGAGCCCGAGCCGCCGGAGGAGTCGTCGGAGGCGGCCGGTACCGCGGACCACCAACTCCAGTAGCCGTCCTGACCGTAGATGTTGCCCGCCTCGGCCGGCATGGTGGTGATCGACTCGATCTGGTCCGTGCGATAGGCCTCGAGCGCGTTCGGGTACGCCATGACGTTCATGTACCCCAGGTCGTACAGCCGCGACTCCATCTGCTTGACGAGGTCCGCCCGCTTGGCCGGGTCGTACTCGGCCAGCTGCTTGGCGTACAGCTCGTCGTACGTCTTGTCGCAGATGAAGTTGTCGGTCGCGCCCACGTCGTCGGGGGTGGCGGGCAGGGCGTCGCAGGTGTGGATCGACAGCACGAAGTCCGGGTCGGGGTTGACGGACCAGCCGTCGAAGGCGAGGTCGTACTCGCCCGCCAGCCAGGGGTCGGACACGTTGTCGAGGCAGTTGAGCGTCACCCCGATGCCGAGGTCGCCCCACCACTCCTTGAGGTACTGGCCGACGGCCTTGTCGTTGGGGTCGGTGGCGTGGCAGAGGATGCGGTAGTTGATCGGCTTGCCGTCCTTGCCGACCCGTTTGCCGTCGCCGTTCTCGCGGTAGCCGGCCTGGTCGAGGAGGCGGGCCGCCTCGGCGGGGTCGTAGGCGAGTTTCTGCTGTGCCGACGGCTTCCAGTAGTACGTCGAGAAGCGCGGCGGGATGTACCCCTCGCCTTCGACGGCGTGGCCCTGGAAGACCTTGTCGACGAGGGCCGTACGGTCGACCGCCATGAACAGCGCCTGCCGCACCCGCTGGTCCAGCAGGGAGGGATGGCCGTCGCCGAACTTCTCGCCGTTCGCGGCCCGCGCGCCCGGGTTGGTGGCCAGGGCGAAGAAACGGCGGCCCGGGGCGTCGTTGACCTTGATGTCCGGCCGGCCCTGAAGCGCCGCCGTCTGAGCGGGCGTCAGGCCGCTGACGAAGGACACCTCGCCCTTCTGCAGGGCGGCGACGGCCGCGTCACCGTCCTTGTAGTACCTGAAGAGCAGCTCGTCGAACTTCGCGGGTCCGCGCCAGAACTCCTTGTTGGGCTCCAGCCGCACATAGCTGTCGGCCTTGTAGCCGGTGAGGACGAACGGACCGTTGCCGACAACGGGGAACTGGGTGTCGTTGTTGAACTTGGAGAAGTCCTTCACCTTCTCCCAGACGTGCTTGGGCACGATCGGCACGTCGAGGGCGGCCATGGTGGCCTGCGGCTTGTCGAGCTCTATGACCAGCTCGGTGGGGCTGGGGGCCGTCACCTTCTTGAAGTTGGTGACGAAGCTGCCGTTGGCGGTGGCGGCGTCCTCGTCGGTCATCATCTTGTTGAACGTCCAGGCCGCGTCCTCGGCGGTGACCGGCTTGCCGTCCGACCACTTGGTGCCGGAGCGGATCGTGTACGTCCAGGTCAGCTTGTCGGCGGACGGCGTCCACTTGGTGGCCAGACCCGGGATCGCGCGGGCGTCCTTGGGGTCGTAGTTGGTGAGGTACTCGTACATCAGCCGGTGGATGCTCGTGCTGACCAGTCGGGACGCCAGGAAGGGGCTCAGCGAGTCCACGCTCTGCGCCACCGCGACGGTGAGGACCTTCTTGCCGTCCGCCGCCGCGGCCTGCGAGGGCGCGGGCCCACCGAGCGGTGCCAGGAGGGCCGCCGACACGGTGAGGACGGCGGCGAGGGTACGGGGCGCGCGGGGTCGGAGTCTGCGGGGGGAGCCGTTCTGATCGTGTCGCTTCATAGGACCTGGCCTCGCGTCATCGCTCGCTCACGGACGGATTCCCGGTGTTTATCAGCGGCGCTCCGGGCCCGTCAATGGCGCCTGCACCCCTGGTGGCCTGCGGAAACGACAAGTTGACCGAACCGAGATCACCAGTGGTCCAGACCTGTGAAGTCTCCCTGGTGACGGGCTGATGCCCGTTTTGGGCGAGTATGGACTCGGACGGGTGGAACCGACATGCGAATGATCCATTCCGGATCGATAGTGGCCGGTAAGGGATCAGCGCGGCGCTGAAGCCAGCGCCTTCATGAGGAGGCACCCCATGCGCAGAGCCACGCACGCCACCTGGGTCGCATGCGCGGCGGCGCTCGCCCTCGTGGGCACAGCCTGCGGCGGGGGCGGCGGCAGCGGTGACACCGGCGCCGTACTGAGCTCCTCCTGGGGTGACCCGCAGAACCCGCTGGAGCCGGCCAACACCAACGAGGTACAGGGCGGCAAGGTCCTCGACATGATCTTCCGCGGCCTGAAGAAGTACGACCCCGGGACCGGCAAGGCCGAGGACATGCTCGCCGAGAGCATCAGGACCACCGACTCGCGGAACTTCACCATCACCGTCAAGGACGGCTGGACCTTCAGCAACGGCGAGAAGGTCACCGCCCGGTCCTTCGTCGACGCCTGGAACTACGGTGCGAGCCTGAAGAACAACCAGCGCAACGCCTACTTCTTCGGCTACATCGAGGGCTACGACAAGGTGCACCCGGAGGGCGGCGGCGAGCAGAGCGCCGAGACCCTGTCCGGCCTGAAGGTCACCGGCGAGCGCACCTTCACCGTGCGGCTGAGCCAGAAGTTCTCCAGCTTCCCCGACACCCTCGGCTACGCCGCCTTCGCCCCGCTGCCCCGGGCCTTCTTCGACGACCACGACGCCTGGCTGGCCAAGCCCGTCGGCAACGGCCCGTACACCGTCGACTCGTACGTCAAGGGCTCCCAGATGTCGCTGCGCGCCCGGGACGACTACCCCGGCCCCGACAAGGCGCAGAACGGCGGCGTGGACCTGAAGGTCTACACCGACAACAACACCGCCTACACCGACCTCATGGCCGGCAACCTCGACCTCGTCGACGACGTCCCCGCCGCACAGCTGAAGAACGTCAAGAAGGACCTCGGCGACCGCTACCTCAACACCCCGGCCGGCATCCTCCAGACCCTCGCCTTCCCCTACTACGACAAGAACTGGAACAGGCCCGGCATGGACAAGGTCCGCAAGGGCCTGTCCCGGGCGATCAACCGCGAGCAGATCACCGAGACCATCTTCCACCGCACCCGCACCCCGGCCACCGACTGGACCTCACCGGTCCTCGGCGAGGACGGCGGCTACAAGGCGGGGCTGTGCGGCGAGTGGTGCGAGTACGACGCGGCGGCGGCGAAGAAGCTGATCGAGGAGGGCGGCGGGCTGCCCGGCGGCCAGGTCAGGATCACGTTCAACGCGGACACCGGCTCGCACAAGCAGTGGGTGGACGCGGTCTGCAACTCCATCAACAACGCCCTCGACAACGACCGCGCCTGCGTCAGCAACCCCGTCGGCACGTTCGCCGACTTCCGTGGCCAGATCACCGACCGCGAGATGACCGGCCCGTTCCGCGCCGGCTGGCAGATGGACTACCCGCTGATCCAGAACTTCCTCCAGCCGCTCTACTACACCAACGCCTCCTCCAACGACGGCAAGTGGAGCAACACGAAGTTCGACGACCTGGTCGACAAGGCCAACGCCGAGACCGACACCGCCAAGGCCGTGACGGCCTTCCAGCAGGCCGAGGAGGTCGTCCGGGACAACATGGCCGCCATCCCGCTCTGGTACCAGAACGGCAGCGCCGGCTACTCGGAGCGGCTGTCCGACGTGCGGCTCAACCCGTTCAGCGTCCCCGTCTACAACGAGATCAAGGTCAGCTGAGGCGGCGCCATGGGACGGTACGTCGTCCGGCGGCTGCTGCAGATGATCCCGGTCTTCTTCGGGGCCACCCTGCTGATCTTCCTGATGGTCAACGTGATGGGCGACCCCATCGCCGGCCTGTGCGGCGAGCGCGAGTGCGACCCGGCGACGGCCGCCCAGCTCAGAAAGGAGTTCGGCCTCGACAAGCCGGTCTGGCAGCAATACCTGACCTACATGGGCAACGTCTTCACCGGCGACTTCGGCACCGCCTTCAACGGCCAGCCGGTCACCGAGCTGATGGGCAGCGCCTTCCCGGTCACCATCCGGCTGACCGTCGTCGCGATCCTCTTCGAGATCGTCATCGGCATCACCCTCGGCGTGGTCACCGGCCTGCGCCGCGGCCGCCCCGTCGACACCACCGTCCTGCTGGTCACGCTGGTGGTCATCTCCGTCCCCACCTTCGTCACCGGCCTGCTCCTGCAACTGCTGCTCGGCGTCGAGTGGGGCTGGATCCGGCCGTCGGTGTCCCCCGAGGCCCCCTTCGGCGAACTGCTCGTGCCGGGCCTCGTCCTCGCCTCCGTCTCCCTGGCCTACGTCACCCGTCTGACCCGTACCTCCATCGCCGAGAACCGCCGCTCCGACTACGTCCGCACGGCCGTCGCCAAGGGCCTGCCCAGGCGCCGGGTCGTCACCCGCCACCTGCTGCGCAACTCCCTCATCCCCGTGGTCACCTTCATCGGCACCGACATCGGCGCCCTGATGGGCGGCGCCATCGTCACCGAGCGCATCTTCAACATCCACGGCGTCGGCTACCAGCTCTACCAGGGCATCCTCCGCCAGAACACCCAGACCGTCGTCGGCTTCGTGACCGTCCTCGTCCTGGTCTTCCTGCTCGCCAACCTCCTCGTCGACCTCCTGTACGCCGTACTCGACCCGAGGATCCGCTATGCCTGACTCCAGGGAACGCGAGGGCGCCGTCGCCGGCACCGGCATGGGCGGGGCGATGGACCTCGCCGCCAGCGAGGCGGAGACGCTTCAGCGGGCGCCCGGCGGCCCGGACGGCGGCGTCCCGACCGGCAAACCCCGCTCCCTGTGGTCCGACGCCTGGCACGACCTGCGCCGCAACCCGGTCTTCCTCGTCTCCGCCCTGGTGATCCTCTTCCTGGTCCTCATCTCGCTCTGGCCGTCCGCGATCACCTCCGGCAGCCCGCTGCGCTGCGACCTCGCCAAGGCCCAGGAGGGCTCCCAGCCCGGCGCCCCCTTCGGGTACGACGGCCAGGGCTGCGACGTCTACACGCGCACGGTCTACGGCGCCCGCACGTCCGTCGCGGTCGGCGGCTGCGCCACCCTCGGGGTCGCGGTCCTCGGCAGCGTCCTCGGCGGGCTCGCCGGGTTCTTCGGCGGCGTGTGGGACTCGATCCTGTCCCGGATCACGGACATCTTCTTCGCGATCCCGGTCGTGCTCGGCGGTCTGGTCCTGCTGTCGGTGGTGACCAGCAACACCATCTGGCCGGTCATCGGGTTCATGGTGCTGCTGGGCTGGCCGCAGATCTCCCGGATCGCCCGCGGCGCCGTCATCACCGCCAAGCAGAACGACTACGTCCAGGCCGCCCGCGCCCTCGGCGCCTCCAACCCCCGGCTGCTGCTGCGGCACATCGCGCCCAACGCCGTCGCGCCGGTGATCGTCGTGGCGACCATCGCGCTCGGCACCTACATCGCGCTGGAGGCGACCCTGTCGTACCTCGGTGTCGGTCTGAAGCCGCCCAGCGTCTCCTGGGGCATCGACATCTCCGCCGCCTCCCCCTACATCCGCAACGCCCCGCACGCCCTGCTCTGGCCCTCCGGAGCGCTCGCGGTCACCGTGCTGGCGTTCATCATGCTCGGCGACGCGGTGCGCGACGCCCTCGACCCCAAGCTGAGGTGAGGTGCCGTCATGCTGCTGGAGGTACGCGACCTGCACGTGGAGTTCCGCACCCGGGACGGGATCGCCAAGGCCGTCAACGGCGTCACCTGCGGCGTGGACGCCGGCGAGACCCTCGCGGTGCTCGGCGAGTCCGGCTCGGGCAAGTCCGTCACCGCCCAGGCCGTGATGGGCATCCTCGACATGCCGCCGGGGCGGATTACCGGCGGCGAGGTCCTCTTCCAGGGCCGGGACCTGCTCAAGCTGAAGGAGGAGGAGCGGCGCAAGGTCCGGGGCGCCGAGATGGCGATGATCTTCCAGGACGCGCTGTCCTCCCTGAACCCCGTGCTGTCGGTGGGCGACCAGCTCGGCGAGATGTTCGTCGTCCACCGGGGCATGTCGAGGAAGGACGCCCGGGCCAGGGCCGTCGAGCTGATGGACCGGGTGCGGATCCCGGCCGCCAAGGAGCGGGTGCGGCAGTACCCGCACCAGTTCTCCGGCGGTATGCGCCAACGCATCATGATCGCCATGGCGCTCGCCCTGGAACCCGCGCTGATCATCGCCGACGAGCCCACCACCGCCCTCGACGTCACCGTCCAGGCCCAGGTCATGGAGCTGCTCGCGGAGCTGCGGCGCGAGCTGGACATGGGGCTGATCCTGATCACCCACGACCTCGGCGTGGTCGCCGACGTCGCCGACCGGATCGCGGTCATGTACGCGGGCCGGATCGTGGAGTCGGCGCCGGTGCACGACCTCTACAAGGCGCCCGCGCACCCGTACACGCGCGGCCTGCTCGACTCCATTCCGCGCCTGGACCACAAGGGCCAGGAGCTCTACGCCATCAAGGGCCTGCCGCCGAGCCTGCTGAACATCCCGCCGGGCTGCGCCTTCCACCCGCGCTGCCCGATGGCCCAGGACGTGTGCCGGACGGACGTGCCCCCGCTGTACGAGGTGTCCGAGGAGCGGGGGAGTGCCTGCCACTTCTGGAGGGAGTGCCTGCATGGCTGAGCCGATTCTGGAGGTCAGCGGGCTCGTCAAGCACTACCCGCTCACCACGGGCATCCTCTTCAGGAAGCAGGTCGGCTCGGTGAAGGCCGTCGACGGCGTCGACTTCACCCTCCACCGGGGCGAGACCCTCGGCATCGTCGGGGAGTCCGGCTGCGGCAAGTCGACGGTCGCCAGGATGCTGGTGAACCTGGAGAAGCCGACGGCCGGGGTGATCCGGTACAAGGGCGAGGACATCACCAAACTGTCCGGCAGGGCCCTGAAGGCCGTCCGGCGCAACATCCAGATGGTCTTCCAGGACCCGTACACCTCCCTCAACCCCCGTATGACGGTGGGCGACATCATCGGGGAGCCGTACGAGATCCACCCGGAGGTGGCGCCGAAGGGCGACCGGCGGGGCCGAGTCCAGGAGCTGCTGGAGGTCGTCGGTCTCAACCCCGAGTACATCAACCGCTACCCGCACCAGTTCTCCGGCGGCCAGCGCCAACGCATCGGCATCGCCCGCGGGTTGGCGCTGCGCCCGGAGATCATCGTCGCCGACGAACCCGTCTCCGCGCTCGACGTGTCGGTACAGGCGCAGGTGATCAACCTGATGGAGCGGCTGCAGAACGAGTTCGCACTCTCCTACGTCTTCATCGCGCACGACCTGTCCATCGTCCGGCACATCTCGGACCGGGTCGGGGTGATGTACCTCGGGCGGATCGTGGAGATCGGCACGGACGAGGAGATCTACGACCACCCCACGCACCCCTACACCCAGGCCCTGCTCTCCGCCGTCCCCGTGCCCGACCCGGAGGCCCGTGAACACCGCGAGCGGATCATCCTCGCCGGTGACGTGCCCTCCCCGACGAACATCCCGTCCGGCTGCCGCTTCCGCACCCGCTGCTTCAAGGCCCGGGAGCGCTGCGCCCTGGAGGTCCCGGCGCTGGCGGTCCCGGCGGAGTTCCGGTCGACCACCGGCCCGGCCGCGCACGACTCCGCCTGCCTCTTCGCGGCGGAGATGCAGGTCGTACCTCCTGAGGAGACGCGGTAACACACAGGCAACTCCGCCGACCCGGTTCCGATATACGGACGCGCCAGTCTCTACAACGTACGGCCGTGCGGGTGCCGTGAACGGGCCGGGGTGCGCCATGTCACCCCGGTCCGTTTTTTGCGCCTAAGCCGGCGCCGCTCTCGCGGACCTGGCTGGTGTCTCGTCGTGGTTGCTCAATTAATGGTTGCGGTGCTCGGTGGAGTCTCGCACTCAGGCCAGATGGAGAGCGCGCCGCAGGAAGTCCACCTGAAGCAGCAAGAGGTTCTCGGCGACCTGCTCCTGCGGGGTCATGTGGGTCACGCCGGACAGCGGGAGCACCTCGTGCGGGCGGCCGGCGGCGAGCAGGGCGGAGGACAGCCGCAGGGCGTGGGCGACGACCACGTTGTCGTCGGCGAGGCCGTGCACGATCATCAGCGGGCGGTGCGGCTCGGCCGCGGCGGACAGGCCGTCGTCGGTGATCAGGGAGCTCTTCGCGTACGCCTGCGGGGACTCGGCCGGGTGGCCCAGGTACCGCTCGGTGTAATGGGTGTCGTACAGCCGCCAGTCCGTCACCGGCGCCCCGGCGATGCCCGCGTGGAAGACGTCCGGGCGGCGCAGTACGGCCAGGGCGGCCAGCCAGCCGCCGTAGGACCAGCCGCGGATGGCGACCCGGGTGAGGTCCAGCGGGTGGGTCTTCGCGAGGTCCCGCAGCGCCTCGATCTGGTCGTCGAGGGAGACGGTGAAGTCGCCTCGGACCGCCTTCTCCCAGGCGGGCGAGCGGCCGGGCGTGCCGCGTCCGTCCGCGACGACCACCGCGAACCCCTGGTCGGCGAACCACTGCGAGGTCAGGTGCGCGTTGTGCGCGGCGACCACCCGGGGGCCGTGCGGACCGCCGTAGGGGTCCAGCAAAACCGGGAGGGGAGTGTCACTGTGGTAGTCCCGCGGCATAAGCACGGCGCACGGAATCCGCCGTGCGCCCCCCTCGGTGAGCGTCACGCGCGGGGACATACCGGGATCCTCGGCGTAGGACGGGATGGTCGCCACCGGCTTGCCCTCGCGCAGCACGCGCACCGTGGCGCCCGGCCGGTCCGGCGTCGCCGAGACGAGAACCGTCACGTCCCCGGCGCGCACCGCCGAGTGCACGCCCGGCTCCTCCGAAAGGCGCTCGACGCCGAGCTCGTTGACGCGATAGACGTGCACCTCGCCGGTCTCGGGTGCGGCCGCCTCCTGTCCGGCCGACGCCGAGACGAGCACGTCGTCGTCCGAGACGTCGAGCACGGCCCGCAGGTGCAACTGCGCTCCCGTCAGCGGCCGTTCACCCACCGCGAGCCTGCGCGCGCCACCCTCGTCGGCGATCCGCACCAGCTGCCCCGACGGGGACCAGCACGGCACCCCAGGGAAAAGATCCAGCCAAATCGGATCTTCGTCGGCGTGCACCATCCTGGTCGTACCCGTGTCCGGATCCACCGCCAGGTACAGCTGGCTGCGCTGGTCACGCGCCTGCACCAGGATCAGTGGCGCACCCGCCGCTGACCAGTGCACACGCGCCAGATACGGATACCGCGCCCGGTCCCAGGCGACCTCCGTGCGCGTTCCGTCGAGGCCGATCACGAACAGCCGTACGTCCGCGTTCGGCGTCCCGGCCGCTGGATACGGCACGTGTTGTGGGTCACGTTCCGGCTGGGCCGGGTCGGAGATCCACCACCGCCGTACCGGCGTGTCGTCCACGCGCGCCACCAGCAGCCGGTCGGACTCCGGCGCCCACCAGAAACCTCGCGAACGCCCCATTTCCTCGGCCGCGATGAACTCGGCCAGACCGTAGGAAACCGACTCCCCGTCAGGTTCCGCGAGCGCCCGGTCCCCCTCGCCCTCCGCGCCGATCACCCGCAGGGCGCCCTGCGCGACGTACGCGACGTGCCGTCCGTCGGGGGACGGGCGCGGGTCGATCACCGGTGCGGGGGTGGGGAGTTCACGTGCCGTGCCGGCCTGCAGCTCGGCCGTGAAAAGCCGCCCTGACAAGGCGAAAGACGCCAACTCCACGGCCGTGTCGGTGGCGTAGCCGACGATGCCGGCGCCGCCCTCGCGGCTGCGTTCGCGGCGCGCCCGCTCCTGGGGCGAGAGGTCTTCCGTGGCCCCGCCCAGCAGGGCGCGCGGGTCGGCCGCCAGGCGCTCGGCGGAGCCCGCCAGGTCGAGCACCCACAGGGCGTTCGCCCGGTCCGTGCCGGAGCGCGAGCGCAGGAACACGACACGGGAACCCTCGGGAGCCACGGTGAACGAACGCGGCGCGCCCAGCGTGAACCGCTGGGTGCGGGCGTGCCGTCGGGGGAAGGAGTCAGGCTCGGTCGTCATGCCCCGACCATATTGGCCATGCGCCCCCTTGTGCGGCTGTGCGCCATTCGATGCGCGCGCACGGATAGTTATGATCACTAGCGCTGTGTGGGTATGAACCTGCTGGCCGCTGTATGGATTTACAAGTTCCCTCGCACTGTTTTCCCCACATTCCGGGTTCTTGGAGGTGAGCCGCCGTGGCACTCTCGATTTCGGCGGTGGTGCTGCTGGCGATCGTCGTCTTCCTGCTGATCAAGAAGTCGGGGCTGAAGGCCGGGCATGCCGTCGTGTGCATGCTGCTGGGCTTCTACCTCGCCTCGTCCACCGTCGCGCCCACGATCAACGAGCTGACCACGAACATCGCCGGCATGATCGGCAGCATCAAGTTCTGACCCGCTCGGTCTGCTCGTAGGGTGGGGGCCATGACGGAACTGCCCGCCCGGCGTCTGCTCCTGGTGCACGCGCACCCGGACGACGAGTCGATCAACAACGGCGCGACCATGGCCCGGTACGCGGCCGAGGGTGCCCATGTGACCCTGGTCACCTGCACTCTCGGTGAACGTGGCGAGGTCATCCCGCCCGAACTCGCGCATCTGACCGGCACCGCCCTCGGCGAGCACCGCCGGCGCGAGCTCACCGCGGCCATGCGCGAACTCGGCGTCGAGGACTTCCGTCTGCTCGGCGGGCCCGGCCGCTACCAGGACTCCGGGATGATGGGCCTGCCCGACAACGACGACCCCGGCTGCCTGTGGCAGGCCGACGTCGACGAGGCCGCCGCCCACCTCGTCGAGGTGATCCGCGAGGTACGCCCCCAGGTCCTCGTCACCTACGACCCCGACGGCGGCTACGGCCACCCCGACCACATCCAGGCCCACCGCATCGCCATGCGCGCCGCCGACCTGGCCGCCGAGGCGGGCATCGGCGTCGCCAAGGTCTACTGGAACCGCGTCCCGCGCACGATCGCCGAGGAGGCCTTCGCCCGCCTCCAGGACGCCCTGCCCGGCCTCACCTTCCCCAAGAGCGCCGGGATCGACGACGTACCCGGCGTCGTCGACGACGAGCGGATCAGCACCGGGATCGACGGCACCGTCTACGCCGCCGCCAAGGCCGCCGCGATGGCCGCGCACGCCACCCAGATCGAGGTCGCCGAACCCTACTTCGCGCTGTCCAACCAACTCGCACAGCCGCTGTTCACCACGGAGTACTACGAGTTGGTGCGCGGCGAGCGGCCTTCGGGCCGGGAGAGCGACCTGTTCGCCGGGATCGAGGTGCCGTCATGAGCGACCGGCACTCGATGCTCGCGCAGCCCCTGCACCGCCCGTCGGCCGGGCGGATGGCGGCCTACCTGGGCCTGTTCCTGCTCGGCCTGCTGGTGGGAGCCGCCGGATCGCTGGTGCAGGCGGCCTGGTTCCCGGGCGGGCTGCTGCTGGCCCTCGCGGGCGCGGCCGGGGTGTTCCTGGGCGGGGCCTGGGCGACTCGCGGGCGCGCCGGAGCCGTGGCGGGCGCGGCCGGTTGGATGCTCTCCGTCATCCTGCTCACCGCCAGCCGTCCGGAGGGGGACTTCCTCTTCGCCGCGGGCGCGGGCTCGTACGCGTACCTGCTCGGCGGCATGGCCGTCGCTGTGATCTGTGCCACCTTCGCACCGACTCGGCAACCTGGGGGCCGGTCCGTCCGACTTGGCGAATGACGTACCGGTTCGCCGTCCTGCGCTCGTGCGAGTCCCGTGTGGGTTTCCCCAGCGGTCGCGGGATACCCGCCCGAAGTGGCCAGTATGGTGGAGCCGCCGCCGAGCTGCCCGCGTATCTGAGGTCGTAACGGGCGGTGGAGCCAACCGGGAGAACCTGCCTTGAGTCGTGAAACTGACAGTCCGTCCTCCGGGCCCAACGGGCACGGGGGTACCGCATACCCCTCGGGCACGCCGCCCTACGGCACCCCCACGGTCTCCGACAGCGGTGCGGACACGGGCCGTTCGGGCGGACCGTCCGAGGAGCGCAAGACCGAGACGACGCTGACGACCCGGATTCGGATCAACATCCCCGGATCGCGGCCCATTCCGCCGGTCGTCGTGCGCAAGCCCGTCGCGGACGCCGAGGGCGCCGACGGCGGCGAGGCCGAGGCGACGACGCCGGCCGCGGCCACTTCCACGGGCCCGGCCGAGGCGCTCGCCGAGCAGCAACAGCCGGGGGCCGCGGAGGAGAAGACGAGCGACTGGTTCGCGCCCCGCAAGTCCGCCTCACCCAAGGCCGGTCAGGGCGGCGGTGCCACCAACGGGGCGGCCCCGTCCGGTGGTTCGGTCGCTCCCGCTGCCCCTGCCCCCGCCGCTCCGGGCGCCGGGCGCCCCGGCGGTGTCGTCGGCTCCATGAGCATGCCGGGCGGCTCCCGGCCCGGCGCGCAGAACGGCGCCCGCCCCGGCGGCACGAACGGCGCCGGGCTCCCCGGCGCGACCGGCGGCCCGGTGGCCCCCGGCCACGGCGGCGGCACCGGCTCCTTCGACGTCACCGAGGCCCTCGCGGCGGGCCCGCTGGGCAACGGCAACGGCTCCCGCCAGGGCGAGCCGCGCCGCGACGACCTGCCGTACTTCACCGAGCCCGGCCAGAACGGCCAGAACGGCCGGAACGGACAGAACAGCCGGAACGGTCAGGGCGCCCCGAACGGGCAGCACCCCTACGGCGCCCAGAGCCCGTACGGCGGTCCGGGCGCCGCCGCCCCCAACGGCCAGAACGCTCCGAGCGGTTACCGCGGTCCGGGCGGCCCGCAGGCCCCCGCGGGCCCGACCGGTGGCCCCGTCACCGGCGACAGCCCTCTCGTCCCGCCGAACGCGGCCGCCGCACCCGGCACCGCCCCGCACCCCGGCCCCGGCGGCGGGCTGAGCGACGACACCGCGATCCTCACCCCGCAGAAGCCGGCCCCCGAGCCGCCCCCGGGCAGCCCCTTCGCCCGCGTCGACAACGTCTCCGGGGACACCCTCACCAGCGGCATCCCGGTCGTGCCGCCCGCCGACCGGAGCACGCCGTTCGGGACGGGCGCCGCCACCGACGGGCCGCTGCCGCACACCTCGCCGAAGCGGCCCGAGCCGGCGCAGCAGAGCGCGCCCGCCGCCGCGCCCAAGAAGAAAAAGAAGGGCCGCAACAAGCTGGTGCTGCTCGGCGGCGGCGTGGTCGCCATCGCCGGTGTGGCCTACGGCGCCGGTCTGCTGATGAACCACTCCGACGTGCCCAAGGGCACCACCGTGCTCGGCGTGGACATCGGCGGCGGCACCCGCGACGACGCCGTCAAGAAGCTCGACGAGGCCCTCGGCGACAGCATCGACAACCCGCTGAAGCTGTCCGTCGACGGCGAGACCGTCTCGCTCAGGCCGGACCAGTCGGGCCTGCAGTTCGACGCCGACGCCACGGTCGCCGCCGCCGCGAAGAGCGACTACAACCCGGTCTCCGTGATCGGCTCGCTCTTCGGCCAGGAACGGGTCGTCGAACCGGTCATGCCGGTCGACGAGGAGAAGCTGCAGTCGGCCCTGCAGACCGTGGCGGGCGGCGCGGGCAGCGCCACCGAGGGCACGATCAGGTTCGAGTCCGGCAAGGCGGTCGCCGTCTACGGCAAGGCCGGCAAGGGCATCGCCGTCGACCAGGCCACCGAGGCCGTCGAGGAGGCCTACCGCACCCAGGTGGAGACCGGCACGGCGACGCCCGTCCAGGTGCCGACCACCACCAAGCAGCCGACGGTGTCCAACGCCGAGGTCGACCGGATGATGAAGGAGTTCGCCGAGCCGGCGATGTCCGACATCGTCACCGTGCAGACGGACGCGGCCCACTCGATCGCCTTCAGCCCGGAGAACTCCCTGTGGAAGTTCCTCCGCGTCCAGGCGGTCGACGGCAAGCTGGTCGACACCTACGACGAGGCCGCCCTGACGGAGCTCTACGGCAAGACCTTCGACGGCGTCCTCATCACCCGGGGCACCGGCCAGAAGACCCCGGTCACGGTCCAGGACGTGATCAGCGCCCTGCGCCCGGCCCTGAAGAGCACGACGAACCGCGTGGCGACGATCGACACCAACCCCAGCTAGCGAAGGGGGCACCCGCGCCCGCCGGCCGGGTGCCCTCGTCCATGACATCTGTCATCCGGCAGTCGGGATCACCGACACTGCCGGGCGCCCGCCCCGCGCGGCCACGATGGCCGCATGACGACGACAACACCCACCCCGGCCGTCGCCTTCGACCGGGTGAGCAAGAGCTACGGCACCGTCCGTGCCGTCGACGTGCTGACGCTCACCCTGCAACCGGGCCGGACCGTGGCGCTGCTGGGCCCCAACGGCGCCGGCAAGTCGACCGCCCTCGACCTGCTCCTCGGACTCAGGCAGCCCGACACCGGCACCGTCCGCCTCTTCGGCACCACCCCGCGCGAGGCGATCGTCGCCGGGCGGGTGGGCGCGATGCTGCAGAGCGGCGGACTGATGGACGGCGTCACGGTCGCCGAACTGGTGCGGCTGGCCTGCGCCCTCCACCCCAGGCCGTACGCCGTCCCCGACGTGCTGTCCCGCGCGGGCATCGACCGGCTCGCCGACCGCAAGGCCGACAAGCTCTCCGGCGGCCAGTCCCAACGCGTCCGCTTCGCCCTCGCCACCGCCGGCGACAGCGATCTGATCGTCCTCGACGAGCCGACCACCGGCATGGACGTCACCACCCGCCAGGCCTTCTGGGCCACCATGCGCGACCAGGCCGACCACGGCCGTACGGTCCTCTTCGCCACCCACTATCTCGAAGAGGCCGACGCCGTCGCCGACCGCGTCCTCGTGCTGCACCGCGGCCGACTGCTCGCCGACGGCACCGCCGCCGAGATCAAGGCCAAGGCCGGAGCCCGCAGGATCTCCTTCGACCTCGACGCCCCGATCGACGAACCCGCGCTGCGCGCCCTGCCGTTCCTCGCCTCCCTGGACATTTCCGGACGGACGGTCCGCATCCGCTCCACGGACGCCGACGAGACCGTCCACGCCCTGTACGCCCAGGGCTGCCACCCCCGCAATCTCGAAGTCGCCGGCCTGGGCCTGGAGGAGGCCTTCGTCGCCCTCACCACCGCCGAGGAGGCACGCACCGCATGAACAGCCTGATCACCCTCGAACTCACCCGCGCCCTGCGCAACCGCAAGTTCCTGTTCTTCTCGGTGATCTACCCCTCGGTGCTGTTCCTGCTGCTCGCGGGAACCGCCGACAGCACGACGACCATCGACGGCACGGGCCTGACCCTCCCGACGTACATGATGGTCTCCATGGCCTCCTTCGGCGCCCTGACCGCCGTCCTGATGGGCAACAGCGAGCGCATCGCGAAGGAGCGGGAGAACGGTTGGGTACGACAGCTGCGGCTGACCCCGCTGCCCGGCCGCGGCTACGTCCTCGCCAAGACCGCGAGCGCGGCCGTGGTGAGCCTGCCGTCGATCGTGATCGTCTTCGTGGTCGCGGCTGCCGCGAAGGACGTACGCCTGGCCGCCTGGCAGTGGTTCGCCCTGACCGGCGCGATCTGGGCCGGCAGCCTGGTCTTCGCCGCGCTCGGCGTGGCCATCGGCTACCTCGCGAGCGGGGACGCGGTCCGCCCGATCACGATGATCGTCTACTTCGGCCTGTCCATGCTCGGCGGCCTGTGGATGCCGACGACGACGTTCCCCGGCTGGCTCCAGGACATCGCCGAGTGGCTGCCCACGCACGCGTACGCTGCCCTGGGGCGGGCCATCGAACAGAGCCAGGTCCCGCAGGCCGGCGACATCGCCGTACTCGCCGTCTCCTTCGTGCTCTTCGCGGGCGGGGCGGCCTGGCTGTACCGGAAGGACTCGCTGAAGGCGTGAGCGGCATCGGCGTCGGTATCGGGCAGCGCCCGCAGAACCGCAAGCAACGGCTGATCAAGAGCCTGTGGACGGGCATCTGGCTCGTCTACCTGAGCGCCCCCGTCACCGACCTCCTGCACGGCGGCCACCGAACCGGCGTCCGGGTCCTCGGCTGGATCGGCCTGGCGGCCTTCGTCGGTTGGTACATGATCCTGCTGTTCCGCACCGGCCGCCGGGACAGCAACGCGCTGGTCCTCGGCTCGATCGCGGTTCTGGCCGCCCAGTCGACGCTCCTCGCCGTCACACTCGGCCGCGAGTGGCTGGTCCTCTTCGTCTACGTCTCGATCGCGTCGGGCGCCGCACTGCCCCTGCGGTACGCGCGCTGGACCATCCCCGGCGCCTCGGCCCTGATGACGTCCGTCGCCCTGGCCGTCCCGGACGGCACCACCTACCTGGCCGGGCTGCTCATCCCGGCGCTGCTCGGCGGCTTCGCCATGACCGGCGTACGGGAACTCGTCCGCACCACCATCGCCCTGCGCGAGGCCCGCGCCACCGTCGCCCACCTCGCCGCCAACGAGGAACGGCTGCGCCTCGCCCGCGACCTGCACGACCTGCTCGGCCACTCCCTGTCCCTGATCACCCTCAAGAGCGAACTGGCCGGCCGGATGCTCCCCGACCACCCCGACCAGGCGGCCCGGCAGATCGCCGACGTCGAACAGGTCAGCCGCCAGGCCCTCGTCGACGTCCGCGAGGCCGTCACCGGCTACCGGCGCCCCCGCCTGGCCGCCGAACTGGCGGGCGCCCGGGATGCCTTGACGGCGGCCGGGGTCAGCCTCGACATCCCGCTGGAACCGGACGTCACCGACGTCCCCGAGGAGAGCGAGTCCGCCCTCGCCTGGGCGCTGCGCGAGGCGGTCACCAACGTCGTACGGCACAGCGGCGCCCGCCGCTGCACGGTCACCGTCACCCGTCGGCAGACCCTCGACGGCCCCGTCCTGGACCTGTGCGTAGAGGACGACGGCTCGGGAGTCGGCGGCACCGGCGAAGGCCCCGGCCACGGCCTCACCGGCCTCGCCGAGCGCCTCCACAAGGCGGGCGGCACGCTGGAGGCGGGCCCGGTCAAGCACGGCTTCCGGCTGGTCGCGAGGGTTCCCGTCGGCCCGACCGTAGGATCCGCGACATGAGCCGCACGATCAGGGTCCTGCTCGCCGAGGACCAGTCGATGGTCCGCGAGGCACTGGCCGCGCTGCTCGGCCTGGAGGACGACATCGAGGTGGTCGCCCAGGCGGCCCGCGGCGACGAGGTGCTGCCGCTGGCCCGCGAGCACGACGTCGACGTGGCCCTCCTCGACATCGAGATGCCGGGCGCGACCGGCATCGAGGCGGCGGCCCGACTCCACCGGGAGCTGCCGGACGTACGCCTGGTCATCCTCACCACCTTCGGCCGCCCCGGCCACCTCCGCACCGCCATGGAGTCCGGCGCCGACGCCTTCCTGGTCAAGGACGCCCCCGCAGCGCAACTGGCGGAGGCGATCCGCAAGGTCCTGACGGGCGAACGGGTCATCGACCCGACGTTGGCGGCAGCGGCCCTGGCGGAGGGCACCAACCCATTGACGGACCGCGAACGAGAGGTCCTGCGAGCGGCAGCGGCCGGCTCCACAAACGCCGAACTGGCCAAGACCCTGCACCTGTCCCAGGGCACGGTCCGCAACTACCTCTCCACGGCGATCCAAAAACTGGCGGCCCGAAACAGAACGGAAGCGGCCCGGATCGCCGAGGACAAGGGCTGGCTGTAATCGCCGGTCGGGGCAGCGCCCCAGGGGCGCGGGGCTGTATCGATATGCGGCTCCGCCGCGTGGGCGCGACCAGCCACACGAAACCCGCACCCGCCCGATCAGTTCAACATGGCACGAGCGGCCCGCGCCTCCCCCCGCACCTGCTCCGCCGCCCCCTCATCCACACCCCCCACCACCTCCGCATACGCATCCAACTCCGCGGCCGCCCCCAGGAAGTCCCCCCGCCGCACCAGCAACTGCGCCCGCTCGTACCGCAACCGAGCCGGATGCGAGGGCAGCAGCAGCGACAACTCCACGGCCCACAACCCCACATCCGACCGCTCGACCCGCGCGGCGGCCCACGCCCGGATGTTGTTCAGAATCCGCAGCACCACATCCAACGGATCCGCGGGCACCAGCATCGAAGGATCCAGCGGCGCCCCGGTGGCCCCCACCACCAGCAACTCCGCATCGTTCCCACTCATCACCCGCCCCCCGTCGAACGGATCGGCCAGCACCTGCTCGTCCGCCGCTCCGGCCGGACCCCCGAACCCGACGACGAAGTGCCCCGGCAGGGCCACCCCGTACACCGGCGCCCCCGCCCGCCGAGCCACCTCCATCCACACCACCGACAGCAGAATCGGCAACCCCCGCCGCCGCACCAGCACGGCATGCAGCAGCGACGACTGAAGCCGCTGATAGTCCGCGGCGGAGCCGCGAAACCCGCACCGGTCACCCAGCAGCTCCCGCAACGCCACCGCCCACGCCCGCGCCCCACCCGGCCGGAACGGCAGCAGCCCGGCCAGCCGGTCCAGCTCCACCTGCGCGGCGTCGATGCCCGCCTCGTCCAGCGTCCCGTCGGCCTGCGCACCGACCAGCAGACACAACGTCGCCAGATCGGGCCGCTCGGCCCGCGCCTCCTCGGCGAACCGGCGCCGCAGCTCGGCGGACCGCTCGGCGGATGGCGGGAAGGGTGGACTCATGGCTACCTGCCCTCCGGCTCCCGGACATGGTGGTACGTGTGATGCACACCGAAGCCCAGCGCGGCGTACAACGCCCGTGCACCGGCATTGTCCGTCTCGACCTGCAGCCATGCCGCCGACGCGCCCTCGTCCATGGCCCGCCGGGCCAACGCGGCCATCACCTCGCTCGCCAGCCCCCGCCGTCGTAGCGCGGGATCCACCTCGACGGCGGCGAACCCGGCCCACCGCCCGTCCACGACACACCGCCCGATGGCCGCGGGGACCGAGCCCTCGCCCGGCACACTCGCGAACCACACCGACCTCCCGCTCCCCAGCACCCGCAAAGCCACCTCACTCACCCCCTTGCGCTGGTACCGCGCCAGCCACCCCGCGTCCGCCTCCCGGGACAGCACCACCCCGGCACCCTCGGCCCGGTCGGCGAGGGGCGCGAGCCCGCCGATCCACAACTCGGCGGACACCTCCCGCACCCACCCCCGCTCCTCCAGCTCCGCGCACAGCAGCTCCTGCGTGCCCTCGGCGCCGGTGGCGGTCTGGATGTACGCGGGCAGGCCCCGGTCGCCGTACCAGCGCCGTACGGCGGTCAGCGCCTCGTCGAGGGACACTCCCGGGTCGCCGAGTGGCAGTACGGAGTTGGCGCGCCGGGTGAACCCGGCCGCGGCGCGCAGCTCCCACTCGCCGAGCCGCTCGCTCTCCAGCGGCTGCCAGGCGCGCGCGGCGACCCGGGCGAGCTCCTCGTAGGAGGCGGCGGGGCCGCGTCGCCGGGCCGGTGCCGGAGGCACGACCTTGCCCGCGACCAGCGAGGTTTCCTCGATGCGGACGCGTTCGCCGTCCCGCCGTGTGATCACGAGCACACCGTTGTTCCAGGATGTGAGAACACCCACCGTGTCGGTGAATTTCTGCTCCGTGACACGATGGTCCCCCAAGCGCCGTACGGAGACTCGTTTGCCCACGTCAGCAGCGGTGATACGGACCTCAAGGCGTCCAGCCGGTGATATTTCCACTGGTCGGTTCACCCCTCCTGTTCGGATCATGCCCAAGAACGGAGATACTAGGGGCGGGCATCGACGACGCCGCGCTCCCGCGCGCCAGGCGGCGGAGCCTGAGGAGGCCCGCCGGCGCCCGTATCGAGGAGGAACGACAGCGTGACCTACGTCATCGCGCAGCCTTGTGTCGACGTCAAGGACAAGGCGTGCATCGAGGAGTGCCCGGTCGACTGCATCTACGAGGGCTCCAGGTCCTTGTACATCCACCCGGACGAATGCGTCGACTGCGGTGCGTGTGAGCCGGTCTGCCCGGTTGAGGCGATCTTCTACGAGGACGACGTGCCGGAGGAGTGGAAGGACTACTACAAGGCGAACGTCGAGTTCTTCGACGAGCTCGGCTCGCCCGGCGGCGCGAGCAAGCTCGGCCTGATCGAGCGGGACCACCCCTTCGTCGCCGCGCTGCCGCCGCAGGGCGAGTGACCCCCTAAGCGGCCCGAACCGCGCCGCCTCGGTCCCGTACGGCCCGATCACCCCGATCGTCGCCGCACGGGACCGAGGCGTTTGCCGCACCAGAAAGTGAGCCAGACACCGTGTCCGCAGTCACCGACCGCCTGCCCACCTTTCCCTGGGACAAGCTCGCTCCGTACCGGAAGACGGCCGCCGCGCACCCGGACGGCCTCGTCGACCTCTCCGTCGGCACCCCGGTCGACCCGGTCCCCGAGCTGATCCAGAAGGCGCTGATCGCCGCCGCCGACTCGCCCGGCTACCCGACCGTGTGGGGCACGCCGGAACTGCGGGACGCGATCACGGGCTGGGTGCAGCGCCGCCTCGGCGCCCGTGACGTCACCCACCACCACGTCCTGCCGATCGTCGGCTCCAAGGAACTGGTCGCCTGGCTCCCCACCCAGCTGGGCCTCGGCCCCGGCGACAAGGTGGCGTACCCGCGCCTCGCCTACCCGACGTACGAGGTGGGCGCGCGCCTGGCCCGCGCCGAGTACGAGGTGTACGACGACCCGACGGACCTCGACCCGACGAACCTGAAGCTGCTCTGGCTGAACTCGCCCTCCAACCCGACGGGCAAGGTGCTGTCGAAGCAGGAGCTGACCCGGATCGTCGCCTGGGCCCGTGAGCACGGCGTCCTGGTCTTCTCCGACGAGTGCTACCTCGAACTCGGCTGGGAGGCCGACCCGGTCTCCGTCCTCCACCCGGACGTCAACGGCGGCTCGTACGAGGGCATCGTCTCGGTCCACTCCTTGTCCAAGCGCTCCAACCTCGCGGGCTATCGCGCCGCCTTCCTCGCCGGCGACCCGGCCGTCCTCGGCCCGCTTCTGGAGATCCGCAAGCACGGCGGCATGATGACGTCCGCGCCGACGCAGGCGGCGGTGGTGGCGGCGCTGGGCGACGACACCCACGTCCGCGAGCAGCGCGACCGTTACGCGGCCCGCCGCACGGCCCTGCGCGAGGCCCTGCTGGGCCACGGCTTCCGCATCGAGCACAGCGAGGCCAGCCTCTATCTGTGGGCGACCAGGGACGAGTCCTGCTGGGACACGGTCGCCCATCTGGCCGACCTGGGCATCCTGGTCGCGCCGGGCGACTTCTACGGCCAGGCGGGCGAGAACTTCGTACGAGTGGCCCTGACGGCGACGGACGAGCGGATCGCGGCGGCGGTCAAGCGCCTCGCGTGAACGCGGCGAAGGGGCCCAGGGAAGATCCCTGGACCCCTTCGCTCATGGAGCGGTGCTCGGCACTCAGCCGATCGGCAGCCCCTGGGTCGGCAGCGACGCGGTGGGCAGGCCGCCCTTGGTCAGCCCGTCCGTCGGCAGCCCACCGGTGGTGGCGGCGGTCGACGCGGCGTCGCCCACGACGGCCCCGGCGGCCCCGGCCGTGTCACCCGCGACCTTCTGCACCGCCGGCATCGCCTTCTTCGCGGCCTGGCCACCGGTCTTGCCCGCGGCCGGCACCGCCTTCTTGACTGCCTTGCTGCCGGTCTCACCGGCGGTTCCGGTCACGTTCTGCGCCGCGCTGTCGACGGTGTTGCCGACGTTGGCCCCGTCCAGGGCGGTCAGCCCGCCGAGGTTGCCGGTGGCGGGCAGTTCGGCTGCAGCGCTGGCGGAGCCGGCCGCACCGACCCCGGCAGCCGCTCCCGCAGCGACGAGCAGCGCGGCACGGGCGATCCGACGGGTCAGGGGGAGGGACATGGTGCTCCTTCGACGGAGAGAACGGTGAAGTATTCAGCCGTGCCCGGGAGTCGACCCGCGATGTCGGTCGCGGTCTCGCTCACCGGGCTCGGACGCAGTGACTACCGCTCGAAGCCCGCGAAGGTTGCGGTGCGCCAACGTAAAGACTTGGCAATGTGTCGCATTATCGGCTACGGATAAAATCGGGCAAAGAACACCCGGTCCGAAAGTCCGCCGAATCCTTACAGCCCCGTGGTCCCAAGGGCTTTGACGCATACGAGGGTGAGGTCACGAAAACCTGAGCACCCCGTCGCCGCGAGTGGACGGACGTAACCCGTGGGAGTGACCGCTCGCACTACTGAGCAGTGACAATTCGGACGGCGTTCGCGGCTCCCGCGCTCTCCGCCCGATCCCCGTTGCTCGCGTCCCCCGCCGCGGCACGCCACCGGCTGTCGGTGTGCCCGGCGACCCACTCCCGGCCGGCGTACGAGACCCGTTCGATGTGCAGCGCGGAGGCGTTGGCCACGGCCCAGTGCGCGAGCTGCCAGCCGCGCTCCTGGGAGCCGCGCCCGTCGGTGTCCTCGGCGACGGGCACGGTCACCGTCCGCCCGCTGGTCTCGGTGACCAGGCTCGGCGTCGGAGCAGGGGTGGTGGCGCCCACCTCGGCGCCGGCCTGCTGCACGGCGTCCCGCCCGAAGTCCCGCACGAGCGCGGAGCGCACCGCGTCCGGACCGGCGGTCGCCGTCGCGCCCGGCCGGCCCTCGCAGGTCAGCGTGGCCGCCGCGCGGCCGGTGAGGGCGGCGGCGAGCAGGGTGGCGTCGGGCTCGTGCTTGGCGTACGCCTGCGGGAAACCGCTGCGCTGCACGCGCTGGGCGGCGACGGTGAGGGGCAGCCGGGTGTAGCCGGGGACCTCGACCAGATGGTCGTAGAACATGCCCGCCGAGTAGATCGGGTCCATGATCTGCTCCTCGGTGCCCCAGCCCTGCGAGGGCCGCTGCTGGAACAGGCCGAGGGAGTCGCGGTCGCCGTGGCTGATGTTGCGCAGCGCGGACTCCTGCAGGGCGGTCGCGAGGGCGATGGTGACGGCCCGTTCGGGCAGGCCGCGGGCGGTGCCGACGGCGGTGATCGTGGCGGCGTTGACGGCCTGTTCGGGGGTGAACTCGTACGTCGCTCCGTCGCCGTCGGCCGAGACGACCCGGCATCCCGGGCCGCCGGTGCCTCCGGTGATGTACTGCACCGCGAGATAGCCCGCGACCGCGAGCAGGACGACGAAGGCCGCCCCGACACGGAGGAGGCGGCCACGACGCTGGAGAGTAGGGGACGGCTCTGGCACGCGTACAAGGTACTGGAGAGTACGGAGTGAGCGGGGCCGGGTGTGGAAAGAATCCCAGGTCGGGGAAGTGCGGGTCAGGGGCGCTAGGGTCGGCGTATGGCCGACTCCCCGCTTGACCTCACCCTGGACGCCGCCCGGCTCACCGCCCAGCTCGTCGACTTCCCGTCCGAGAGCGGCAGCGAGAAGCCCCTCGCGGACGCGATCGAGAACGCGCTGCGCGCCCTGCCGCACCTCACGGTCGACCGCTACGGCAACAACGTCGTCGCCCGCACCGACCTGGGCCGGTCGCAGCGGGTGATCCTCGCCGGGCACATCGACACGGTGCCGATCGCCGACAACGTGCCGTCCCGGCTGGACGAGGACGGGGTGTTGTGGGGCTGCGGCACCTGCGACATGAAGGCGGGCGTCGCGGTGCAGCTGCGGATCGCGGCCACGGTCCCGGCCCCCAACCGCGACCTGACCTTCGTCTTCTACGACAACGAGGAGGTCGCCGCCGACCTCAACGGCCTCAGGCACGTCGCCGAGGCGCACCCGGAGTGGCTCCAGGGCGACTTCGCGGTGCTGCTGGAGCCGTCCGACGGCCAGGTCGAGGGCGGCTGCCAGGGCACCCTGCGTGTGCTGCTGAAGACGAGCGGCGAGCGGGCGCACTCGGCGCGCGGCTGGATGGGCTCGAACGCGATCCACGCGGCGGCGCCCATTCTGGAGCGGTTGGCCTCGTACCAGCCCCGCTACCCGGTGATCGACGGCCTGGAGTACCGCGAGGGCCTGAACGCGGTGCGCATTTCGGGCGGTGTGGCCGGAAATGTCATCCCCGACGAGTGTGTCGTCACGGTCAACTTCCGCTACGCCCCGGACCGTACGGAGGAGGAGGCGATCGCCCACGTCCGTGAGGTGTTCGCGGACTGCGGCGTGACCGACTTCGTCGTCGACGACCACAGCCCGGGCGCGCTGCCCGGCCTGTCCCACCCGGCCGCGGCGGCCTTCATCGAGGCGGTGGGCGGCATCCCGCAGCCCAAGTACGGCTGGACCGACGTGTCGCGTTTCTCGGCGTTGGGCGTCCCGGCGGTCAACTACGGCCCCGGCAACCCGCACTTGGCGCACAAGCGGGACGAGCGGGTGGAGACGGCGAAGATCCTGGCGGGGGAGGAGCGGCTGCGGGCCTGGCTGACGGCGTGACGGGCGCGCGGTGGCCCTACGCGCGGGCGCTTTTTTTGCAGACATGCACATGTACCCCCTCCGTAACCGGCGTGGATCTACGCTGAGGTGGAAACACCCCGCAAGCGGAGGGAGCGCACATGGCCACCGGCAACCCTGAGGGCAAGAAGCAGCCGCCGGAGGAGCAGCGCCTCGGCCCGGTCCTCCGTCGGCGGAGCCAGGTGACGGCGAGCACGACGGACCAGCGTCTGCTGGACGCGGGCGGCCCGTCGGACTGGGTCCACACCGACCCGTGGCGTGTGCTGCGCATCCAGTCGGAGTTCATCGAGGGCTTCGGCACACTCGCCGAGCTCCCGCCCGCCATCAGCGTGTTCGGCTCCGCCCGTACGCCGGTGGAGTCCGCCGAGTACGACATCGGCGTCCGCCTCGGCCGAGGCCTGGTGGAGGCGGGCTTCGCGGTCATCACCGGCGGCGGCCCCGGGGCGATGGAGGCGGCCAACAAGGGCGCGTGCGAGGCGGGCGGCATCTCGGTCGGCCTGGGCATCGAGCTGCCCTTCGAGCAGGGCCTCAACCCCTATGTCGACATCGGCCTGAACTTCCGCTACTTCTTCGTCCGCAAGATGATGTTCGTCAAGTACGCGCAGGGGTTCGTGGTCCTGCCCGGCGGCCTCGGCACCCTGGACGAACTCTTCGAGGCCCTGACCCTGGTCCAGACCCAGAAGGTCACCCGCTTCCCCATCGTCCTCTTCGGCACCGACTACTGGGGCGGCCTGATCGACTGGCTCCGCAACACGCTGATCGCCCAGGGCAAGGCGGCGGAGAAGGATCTCCAGCTGTTCCACGTGACGGACGACGTGGACGAGGCGGTGGCGTTGGTGTCGAAGGAGGCGGGACGCTAGCGCTGGGCTTGAACGGGCCTTGAGTCACCCGGCGTGAGCGTGTGCACCGGCGCCGGGGTGACCGCCCCGGGGGCTGCCGCCCCCGGCTCCCCCGCCTCGGCCTGAACGGCCTCGTCCTCAAACGCCGGACGGGCGAAGGTGTCAGGCCAGCCCCCGCCGTGCGACCGTCGGCTCGCGCCACCCCGCGATCGCCGACACCATCTCCAGCACCTGCCGAGTCTCCGCCACCTCATGCACCCGGTACACCTGCGCCCCCAACCACGCGGACACCGCGGTCGTGGCCAACGTACCGACCACCCGCTCCTTCACCGGCTTGTCCAGGCTCTCCCCGACGAAGTCCTTGTTCGACAGCGACACCAGCACCGGCCACCCCGTCTCGACCATCTCCCCGAGCCGCCGAGTCGCCTCCAGACTGTGCCGCGTGTTCTTCCCGAAGTCGTGCCCGGGATCGATCAGCACCGACTCCCGAGGCACCCCCAACGACACCGCCCGCTCAGCCAGCCCGAGCGTCACCCGCAGAATGTCCGCCATGACGTCGTCGTACGTCACCCGGTGCGGCCGCGTACGCGGCTCGGCGCCCCCCGCGTGCGTACACACAAGCCCCACCCCGTACCGCGCGGCGACCTCCGCCAGCCGCGGATCCACCCCACCCCACGCGTCGTTCAGCAGATCCGCCCCGGCCTCGCACACGGCCTCCCCGACCTCGTGCCGCCAGGTGTCCACACTGATGATCACCTCCGGGAACCGCCGCCGCACCTCCGCCACGAACCCCACCGTCCGCCGCGCCTCCTCCTCGGCGGTCACCTCCTCGCCGGGCCCCGCCTTGACCCCGCCGATGTCGATGATCGCGGCCCCCTCCGCCACCGCCTGCTCCACCCGTGCCAGCGCGGGCTCGTCGCGGAACGTGGCCCCCTGGTCGTAGAAGGAGTCCGGGGTCCGGTTCACGATCGCCATGATCACCGGCTCGCGCGGGTCGAACTCCCGCCTGCCCAGCCTGAGCATCCCCTGTGACCTCTCCTCGTCCGTCCTGGTCCTGGGCCTTTGCGACCGCCTGCGACCCTAACTGTCAGACTCGCATGGCACGATCGGACCCTGACACATTCGACGTCGGCGTGCGCCACACGTATGCCGTCACACTCCGTGTGGGGACCTCAGCGATGGTTATGTTCTTCTTCCTGGTCGTCGCCCTCGCCGTCGTGGTCGCCGCGGTGACCCTCGCGGTGGTCGGCGGCGGTGAGCACGGCCCGCTGCCCGAGGCCGCGCCCGAGCGGCTGCAGGACCCGCTGCCCTTGGACCGCCCGGTCGGCCGCACGGACATCGACACCCTGCGCTTCCCGCTCGCCGCCCGTGGCTACCGCATGTCCGACGTCGACGACGCCCTCAACCGCATCGCCGCCGAGCTCGCCGAGCGCGACGCCCGGATCGCCGACCTGGAGTCCGCCCTGGCCGGCGTCCAGGCCGAGGCCCGCGTCTCCACGGACAGGACCGGCCAGGAAGAGGACCAGCGGTGAGCGACGGCACCCCCCTGGCAGGCCCCGACGGCGCGCTGCGCTGCCCCTGGGCCCTGTCGACGCCGGACTACGTGACGTACCACGACGAGGAGTGGGGCCGCCCGGTCCACGGCGACGACGCGCTGTTCGAACGGCTGGCCCTGGAGGCCTTCCAGTCCGGGCTGTCCTGGATCACCATCCTGCGCCGCCGCCCCGGCTTCCGCGCCGCCTTCGCCGACTTCAAGATCGCCACGGTCGCCACCTTCACGGACGCCGACCGCGACCGCCTCCTCACCGATGTCCGCATCATCCGCAACCGCGCGAAGATCGACGCCACCCTCGCCAACGCCCGCGCGCTGGCTGACTGGGCGCCGGGCGAGCTGGACGACCTGATCTGGTCGCACGCCCCCGACCCGGCCACCCGCCCGGTCCCCAAGACCATCGCCGACGTCCCCGCGGTCACCCCGGAGTCGACGGCCCTGTCCAAGGCCCTGAAGAAACGGGGCCTGCGCTTCGTGGGTCCGACGACGGCGTACGCACTGATGCAGGCATGCGGCCTGGTCAACGACCACCTGGCGGACTGCGCCGCACGCCGCGTCGGCTAGGGCCTGTCGTTTGGATCAGGCCGCAGGAAATCGGCGGCCGGACCCGGCTCAGCGCCCCAGGTACTTCGGCTTCTCCTTGTTCACGAACGCCTGCACCGCGATCCCGTGGTCCTCCGACGCCCCCGCCCGCGCCTGGAGCTCGTCCTCCTTCTGGAGCGTCTCGGCCAGGGAGTGGCTGAGCCCGTACGCCACGGCCTCCTTGATCGCCGCGTACGCCACCGTCGGCCCCTCGGCCAGCGAGCGAGCCACCTGCTCGGCCTCCGCCCGCAGCTCCGCCGCCGGCACGACCCGGTTCGCGATGCCCAGCTCGTACGACTCCTGCGCCTTGACACTGCGCGGGAAGAGCAGCAGATCGGTGGCGCGCCCGGGTCCGACCACGCGCGGCAGCGTCCAGGAGACACCGGAGTCGGCGGTCAGCGCGACGCCCGCGAACGACGTGTTGAACGCCGCCGTGTCCGCCACGACCCGGTAGTCCGCGGCGAGCGCGAAGCCGAAACCGGCCCCGGCGGCGACCCCGTTCACGCCCGCGACCACCGGCTTCGCCATGTCGGTCAGCGCCCGCA
The DNA here is from genome assembly GCF_015712165.1 of Streptomyces spinoverrucosus. Lineage (NCBI taxonomy): Bacteria > Bacillati > Actinomycetota > Actinomycetes > Kitasatosporales > Streptomycetaceae > Streptomyces > Streptomyces spinoverrucosus. Next base: position 2,862,585 of record NZ_JADPZX010000001.1, on the reverse strand, counting down.
CGATCGGGTTGTAGTGCTCACGCACGGTGCTCATAGTCTGCCCCTCGCCCGCCTCCCGGTCGGCGGCCAGCAGTCCGATGTGCTCCTTGAGGTCCTGGCCCACGCAGAACGCCCGGTCACCGGCCGCGGTCAGCAGCACCGCCCGGACGGCGTCGTCGGCCGCCGCGGACTGGACCGCGTCCCGGAGGGCGACCTTGGCCTCGATGTTCAGCGCGTTCATCGCCTCGGGGCGGTTCAGCGTGATCGTCGCGAGCCCGTCGTTCACCTCGTAGAGCACGGTGTCGGCCATGGCGTATCCCCTCCGGGTCGGCGGCTTGGGGCGTACCGGTCGGTACGTCCTGTCTGAGGACAGCATGACGGAGATCACTGACAACGGCCCCGAGCGTCCGTGTGAGCTGCGTCAAAGAATTCGGGTGGGTTTCCGGTGGGCGGAAGTCTGTGCGGCTGCGCAGTATCGCAGCCACATCGCCGAATTGAGTGGTTTTGCTCGCGCGCGTTGCCCAAGCGATGCCGACTGATGTTGGTCATCGGGTCGTGAGATGCGGGATAATGGCTTGGAAGCAATGTGTTCGATGCCGGTGTCGCGTGTCTGCCTTCAGGACCGCGCGTGCCCTTCAGCGGGCCGTCGGCTTTGACGATGAGCTGGTTTTCAGGAAGGGGAACGAGCATGGCGGCCATGAAGCCGCGGACGGGTGACGGCCCGCTCGAGGTGACCAAGGAGGGGCGGGGCATCGTCATGCGCGTTCCGCTCGAAGGCGGCGGTCGGCTCGTCGTCGAGCTGACCCCGGACGAGGCCGACGCGCTCGGCGACGCCCTCAAGAAGGTCGTGGGCTGACCCGCGGGCGACCATACCCTTTCAGCCGCCCCGGCACCGCATCCGGTGCCGGGGCGGCTGTTTGCTCAGCTCCGCTGAGCAGGAGTCGCCACTTCAGCGGGAGTCACCGCTTGACCGCGCACAGCAGCCCGTCGCCCACCGGCAGCAGCGACGGCACCAGCTCCTGGCTCTCGCGCACCGCGCGCAGCAGCTCCCGCAGTCGCAGCACCTCCGTCGGCTGCGGTCCCGAGTCCACCGTGCGCCCGTTGGCGAAGGCGCCCTCGAACGCCACGAGCCCGCCCGGACGCAGCAGGCGCAACGATTCAGCGAGGTAGTCCAGCACCTCCAGCCGGTCACCGTCGCAGAAGACGAGGTCGTAACCGGCGTCCGCGAGCCGGGGCAGCACGTCGAGGGCGCGGCCCGGGATGAAGCGGGCCCGGTTGCTGGCGAACCCGGACGCTCGGAAGGCCTGCCGCGCGAACTGCTGGTGCTCCGGCTCGGGGTCGACGGTGGTCAGCACGCCGTCCGCGCGCATCCCGTGCAGCAGATGAATCCCGGAGACACCGGTGCCGGTGCCGATCTCGGCCACCGCCTTGGCGTCCACGGAGGCGGCCAGCAACCGCAGCGCGGCGCCCGTGCCGGGCGACACCGAGCGCAGCCCTGCCTCCCGGGCCCGGTCACGGGCCCAGTGCAGCGCGTCGTCCTCGGCGACAAAGGCGTCGGCGAACGCCCAGCTCGTCAGCCGGTTGCCGGTAATGACCCTCTCCTGTCCCCGTGGTTGCCTGGGCGTGACTGTATCCGTTGGTGCCGGGAACCCGCAGATGGGACCGGGCGTTTAGAGGGGTGGGAGACGACGGCGGGGGACACGGTTGGATCACGACGACGAGCGGGACGGCCAGCAAGTGCTGACGCAGCCGTATGAGCCGTATCAGCACAGATCAAATTCTCGTAAAACCGCTTATGGGGAGCTAACGGGCGAGGTGGCTATGGTAGGGGCTCCACTGGACACCACCAGAGCTGACAGGGGAGGTGCGGCTGCGCCTGTGGACCGCGCAGGAGTGCTGCGGCGCTTCCTCTGGTCGGCGGGCAGGCCGAAATCCGTGAACGACACCGCTGCTGACCACAGCCACGCCGCTGGCACCGACCGGACCGCGACCTTCTCCACCGACGCGGACGGGCAGGCGTGGACTCCGCCCACCTGGGAGGAGATCGTCAGCACCCACAGCGGCCGTGTGTACCGGCTGGCCTACCGCCTCACCGGTAACCAGCACGACGCAGAGGACCTCACCCAGGAGGTCTTCGTCCGTGTATTCCGCTCCCTGTCGACGTACTCACCGGGCACGTTCGAGGGCTGGCTGCACCGCATCACCACGAACCTCTTCCTGGACATGGTCCGCCGTAAGCAGCGCATCCGCTTCGACGCCCTCGGCGAGGACGCGGCCGAGCGGCTGCCCAGCCGCGAGCCGTCCCCGCAGCAGGTCTTCAACGACGCGCACTTCGACGCGGACGTCCAGCAGGCCCTCGACACCCTCGCGCCCGAGTTCCGCGCCGCGGTCGTCCTGTGCGACATCGAGGGACTGTCGTACGAGGAGATCGCCGCGACCCTCGGCGTCAAGCTGGGCACGGTCCGCTCCCGGATCCACCGCGGCCGCTCGCAGCTGCGCAAGGCCCTGGCGCACCGGTCCCCGGAGGCGCGCGCCGAGCGCCGCTCCTTCGTGCCGCGTATCCCCGCTCTGGGGGGAGGGGGCGCGTCCGCGTGAGTGGCACACGGCCGACGGCTGCCGAGGAGCGCCTCGCAGAGCAGCACCTGGGAGACCGACTCGCCGCCCTGGTGGACGGCGAGCTCGGTCATGACACGCGTGAGCGCGTGCTGGCGCACGTGGCGACCTGCCCGAAGTGCAAGGCGGAGGTCGACGCCCAGCGCCGGTTGAAGAACGTCTTCGCGGAGGCCGCCCCGCCGCCGCCCTCCGAGAGCTTCCTGGCCCGCCTCCAGGGTCTCCCCGGGGGAGGTGACCTCGACGGTGGTGTCCCACCGGTCGGGGGAGGCTTCGGCGGGCTGCCCACGGGACGTCCCGGCGCCACCGGCGTCTTCGGCATGAGGCGCGGCGAGCGCTTCGACTTCGAATACGTCCCCACCGCCGCGCACGCGTCCGTACTGCCCGCCTCCGCACAGCGCGGCTTCCGCATCCACGACGTCGGCCGCAGTGAGGCCGAGCGGGCGGCCGCCTCGCGTGGGCGCCGGTTCGCGTTCGTGGCCGCCGGGGCGGTGTCCCTGGCCGCGATCGCCCTCGGCGGCGTCACCACGGGCACACCGGGCGACACCGACCCCCGGGGCGGCTCGGGCAGCAATGTGACCCCGGCCCGTCCGGGGTCCGGGACGGCGACGGCGCCCGAGAACCAGCGGCGCCGCGGTGTCGGCCCACAGCTCGCCCAGAGCCAGGGCGGACGGACGCTCGGGGACACCCCGGCCGCCCCGACCGCGGTGTCCGCACCCCTGTTGCCCGGAGTGGCGGCCCAGCCGGTGCACGCCCTCACGGCTCCCATGCTGGCCGGCGCGGCCGCGATGTCGCCGCTGATACGTCCGCCGGCGGCGGCCCCGCCGATCACGCTCACCAGCTGGTCGACGGCACCGGAGGTCATGACTCCCGGCCTGCTCGCGGCCCCCGTCACCGACGGGACCGCCGCTCCCTCCGCGTCCTCCTCCGGCACACCCCGCTGACCGGCCCCTGCGGCGCGGCGCCCGAACCTGGTTGAATCCAGGGGTGAACCGCGCCCACGCCCCGGCGTCCGGCGCGGAATCACGAACTGCGGCCACACCAACGACGAGCCGGGCCGCGGCCAGCTGTGGGGAGAGCATGAACGAGGGCACCGTGCCGACGCCGGACAAGGGGGAGGGCGACTTCGAGCTGAGGCGCCCGGAGGATGCGCCCGAGGTGGCGTCCGACGAGGCGCCGACGGGCCAGGCCTCGGGGGACGCCGATGCGTCGCAGGCATCGCAGGGTGACATGACGGCGTCCGCTGCGCCGGAGGACGCGGTTCCGGCCCCCGCTCCCGCCGTCGAGGACGTCAAACCCCTCCACGACCCCGACCCGTACAGCACCCCGCCCTACGGCGAGCCCGGTCCCTGGGCGCCCGCTCCACCCGTACAGCACCCGGCGACCACACCCGCCCACGGCACGGCGACGGTGACGCCCACCCCGGCACCGGCCCCGCCACCGCCGCACGGGGCACCCACACCGGCCGTTCCGGCGTCTGCCCCGGCTGTCCCGGCGCCCGCGCCTCCATCGGCGCCTGCTTCGGCCGCCTCGGCGCCCACACCGCCCGTTCCGGCGTCTGCCCCGGCCGTTCCGGCGCCCGCGCCTTCGCCGGCGCCTGCTTCGGCCGCCTCGGCGCCCACACCGCCCGTTCCGGCGTCTGCCCCGCCCGTTCCGGCGCCCACACCGCCCGTTCCGGCGTCTGCCCCGGCCGTTCCAGCGCCCGCCCCTTCGCCGGCGCCTGCTTCGGCCGTTCCGGCGCCCGCTTCGCCCGTTCCGGCCGCTCCGGTGTCTGCTCCGGCCCTTCCGGCGCCCGCCCCTCCGCCGGCGCCCACACCGGCGTCTGCCCCGGCCGTCCCGGCGCCCGCGCCTCCGTCGGCGCCCGCCCCCGCGGCCATCAGTGGCACCGCCGTGCCGCCACCCACCACCGACACCCCATCCTCACCTGCCTCACAGGCCTCACCCACCGCCCCCGCCTCTCCTTCCGACCCCTGGCACCGCTACGACCCCTGGGCCGCCCCCGCCTCTGTCCCCGCCCCCGGCGCGGGCCTCGCGCCCGGCCCGCTCCAACAGACCGGCGCCGCGATCCCCACCGAGCAGCAGCGTCGTCAACGAGGCAAGAAGATCCTCATCGTCGGCACCCTGCTCGTCGCCCTCGTGTCCGGCGGCGTCGGCGGTGTCGTCGGCGCCTATCTGGAGCGCAACGGCGGGGTCGGGCAGGTGGAGCTGCCGCAGGCCGGGCGGGAGGCCGACGGGCGGGACGCCGGAAGCGTGGCCGGGATCGCCGCGCGGGCCCTGCCCAGCGTGGTCACCCTGCACGTCAGCGGCTCCGGCGAGGAAGGCACCGGCACCGGCTTCGTGCTCGACGGCCGGGGTCACATCCTCACCAACAACCACGTCGTGGAGCCCGCCGGCACGGACGGCGAGATAACGGTCACGTTCCACAGCGGCGAGACGGCGAAGGCCGAGGTGGTGGGCCGGGACGGCGGCTACGACCTCGCGGTCGTCCGCGTACGCGGCGTCAGCGGCCTCAAGCCGCTGCCCCTCGGCAACTCCGACAACGTCCAGGTCGGCGACCCGGTCGTCGCCATCGGCGCCCCCTTCGACCTGGCCGGGACGGTCACCTCCGGCATCATCAGCGCCAAGGAACGCCCCATCACGGCAGGCGGTGAGAGCGGCGACGCCAGCGACATCTCCTACGTCGACGCCCTGCAGACCGACGCCCCCATCAACCCGGGCAACTCCGGCGGCCCCCTGCTCGACGCCCGGGCCCGCGTGATCGGCATCAACTCCGCCATCCGTTCCGCCAACAACGGCACCGACCTGGACGGCGGCCAGTCCGGCTCCATCGGCCTCGGCTTCGCCATCCCGATCAACCAGGGCAAACGCGTCGCCGAGGAACTGATCGCCACCGGCAAGGCGACCCACCCGGTCATCGGCGTCACCCTCGACATGAACTACACCGGCGACGGCGCCCGCGTCGGCACCAAGGGCAGCGAGGGCGGCGAGCCGGTCACCCCGGGCGGCCCCGGCGACAAGGCCGGGATCGAGCCGGGCGACATCATCACCGAGGTCGACGGCCAGCGGATCCACTCCGGTGAGGAACTGATCGTCAGGACCCGCGCCCACCGCCCGGGCGACCGGCTGGAGCTGACCCTGCGGCGGGACGGCGAGGAACGGACGATCTCCCTGGTGCTCGGCTCCTCGGGCGGCGACTGAGCGAACCCACACAAATCTCACAGACGGGACCGCGAACCCTCTCTCACAAGGCAAACAACCGGAAAACGCTCACTTACCCGCACGTGCGGGGCACGGAACGGTACCGGTCGGACAGGATCGACGGGTACCGTGGAGCCGGCCCGGGACATCGCAAGGAGCTTTCAGGTGTTCAATGACATAGGACCGCTGGAGCTGGTGACGCTCGTCGTCCTCGCCGTGCTCGTGTTCGGTCCGGACAAGCTCCCGAAAGTGATCCAGGACGTGATGCGCACCGTCCGGAAGATCCGTGAGTTCTCGGAGAGCGCCAAGCAGGACATCCGGCAGGAACTCGGCCCGGAGTTCAAGGACTTCGAGTTCGAGGACCTCAACCCCAAGACGTTCATCCGCAAGCAGTTGGACAACGACGACCTGGGGCTGAAGGAGATCCGCAACGGCTTCGACCTGAAGAAGGAGATGGCCGAGGTCACGGACGCCGTCCACGCCCGCGATGCCGAGCTGTCGGCCCCCTCCGGCTCCTCGGGTGCCCGCGTCGACATGACGAAGAAGGCCGACGACCGCCCGCCCTTCGACGCCGACGCCACCTGACACCGGCGGGACACCTCCTCCTCACGCCCGTCACCTCGTGGGACGCGGGCGAATCGCACCACAGCCTTCACGCGCCCGCAGCGGCTTGAACACGTCTCGCTCGCGACCCACGCGCCGGGCGCATTCCCGGCTGCCCGCAGTGGTGTGGATATGCTGCCGAGTTGTTGTGCGGACCGGACGAGTACGCCCGAAGGGGGGCGGGCCGTCCGTTCCGACGAGAGCGAGGAGGCGTCCGGGCACATGGAGACGACGAGTCGGGCAGTCGCGCAGGCGCCGGTCGCGGAGGGCGGGCAACAGGTCCCCTCCGCCCGGCGTACGGTCGACGGCTACCTGCGTGCGCCCTTCCCGTGGTACGGCCTTGACGAGGCGTTCACGGGCCCGCGCTGGCTGATGCAGGTGGGTATGACGGCCGACGGAGCCGTGGAGCACGGTTCGGTCGGCCACGGTGACGAGCCCTCGGTGCGTGCCGAAGGGGTCGCCGAGGAGCGGGAGCGGTTCGCTGTCGTGGTGACCGTCGCCGCGAATCCCGTGCGGCGCAGTGCCGACGGTACGGGGCTGCTGGAGGCGACGTCGGTCTCCTCGGCCGCCTGGCTGGCGGGGGTGGGGCTGCTGTCCTTCACCTGGCCCGGGCAGATGGACCACAGTCTGCGGGACGACTGGCTGGACCAGCAGACGGAGACGGCGTGGGTCCTTGCGGACGATCTCGCCGGTTCCGACTGGTCGACGCTGTCCCTTCCCGTCGACGGTGTGCCGACGCCCTTCCACTACCGGGAGTCCGAGTTCGGGTGGGTGCTCGCCGGGTCCACGCAGGAGGGGGTTCACCTGGGGGCGTACGGGCGGGGGATGAGCGCGTACGGGCTGGGGTTCGCTGTGGTGAAGGACATCGAGGCCTACGTCTGATGTGAGGGGCGCCGCAGGTGTGCGGCGCCCCTTCGCCGTAGGGCTGCTTGTTGTCCGGCGGCTGCGGGTTGTCTGTGGCTTGTCGCGCCGTTCCCCGCGCCCCTGAGGGCGTTGCCCCGCTTGCCCGTCGAAAAGATCTAGAACTTGTTCTTCGGCGTGATGCCCAGCGACAGGCCCGACAGGCCCCGCTGCCGTCCCCCCAGCTTCCCCGCGATGGAGCGCAGGGCCGTGCCCGCCGGGGAGTCCGGGTCGGTCAGGACCACCGGCTTGCCCTCGTCGCCACCCTCACGGAGACGGACGTCGATGGGGATGTTGCCGAGGACGGGGACGTTCGTGCCGGTCGTCCGCGTGAGGCCGTCGGCGACGACCTGGCCGCCGCCCGTGCCGAAGACGTCGACCATCTCGCCGCAGTGCGGGCAGGGCAGGCCGGACATGTTCTCGACCACGCCGACGATCTTCTGGTGGGTCTGTACGGCGATGGAGCCGGCCCGCTCCGCCACCTCGGCCGCCGCCTGCTGCGGGGTCGTCACGACGAGGATCTCTGCGTTGGGGACCAACTGCGCCACGGAGATGGCGATGTCGCCGGTGCCGGGCGGCAGGTCGAGGAGCAGGACGTCCAGGTCGCCCCAGTACACGTCGGACAGGAACTGCTGGAGCGCGCGGTGCAGCATCGGGCCGCGCCACACCACGGGGGTGTTGCCCGGCGTGAACATGCCGATGGAGATGACCTTCACGCCGTTCGCGGACGGCGGCATGATCATGTTCTCGACCTGGGTGGGAAGCCCGTCGGCGCCCAGCATGCGCGGCACCGAGTGGCCGTAGATGTCGGCGTCGACGACACCGACCTTGAGGCCGTCGGCCGCCATCGCCGCCGCCAGGTTGACCGTGACCGACGACTTGCCGACGCCGCCCTTGCCGGACGCGACCGCGTACACGCGCGTGAGCGAGCCGGGCTTGGCGAAGGGGACCTCGCGCTCGGCCTGGCCGCCGCGCAGCGCCGTCGCCAGCTCCTTGCGCTGTTCGTCGCTCATCACGTCGAGCGTGACGTCGACGCGGGTGACGCCGTCGACCCGGGAGACCGCCTCGGTGACGCGCTGCGTGATCGTCTCGCGCATCGGGCAGCCGGAGACCGTGAGGTACACGGTGACCGCGACGGCGCCGTCCGCGCCGATCTCCACGGACTTGACCATCCCGAGTTCTGTGATGGGGCGGTTGATCTCGGGGTCGTTCACCGTCGCCAGTGCCTCGCGCACCGCGTCTTCCGTAGCCATAAGGACGATGGTACGGCTCCGCACACGCCCCTCGGAAAGCCCGTCAGCGGTCGTCTACGTCACGCACCCCTGACCGATCTGCCGGGAATACGCGGTGACCGTCCGGGTGCCCGTCCTGCAGTTCCCTGACCACGTCCTGCAACTCGGAGCGCATCCAGTCCCGGGTCGCCACCTCGCCGAGCCCGATGCGCAGGGCGGCGACCTCCCGGGTCAGGTACTCGGTGTCCGCGATCGACCGCTCGTTCTGTTTGCGGTCCTGTTCGAGTTCGACCCGGGCGCGGTCGTCCTGCCGGTTCTGGGCGAGCAGGATCAGCGGGGCGGCGTAGGAGGCCTGGAGCGAGAGCATGAGGGTCAGGAAGATGAACGGGTACTCGTCGAAGCGCAGGCCCGCGGGCGCCGACACGTTCCACAGCACCCACACGACGATCACGATCGTCATCCAGACCAGGAACCGCCCGGTGCCGATGAAGCGGGCGATGCGCTCCGACAGCTTCCCGAACGCCTCCGGGTCCCACTCGGGCAGGATCCGGGGCCGCCGAGGACGTGGCTGGTCGAGCCGGGCGCGCGGGCGCGTGGTCGCCGTGGCCCCGGCGGGCATGCGCTCCCGGCCGATCTCGCGCCCCACCACGTCACGCTCAGGAGCCATGGGCGGCTACCCCCTCGCCCTCTTCGAGCTCGAACTCGGTCTCCCGCCAGTCCTCGGGCAGCATGTGGTCGAGTACGTCGTCCACGGTGATCGCGCCCAGCAGCGACCCGGACTCGTCGACGACGGGCGCCGCGACCATGTCGTACGTCGCGAAGAACCCGGCGACGAGGGGCAGCGTCGCGTCCGGGGCGAGGGGTTGCAGGTCGTCGTCGAGGATCGAGCTGACCAGGGTGTACGGCGGGTCGCGCAGCAGCCGCTGGAAGTGCACGGTGCCGAGGTACTTGCCGGTCGGCGTCTCGTCGGGCGGACGGCAGACGTACACCTGGGCGGCGAGGGCGGGGGAGAGGTCGGGATTGCGGACCCGGGCGAGGGCGTCGGCGACGGTGGCGTCGGGGCGCAGCACGATCGGCTCGGTGGTCATCAGACCGCCGGCGGTGTGCTCCTCGTACGCCATCAGGCGCCGCATGTCGGCCGCGTCGGCGGGCTCCATCAGGCTCAGCAGCCGCTCCTTCTCCTCCTCCGGCAGCTCGGAGAGCAGGTCGGCCGCGTCGTCCGGGTCCATCGCCTCCAGGACGTCCGCCGCGCGCTCCTCCTGCAGCTTGCCGAGGATCTCGACCTGGTCGTCCTCCGGGAGCTCTTCGAGCACGTCGGCCAGGCGGTCGTCGTCGAGGGCGGCGGCGACCTCGGCGCGCCGCTTGGCCGACAGATGGTGCAGCACGTTGGCGAGGTCGGCGGGGCGCAGCTGCTCGAAGGTGGCGAGCAGGCTCTCGGCGCCCTGCCCGTGCTCCTCCAGCGAGAAGCCGGTGACGCCGGACCACTCGACGGTGAGCGTCTCGCCCTTGGCCCGCCGGAAGGCGCCGCCCTTCCTGCCCTTGCGGACGAAGACGCGGTCGATCTCCCAGTCGCGGCGGGCCGGCAACTGCTGCACCGCCAGGTCGAGGACGGTGACCTCTTCGCCGGTCTCGACGAGCGTGACGCGCCGGTCGAGCAGCTCGCCGAAGACCAGCCGCTCGGTGGGGCGCTGTTCGAAGCGGCGGACGTTGAGCACGCCGGTGGTGATGACCTGTCCGGACTCGATGCCGGTGACCCTGGTCATGGGCAGGAAGATGCGGCGGCGGGTGGCGAGTTCGACGACCAGGCCGAGCAGCCGCGGCGGCTTGCTGCCGACCCGCAGCATGACGACCAGATCGCGCACGCGGCCCACCAGGTCGCCGTTCGGGTCGAAGACGGCGGTGCCGGAGAGATGCGAGACGAAGATCCGGGGGGCGCCCGCGACCATGGCTGCGCCTCCTTTTCCTACCGTGTGTTCTTTTCCTGCCGTGCGTTCTTTTCCAGTCGTTCGCTGCTTTTGCTCCGCTTGTGCTGAATTGCTCGCTCGGATGGGCTTCAGGCTAGCCCGTCCCGATCGGATCTGCCCTGGTGAGCGGTCCGGACGGTCTGGCTCCGCCGGCCGCCCGGCACACCGGTACGCTGCGTTACGCCGCTCAGGACCGATGTCAGAAAGGCAGCACCACCTGTGACTGCGATGCGCCAGGGCCGTACGCGCCGGACCGCACTGGTGAGCGCGATGTGCGCACTGGTTGTGGCGGGGACGGGGCTGACCGGGTGTGGCAGCGAGGACCCGGACGCGGGCACGAACGGGGTCGGCAAACTGCCCCCCGACAAGATCCGGGCCAAGACGCTCACGGCGGCCGAGTCCGCGCAGGCGGTACGGCTGTCGGGGACGGTCGTCGCGGGCGGGAGCACGTACAAGCTGGACATGCGCCTGAAGTCGGACGGCGGCACCGGGTCGGTCAGCGCGGAGGGGGCGACCTTCCAGTTGCTGCGGGTCGGTGAGGAGCTGTTCCTCATGGCGGACGCGGAGTTCTGGCACGACGGGCCCGACGACGGGGACACGGCCGCGGCCGACAAGCTCGACGGCAAGTACGTCAAGGTGCCGAAGGGGGATCCCTCGTACAAGCGGTTCAGCGGATTCACCGACAAGGACGTCCTCTTCGACAGCCTGCTGACCCTGCACGGCACCCTGGGCACGGGCGGCCGCCACGAGGAGTCCGGCGTGCGCACCATCCGCATCACCGGCGACAAGGGCTCCGGCGGCACCCTGGACGTCTCCCTGGAGGGCAAGCCGTACCCCCTCCGCCTGGTCCGCGCGGGCGGCGCGGGCACGCTCACCTTCTCGGACTGGGGCAAGGACTTCCCCTTGGAGCAGCCCGCGAAGGACAAGACGGTGGACTACGGCCAGCAGCTGCCGACGTCGTAGGCCCCGCCGCCCTACTTGCGCCTGCGCTTCTTCTTGAAGAGCAGGCGCGGCAGCCCAGCGGGGATCGGCTCGCGCGTCGTCGCCGGCGTCGGCAGCGGCGCCCGGGCCAGCGAGCCGTCCGGCAGCGGCGCGGTCGCGCCGGTCGGCTCCAGGCGCAGCACCCGGCACTCGCGGGCCCACCGCTCGGGCATGGCCTCGCCGTCGGGGGCGTTGAGCCGCTTGCCCTTCAGCTCCGCGACCGTGGCCTGCCACTGCTCGGAGCCGGACGGCAGCTCCACCACCCGCGCCGTCCAGGCGACCAGCCGGCCGCCCTTGTCCTTGCTGCGGACGGTCACCTCGGCCGCGCCGCCGTCGACCAGTCCCGGCAGCGGCTGCTCACCCGGCCCGTCGCCGACCACACAGGCCGCACCCTCGTGCCACACGTGCCACAGCGCACGCGCGGCCGGCGCGCCGGCACCCCGCACCCAGATGAGCCCGGACTTCTTCGTGGCCTCCTCGACGAGGGCCTGGTCGAGCAGCTCGCTAGTCATGGGAGCAGCGTAGCCAGAGGCGCTCACAGCCAGCCGTTGCGCTTCAGCGTCCGGTGGATGCCGAAGCAGATCATCGCCGTGATGCCGAGCACCATCGGGTAGCCGAACTTCCAGCGCAGCTCGGGCATATAGTCGAAGTTCATCCCGTACACGCCACACACCATCGTCGGTACGGCGATGATGGCGGCCCAGGACGTGATCTTGCGCATGTCCTCGTTCTGCGCGACGGAGGCCTGGGCGAGGTTGGCCTGGAGGATGGAGTTGAGCAGCTCGTCGAAGCCGGTGACCTGCTCCTGCACCCGGGCGAGGTGGTCGGCGACGTCCCGGAAGTACTTCTGGATGTCGGGGTCGATCAGTCGCATCGGCCGCTCGCTCAGCAGCGTCAGCGGCCGCATCAGCGGCTGCACCGCCCGCCGGAACTCCATGACCTCACGCTTGAGCTGGTAGATCCGCCCGGCGTCGGTACCGCGCGGCGCGCCCTTCCGCCCCGGCGAGAACACCTCGGTCTCCACCTCGTCGATGTCGTCCTGCACCGCGTCGGCGACCGCGATGTACCCGTCGACGACGTGGTCGGCGATCGCGTGCAGCACCGCCGAGGGGCCCTTGGCGAGCAGCTCGGGGTCGTCCTGCAGCCGGTGCCTGAGCGCCCGCAGCGAGCCCTGTCCGCCGTGCCGGACGGTGATGAAGAAGTCCCGCCCGGTGAAGCACATCACCTCGCCGGTCTCCACGACCTGGCTGTTGGCGGTGAGTTCGTCGTGCTCGACGTAGTGGATGGTCTTGAAGACCGTGAACAGGGAGTCGTCGTAGCGCTCCAGCTTCGGCCGCTGGTGTGCCTGGACGGCGTCCTCGACCGCCAGCGGGTGCAGCCCGAACTCGCTTGCGATACCGGCGAATTCGGCCTCGGTGGGCTCGTGCAGCCCGATCCACACGAAGCCGCCGTCGCGCCGCACCCGGCGCATCGCCTCGTGCGGGGTGAGCGGCCGGTCGGTCTCGACGCGGGCGCCGTCGCGGTAGACGGCGCAGTCGACGACGGCGGTGGTGGTCTGGGGGTCGCGCGTGGTGTCGTACGCCCCGGTGTCCTTGCGCAGGGCGGGACGCGACGGGCGGACCGCGGCACGGAGGTCACGGATCATCGACATGGCAGGCTCCTTCGCAACGAGCAGCGAGAGGCCGCGGGCGCCGGGTGGAACTGCCCGGAATGGGGACGTCCTGACTTGCGGATGTTTGGCACGTCCACAAAGCGGGGAGCACCGCACCGTCGCGGTGGCGAGCTTCGCTACTGATTCAGCTGCTGATGCAGGTCATACAGATCAAGCAGAGGCAAAACGGAACGAAGTGCTCTTCCGCGAATACACGCAGGAGTTGCGCATGCGAGAGGTGGCGGCAGGCTAGAGCCAGAGCAACATCAGCGGCCGGAAGAGCGGGTGGTACTGCACGGTCGACTTCGGTCCATTGCAGCCCCACCTCCTCCGGCCGGTCCCTCGTAAGGGAGTGTCGTCGGCGTCGGGACTTGATCGCGACGCTTCTGCGTGCTGCCCCGAACCACCGGCCAAGAGTATCAGCAGACAGAAGTGTCAAGGCGCTGCTTCGCCCGGGCCTGACGAGTTCTATGCTCGCCGCATGGCTGATGTTCTCCCCCTGGTCGAGTCCCGGTTGCGCTCCGCGCTCGGTGAACCGGACGCGCGCGCCGCGGTCACCTTCCTCGGCACCGACCGCATCGAGGTGCTGCGTTTCCAGGAGGGGGACATCGTCCGCTACGCCAGCCTCGGCATGTCCGCCCAGCCCATGACGGACCCCACCGCGGTCGTCGCCGACCCGGTCAAGGGCCCGCGCGCCGAACTGGTGCTCTCCGTGCGATCCGGTCGCGCCGACACCGACAAGGTGCTGCGCCCGCTCGCCGCGCTCGCCGCGTCCCCGCAGGTCGAGGGCGTGGTCGTGGCCCCCGGCGCCTCCCTGGACGTCGGCGAACCGCTGTGGCCCGGCGCTCCCTTCACGTCGGTGCTGGTCGCCGAGCCGGGCGGCCTGGTCGAGGACCTCGAACTGGACGCGCCCCTCGACCCCGTCCGCTTCCTGCCGCTGCTGCCCATGACCCCGAACGAGGCCGCCTGGAAGCGCGTCCACGGCGCCCAGGCCCTCCAGGAGCGCTGGCTGACCAACGGGACGGACCTGCGCGACCCGTCCCGCCCGTCGGTGCCGCTGGACTGACACGGGGCGTGAGGAAGCTCACCAAAGTCCTTCCGGGAACAGTCAGTTGGCGAAGACGCCGACCCCGTCCTCCGTGGCGTGCCGCACTTCCAGCTCCTCTTCCCGGGCCGTCAGCGCCTTCCGCCGTACGACGACCACGCCCGCGCCCAGCACCGCCGTGACCGCCGCCACCACGAACGGGATGTGGACGTCGGTCCACTCCTCGATCTTCGGCGCGAAGTAGGGCGCGGCCGCCGCCGCGAACCACCGCACGAAGTTGTAGCCCGCGCTCGCCACCGGCCGCGGCGCGTCCGACACCCCGAGCGCGAGCTCGGTGTAGACGGTGTTGTTCACGCCTATGAAGGCACCGGAAAGAATCGTGCAGACGACGGCCGTCGTGTGGTCGCCGTAGCCGAGGACGAGTACGTCGAGTGCGAGCAGCACCAGCGAGCCGCCGAGTACCTTCAGCGAGCCGAACCGCGCCTGCATCCGCGGCGCGACGACGACCGAGAAGACGGCCAGCAGCACACCCCACGCGAAGAACACCGCACCCGACCGGTACGGGCTCATGTTCAGCACGAACGGCGTGAAGGCCAGCACGGTGAAGAACGTGTAGTTGTAGAAGAACGCCGATGTCGCCGCCGAGGCCAGACCGCCGTGGCCGAGCGCCCTGAGCGGGTCCAGCAGCGAGGTCCGGCGCGCGGGCTTCGGCTGCTCCTTCAGGAACGCCGTGATGCACAGGAAGCCGACGGCCATCAGGAACGCGGTGCCGAAGAACGGGTAGCGCCAACTGGCGTCCCCGAGCAGCGCGCCCAGCAGCGGTCCGCACGCCATGCCGAGGCCGAGCGCGGACTCGTACAGCAGGATCGCCGCCGCGCTGCCGCCCGCCGCCGCGCCCACGATGACCGCGAGGGCCGTGGAGACGAACAGCGCGTTGCCCAGCCCCCAGCCCGCCCGGAACCCGACGAGTTCGCCGACGGAGCCGGAGGTTCCGGACAGACCGGCGAACACCACGACGAGGGCGAGACCGAGCAGCAGCGTCCTGCGGCCGCCGATGCGGCTGGAGACGAAGCCGGTGAGCAGCATCGCGATCGCGGTGATCAGGAAGTACGACGTGAAGAGCAGTGACACCTGGCCGGCGGTGGCGTCCAGTCCCTCGGCGATGGACGGCAGGATCGGGTCGACGAGACCGATGCCCATGAAGGCGACGACGGAGGCGCCGGCGGTGGCCCAGACCGCCTTCGGTTGCCGTAGGACTCCCGTGCTGCTGTGCATGCGTGGGGCTCCCTTGCTGACGGTGGAAATGGTTGGCGCATACACACAATAAATTAGACTTGCTAA
The DNA here is from genome assembly GCF_015712165.1 of Streptomyces spinoverrucosus. Classification (NCBI taxonomy): domain Bacteria; kingdom Bacillati; phylum Actinomycetota; class Actinomycetes; order Kitasatosporales; family Streptomycetaceae; genus Streptomyces; species Streptomyces spinoverrucosus. The sequence continues at coordinate 2,847,081 of NZ_JADPZX010000001.1, read as the reverse complement.
TTAATGCAAACTACATCTAATGGTTTGCGATACGGGTTCCGCCCGGACGGGTGATCGTCCTTGACGTGGCGCAGCAGGGGTAGGACCGTGGGGCCCTATGAGGGGCGAACCCAGTTGCCCGAAGTGTGGTGGCCGGGTCAGGGCTCCCGGACTCTTCGCCGATTCCTGGCAGTGCGATGTGCACGGCACCGTGCATCCGCTGCAGCCCGTGATCCCACCCAGCGTCGAGGCCCTCAGCGTCGTGGTGGCTCGCACGCAGGTACCGGTGTGGATGCCGTGGCCCCTGCCGGTCGGCTGGCTGTTCACGGGAGTGGCCTGTGCCGGTGACGATCGCAGCGGTGGCCGGGCCACCGCGGTGGCCTGCTCGGGGCCCGGGCCGCTCGGCGGTATAGGTGAACTGGTCCTGGTCGCCGAGGAACTCGGCGTCGGCCTCGGCGCGCGCTACGCGGGCATCGACGGGCCGGATCCGGGGCCGTACATGAACGTCGAGAAGCCACCCCAGGTGAAGGTCCTGGCCGCCGGGCGGCCCACGCCGCTGTGGCTTGTCTCCGGATCGCCGACCGACCGGGCGGTGTTCGCCGGGGAGGCCATGGGGCTGTGGCTGTGGGCGGTGGTGTGGCCCGAGCAGTCCGGGTTGTTGATGTACGACGAGCTGGTGCTGACGGATGTTCGGGATGCGGGGGCGGAGGTGGAGTTGGTGCCGTGCGGGGCGCTGTCGCCGCGCTTGCTGCAGCCGTAGTGGTAGCACTCCGGTGAGTGGGTGCGGGTTGCGGGGGCTGGTCGCGCAGTTCCCCGCGCCCCCGAGCGGCGTTGCCCCTCGCCCCTGTAGGGGGTGCAGGCCCCTTTCGTCTGTGACAAGGGGCCGCGGGTTCACCCGCTATCCTTGAGGCCGTCCCCTCCGTCCCGTCCCGCCTGGAGTCAGCGTCGTGCGAATAGATCTGCACACCCACTCCACCGCCTCCGACGGGACGGACACGCCGGCTGAGCTGGTGCGGAACGCCGCCGCTGCCGGGCTGGACGTCATCGGCCTCACCGATCACGACACCAGCCGGGGCTACGCCGAGGCCATCGAGGCGCTGCCCGAGGGGCTCACTCTGGTCACCGGCGCCGAGCTGTCCTGTCGTATCGACGGGATCAGCATGCACATGCTGGCCTACCTCTTCGACGCCGAGGAGCCCGCGCTGCTCGCCGAGCGGGAGCTGGTGCGCGACGACCGGGTGCCGCGGGCCAAGGGGATGATCGCCAAGCTGAACGCGCTGGGCGTACCGGTCACCTGGGAGCAGGTCCTGCGGATCGCCGGCGACGGGTCCGTCGGGCGGCCGCACGTGGCCTCCGCGCTGGTCGAGCTGGGCGTCGTACCGAGCGTCGGCGATGCCTTCACGCCGGACTGGCTGGCCGACGGCGGGCGGGCGTACGTGGAGAAGCACGAGACCGACCCGTTCGAGGCGATCCGGCTGATCAAGGGCGCGGGCGGCGTCGCCGTGTTCGCGCATCCGGGGGCCGCCAAGCGCGGACGTACGGTGCCGGAGTCGGCGATCGTCGAGATGGCCGCCGCCGGACTCGACGGCCTCGAGGTCGACCACATGGACCACGACCCGGACACCAGGGCGCGGCTGCGCGGGCTGGCCAAGGAGCTGGGGCTGCTGGTCACCGGGTCCAGCGACTACCACGGCAGCCGCAAAACGGTCGCGCTCGGCGAGTACACGACCGACCCCGAGGTGTACGGGGAGATCACCCGGCGGGCGACGGGCGCGTTCCCGGTGCCGGGGACCGGCGGAGCCTGAGCGCACGACCCGCACGCTCACGTCCGTCATCTCATCGCAAGGCCTGTAGCTCCGTCATGTTCGACCTCGCCGTCTTCGGCTCCCTCTTCCTCACCCTTTTCGTCATCATGGATCCCCCCGGGATCACCCCGATCTTCCTCGCCCTGACCTCCGGGCGGCCCGCCAAGGTGCAGCGGCGGATGGCCTTCCAGGCCGTCTGCGTCGCCGGTGGCGTGATCACCGTGTTCGGGGTGCTGGGGCACCAGATCCTCAACTACCTGCATGTCTCCGTTCCGGCGCTGATGATCGCCGGCGGGCTGCTGCTTCTGCTGATCGCGCTCGACCTGCTCACCGGCAAGACCGACGAGCCCAAGCAGACCAAGGACGTCAACGTCGCCCTCGTACCGCTCGGCATGCCGCTGCTGGCCGGACCGGGTGCGATCGTGTCGGTCATCCTCGCCGTGCAGAAGGCGGACAGTGTCGGCCTCCAGGTGTCGGTGTGGGCCGCGATCCTCGCCATTCATGTGGTGCTGTGGCTGGTCATGCGGTACTCGCTGCTGATCATCCGGGTCATCAAGGACGGCGGCGTGGTCCTGGTGACCCGGCTCGCGGGCATGATGCTGTCCGCGATCGCCGTGCAGCAGATCATCAACGGGGTCACGCAGGTGATCCAGGGGAGCTGAACGCGTTCGTACACAGCAGGGCCCCGTACGGTGTGTCCGTACGGGGCCCTGAAGCTTCGATGGCGGATCCGCGTTATGAGGCCGTGGTCTCGGCCGGGCGGATCCAGAGTCGCTGCCCGATGGCTGCGGCCTGCTGAACGATCCGGTTGACGGAGGCGGCGTCCACGACGGTCGTGTCCACGGGCGTGCCGTCCACGTCGTCGAGTCGCATGATTTCGAAGCGCATGGCTTCTCCCTTCGTCTGGTCATCCTCCTGAGGAGAACTACTGGGATGGCCGAAAGGCGGGGGTGCCTCCGGTTCCATACGTATGCAACGGCCTGCTTGTTACAAACATTCCCTACGCTAAGGAAATTTTTCGAACGTCTAATTACTGACCGGTAAGCCGCTGTACTGAGACTAACCGGGACCGGTTGTGTTCGCAGCGTGACCGACGGGACAATAGAGGTGATGAACGACGACCTCGCGGCCCTGACCGCCCGCATCGACCGCACGAACGAGCTGCTGCAGCGCATGCTCGCCGAGGTGGCGAAGACACCCTCGACCCATGCCATCTTCGTCGACGCGGGGTATCTCTACGCGGCCGCGGGCCGGTTGGTCGCCGGGACCGAGGACCGGCGCGCCTTCGACCTCGACGCCGAGGGGCTGATCGAGGCGCTCATCGACAAGGCCCGCCAGATCTTCGCGGACAGCAGGCTGTTGCGGGTCTACTGGTACGACGGCGCCCGGCGCCGTATCCACACCACCGAGCAGCAGTCCATCGCCGAACTGCCCGACGTCAAGGTCCGCCTGGGCAACCTCAACGCCAACAACCAGCAGAAGGGCGTCGACTCACTGATCCGCACCGACCTGGAGTCCCTCGCCCGGCACCGCGCCATCAGCGACGCGGCCCTGCTCGGCGGCGACGAGGACCTGGTCTCGGCGGTCGAGGCGGCGCAGGGGTACGGGGCGCGGGTGCACCTGTGGGGCATCGAGGCACCCGAGGGCCGCAACCAGGCCGAGCCGCTGCTGTGGGAGGTCGACAGCCAGCGCACCCTCGACCTCGACTTCTTCAAGCCGTACGTCTCCCGGCGCACGGCCGCCGCCTACGAGCCCGCCGCTGCCGCCGCCCGGCCCGCCCGCGAGGACGTCCGCTTCGTCGGCGCGCAGATCGCGGCGAAGTGGCTGGCGGCGCGGGGTCGGGAGTCGCTGGTGGAGCTGCTGCCCGGACATCCCTATCTGCCCGGCTCGGTGGACCAGGACCTGCTGGTGGAGGCCGAGGGGCTGCTGCAGTACTCGCTGCGGGGGCAGGCGGATCTGCGCCGGGCGCTGCGGGACGGGTTCTGGGAGCACCTGCAGACGCAGTACTAGCTCGTCGAGGACACCGTGTCCCAGAAGTCCGCGATCGCGCGGGCCGTCGGCAGGGGCTGGTCCGCGTTCGGCGAGTGTTCGGCGTCCTCGACGACCGTGCGGTGCGCGTGCAGCCGTACGGCCATGTCGTCCAGGAGCGGCAGCGGCCAGGTGTCGTCCCGCACGCCCGACAAGACGTGGAACGGCAGCGGTACGGCGGCGAGTTCGGCGACGCGGTCCGGCTCGGTGGACAACTGGCGGCCGGTGGCGATGAGTTGGGCGGGCTTGTTGCCGAGCCAGCGGCGGCGCAGGAGTTCGGGGCCGCCGATGCCGCGCGCCGGGCCGCCGACCTCCTCCGGGGCGCCCATCGTCTGGATCACCTCCCAGACCTCGGCCAACGTCATCACGGCGAGCGCGTCCCGCAGCAGCTTCACACGCTGCTGCTGGGAGACCGAGATCTGCGCCGGACCGGACGACATGAGGGTGAGTGAGACGAAGGGGGAGTGGTCCAGCAGGACCGCGGCGCGGGCGATCTGGCCGCCCAGGGAGTGCCCGAGGAGGTGCAGCTCCGCGCCCAGGGCATCGGCCTGTGCGAGTACGTCCCGGGCCAACTCCGGCTGGGCGTAGGCCGTTTCGTCGTCCGCCGGCCCGTCCGACTCGAACTGTCCCCGCCCGTCCACGGCCACCGTCCGGTAGCCGCGCGCCGCGAGCGGCCCCTGCATCAGGCGGAAGTCCTCCTTGCTGCCCGTGAAACCGGGGACCAGCAGGGCAGTACCGCGCGGTTCGACGCCGGGGGCGACCGGTACGTCCACGACCGCGAAGTCACCGCGCGGGGTGCGGAGGGGGTAGGCGCGGGCGCCGGGGGGCGGGGTGTGAGTGGCGGGCGTGGTCACGGGGTGAGGGTAGCGGGTGGGCGTGTATGGGGGAGGGCGGGGAGGGGAACGGGGTGGGGCTCGTTGCGTTGGGGCGTTGCATTTTGCGAGGGGGCGTTCATTGGGGGCGTTGCGTTGGGAGGCGTGGCGTTGGGGGCGTTGTACTGGCGGCGTTGCATTGGGGGCGTCCGCGGCCCTTCGTCCCGTGCGGGAACGCCGACGGCCCGGTCCCACGTGAGGTGGGCCGGGCCGTCGGGTGGCGGTATGTCAGCTCTCCGCTGCCTCCACGGCGGCCGTGGCCTTGCGGGTGCGGCGGCGCGGCTTGGGCTCCGGCTCCTGCGTGGCCTGCGCCGGGATCTCGGCGGTCGCCTCCGGGGCCGGGGCGGTCGCCTTGCGGGTGCGGCGTGCCTTCGGCTTGGCCTCCGCGGTGTCGGCGGCCGCTTCGGGGGTGGCGGTGGCCGTCTTGCGGGTGCGGGTGCGCTTGGGCTTGGCCTCGGCGCCTTCGGCGGTGTCGACCGCCGCCTCGGGCGCGGCGGCTGCCGTCTTCCGGGTGCGCTTGGGCTTCGCCTCGGCGTCGTCGGAGGTGGCGGCCGTCGCCTTGCGGGTGCGCTTGGGCTTGGCCTCGGCGCCTTCGGCGGTGTCGACCGCGGCCTCGGCCGGTGCGGTTGCTGCCTTGCGGATGCGCTTGGGCTTGGCGTCGGCGTCCTCGGCGGTGGCGGCGGTCGCCTTGCGGGTGCGCTTGGGCTTGGCCTCGGCGCCTTCGGCGGTGTCGACCACCGCCTCGGGCGCGGCGGCTGCCGTCTTCCGGGTCCGCTTGGGCTTGGCCTCGGTCTCCTCGGCCGTGGCAGCCGTCTTGCGGGTGCGCTTCGGCTTGGCCTCGGTGGCCTCGGCGGTGTCGACCGCCGCCTCCGGCGCGGCGGTTGCCGTCTTGCGGGTGCGGGTGCGTTTCGGCTTGGTCTCCACGGCCTCGGCGGTGTCGACCGCTGCCTCGGCTGCCGGGGCGATCTCGGCGACCTGCGGAGCCTCCACGGCCTCAACCGGCTGTGCCTCCGCCGACTTGCGCGTCCGGCGGCGGCGCGGCTTCGCCGGCGTCTCCGGGGCCTCCACAGCGGCGGCGCCCTCGGCCGTCGTCACCGCGGTCTCCGCGCCCTCGGTCACGGGCGACTCGACCGCCGCCGTGGCCGTCGCCTCAGCCGCCGGGGCGCCGGCACGGGTGCGGCGTCGGCGGCGCAGGGTGCGCGGCGCGGCGGCCTCCTCCGTGGTCGCCTCGGCGGTCGTGGCCTCCGGCGTCTCCGTCGCGTCCAGCGGCGCACCACCGCGCGTACGGCGGCGGCGCCTCGGCGCATGGGACGAACGCTCACGGTCGGCGGAGCGGGACTCGTCCCGGCCGCCCCGGCCACCGCGACCGCGCCCACCGCGGCCGCCCGGCTCGCCCAGGTCCTCCAGCTCCTCCGCGTCGAGCCCCGCGCGCGTGCGCTCGGCACGCGGCAGGATGCCCTTGGTGCCCGCGGGGATGCTCAGTTCCTCGAAGAGGTGCGGGGACGTGGAGTACGTCTCCGGCGGGTCGTTGAAGTCCAGCTCCAGCGCCTTGTTGATCAGCTGCCAGCGCGGGATGTCGTCCCAGTCGACCAGCGTGATCGCCGTACCGGACGCACCCGCGCGGCCCGTGCGGCCGATGCGGTGCAGGTACGTCTTCTCGTCCTCCGGCGACTGGTAGTTGATGACGTGCGTCACACCCTCGACGTCGATGCCGCGCGCGGCGACGTCGGTGCAGACGAGGACGTCCACCTTGCCGTTGCGGAAGGCGCGCAGCGCCTGCTCGCGGGCGCCCTGGCCGAGGTCGCCGTGGACCGCGCCGGAGGCGAAGCCCCGCTGCTTGAGCTGGTCGGCGAGGTCGGCCGCGGTGCGCTTGGTCCGGCAGAAGATCATCGCCAGCCCGCGGCCCTCGGCCTGCAGTATGCGGGCGACCATCTCGGGCTTGTCCATGTTGTGCGCCCGGTAGACGTGCTGCGAGATGTTCGCGACCGTCACGCCCTCGTCGTCCGGCGCGGTGGCGCGGATGTGCGTGGGCTGAGACATGTAACGGCGGGCCAGGCCGATGACCGCGCCCGGCATGGTCGCCGAGAACAGCATCGTCTGGCGGCGCACCGGAAGCATGTTGATGATCTTCTCGACGTCGGGCAGGAAGCCCAGGTCGAGCATCTCGTCGGCCTCGTCGAGAACCAGGCACTTGACGTGGTTGAGGTTGAGCTTCTTCTGGCCGGCCAGGTCCAGCAGTCGGCCCGGGGTGCCGACGACCACGTCGACGCCCTTCTTCAGGGCCTCGACCTGCGGCTCGTAGGCGCGGCCGCCGTAGATCGCGGTGACGCGAACGTTGCGCACCTTGCCCGCGGTCAGCAGGTCGTTGGTGACCTGCGTGCACAGCTCGCGCGTCGGGACGACGACGAGGGCCTGCGGGGCGTCGGTGAGGGCCTCGGGCTCGGCGCGCCCGGCCTCGACGTCGACGGGAACGGTGACGCGCTCAAGGAGCGGAAGGCCGAAGCCCAGCGTCTTGCCGGTGCCGGTCTTGGCCTGGCCGATGACGTCCGTGCCGGAGAGGGCGACGGGGAGGGTCATCTCCTGGATGGGGAACGGGGTGACGATGCCGACGGCCTCCAGGGCCTCGGCGGTCTCGGGGAGGATCCCGAGCTGTCGGAACGTCGTAGTCAGGGTGCTGCCTCTTCTGTGTGCGCGGTACGAGGCGAGCGCGGGGGTCGTGTCGGACCGTGCCGGGGACGTCGGCCGCCGTAGGGGCGCGCCGTAGGACACGGGACCTCTGCCAACGCTCCAGCGTTCGTACCGCTGAGGGTGTCCCTCCGATCGTCGTACGCACCGTGCCGTACGGTCAGGGAGGGCTGTCGGGTCGGAGCCGATCGGGCCACCGACCGGGCATCCTCATACATGCGGCCTGTCGAGGCACGGCTGAATCGTCGCCGTACCAGCAGGCGCATTACCACCATACCCCGGAATCGCGCACATGCGATGGCCGATTCCGTGACGTAGTCATCGTCACACTTGTGCGCGCGTTCCTTCGCGTCGTCGTGGTCACACTGATTGACCAGGGACTTCCACCCCGCGACGAGCGGGCTATTGTGCGCTTCATGACGACCTCTGACAAGCCTGAGCACGCCGCCGAGACCACCGACGCCGCCGCACACACCGGGGTCGCCGCCCAGGACTGGGCGACCGCCGCCGCCGATCCGCAGTACCGGGCCGCGGTCGTGGATCTGCTGGGCGCGCTCGCGTACGGGGAGCTCGCGGCGTTCGAGCGGCTCGCAGAGGACGCCAAGCTGGCGCCGACGCTGGAGGACAAGGCGGAGCTGGCGAAGATGGCGTCGGCCGAGTTCCACCACTTCGAGCGGCTGCGCGACCGGCTCACCGAGATCGGCGAGGAGCCGACCGCCGCGATGGAGCCGTTCGTCGCCGCGCTCGACGGCTTCCACAAGCAGACGGCGCCCTCGGACTGGCTGGAGGGGCTGGTCAAGGCCTATGTCGGCGACTCCATCGCCAGCGACTTCTACCGCGAGGTGGCCGCGCGCCTGGACGCCGACACCCGGTCCCTGGTGCTGGCCGTGCTCGACGACACCGGCCACGCCGGGTTCGCCGTCGAACGGGTGCGGGCGGCGATCGACGCCGACCCGCGCGTGGGTGGACGGCTCGCGCTGTGGGCGCGACGGCTGATGGGGGAGGCCCTGTCCCAGTCCCAGCGGGTGGTCGCCGAGCGCGACGCCCTGTCCATGATGCTGGTGGGCGGCGTCGCCGACGGCTTCGACCTCGCCGAGGTCGGCAGGATGTTCTCCCGGATCACCGAGGCGCACACCAAGCGGATGGCCGCCCTGGGGCTGGCCGCCTGAGGCGTCGCCGTCTAAGGACGACGACGGTTGCGGCGGCGGCTCAGGCCGTCGCCGATCGTCGGCGGAGTCTTCCCGCCGGGCGCAGCAGCAGGGAGAGGGACGCGGCCGAGACGATCGCCGCGCCGAGGAGCACCAGCAGGACGCCACCGGCCTCCAGCGCGCTGTGCGTGAGGAAGGCACCGAAGAGGGCTCCGGCGACACCGGTGGACAGGACCAGGGGGCGGGCCGGGAGGCGGTGCGGCAGGCGCGCGGCGTAGACCCATGACAGGGCCAGGCCGAGGATCGCGGAGCTGAGTGCTTCCAGGAGCATGTCAGGGTCCTCCCACATGGCCGGCCTGCCCGAAACGGTCGTAGCCCGTCTTACCCCTGACCTGCGGAATGCAATCCTCCTGTGTGCGGGAGGTGTGCTCCGTTTGTGAATCCGTGCGTGATGCATCGAAAACGGCCGGAACAGGCTGAAACGGAGAGGTTCGGTACAGAGGTACAGAAGGGCCCGGCGGTTCGTACAAGCCGCCGGGCCCTTCCGTCTGCCGCTGTGCGCGGCCCGCCTACAGCGCGCCGAAGCCCACCTTGCGCGGTGCCGGCTCGCCGAGCTCGACGTAGGCGAGACGGTCGGCCGGGACCAGGATCTTGCGGCCGTGCTCATCCACGAGGCTGAGCAGCTGCGACTTACCGGCCAGCGCCTCGGCCACCACGCGCTCGACCTCCTCGGCACTCTGACCGCTCTCCAGAACGATCTCGCGCGGCGCGTGCTGAACGCCGATCTTGACCTCCACGGCTATGTCCCTCCGAACGGTCAGTGAAGTGCGCGGGCGTCCGCGCCGTACCCAGCACACATTAGCCCGGTGAGGGGACGCGCACGCTCCGCGCGAGAACGCCAGGAGCGAACAGCCGACGGGAACAAACGCGCAGGCGTCAGTGGTGCGGCTGCTCGCTGCCGTGCAGCGGGAAGCCCGCGATGCCCCGCCAGGCCAGCGAGGTCAGCAGCTGCACCGCCTGGTCGCGCGGCACGCTGCGGTCGCTGTGCAGCCAGGAGCGGGCCACCACCTGGGCGAGGCCGCCGAGCCCGGAGGCCAGCAGCATCGACTCCGCGCGCGAGAGGCCGGTGTCCTCGGCGATCACGTCACAGATCGCCTCGGCGCACTCGTTCGTGACCTTGTCGACGCGCTCGCGCACGGCGGGCTCGTTGGTCAGGTCGGACTCGAAGACCAGCCGGAAGGCGCCGCCGTCGTCCTCGACGTATGCGAAGTAGGCGTCCATCGTGGCCCGTACGCGCTGCTTGTTGTCGGTCGTCGACGCGAGCGCGTTGCGCACGGCCTGGATGAGGGACTCGCAGTGCTGGTCCAGCAGAGCCAGGTAGAGGTCGAGCTTGCCCGGGAAGTGCTGGTAGAGCACCGGCTTGCTGACGCCGGCGCGCTCGGCGATGTCGTCCATCGCGGCCGCGTGGTAGCCCTGGGCCACGAAGACTTCCTGTGCGGCGCCCAGCAGCTGGTTCCGGCGGGCACGGCGCGGCAGGCGCGTACCTCGCGGGCGTGCTGCCTCAGTTTGCTCGATGGCTGTCACGCCGCCTCCCAAAGTCGTCCACATGCGGTGTGCGCCGCGCGGCCATCGTACTTTTCGGTAACCGTGCTGTGCGCGGTGCGAGCGCAGAATTTCACGGACCGGACGGCTACGAAAGTCGCACAGAGTGTTTCGAACGGGTGCAGAGCGGGCAAAAATGGGCCTCGCTCCCGCTCAACGGCACCTGGTGTCGTCATACGTCACCGATAGTCATCCTCGTCGAGGCTCACGACCCGGGCCTGTTCCGCGAGGTCACCCTCGCTGGCCCGGTCGGGCTCCACGCCGGTCAGCGGGTCGTCGCGGTCGGACGCGAGGTCCGCGTGCTGCTCGGCCGCGTCGACCTCGGGGGCCTCGACGTCGAACTCCTGCGCTTCCTCGGTCTCCTCGTCCTCGAAGGTCTCGGGATCGGTGGGGTCAACGGCCATGGCGGGCTCCCTTCCTACGAACGTCCCTGAGGCAAGCAGGGGCCACACGCGGGTGCCCTCTATACGAGCCTAGGAGACACCCGATCCGGACGCTATGCGATCCGCGTCCGGAACGTCACGCGCTGCGCATCCGGCGGGCGGCCGTCGATCCGCACCTGTGGATCTTTCGCGCCCGGGACTGTCATGTCCCTGTGACGGTGATCTCCCGTGTCCGTGTCGGCGAACACATGAACCACCGCGTGATCACCTCGTAACATTGCCGCATGTCTTCGACCGAGTTGCCGTACGTGCCGACCGCCAACGTGCTCCCGAAGGTGGCGCCCGTCCGGGTCGCGGAGGGCGAGCGGCTCAAGTCGGTCCGGCTGCCCGGCATCACGCTCACGGTCCGTTCGAGGCCACCCGCGCGCGAGGGCCTGCCGCCCGCGCTGTACGTCCATGGCCTCGGCGGTTCCTCGCAGAACTGGTCGGCGCTGATGGAGCTGCTCGACGCGGACGTCGACTGCGAGGCCGTCGACCTGCCGGGCTTCGGCGACTCCCCGCCCCCGGACGACGGCGACTACTCGGTCACCGGGCACGCGCGCGCGGTCATTCGCTACCTGGACGCCTCCGGGCGCGGCCCGGTGCATCTGTTCGGCAACTCCCTCGGCGGCGCGGTCACCACCCGCGTCGCCGCCGTTCGTCCGGACCTCGTCCGGACGCTGACGCTCGTCTCGCCGGCGCTGCCGGAGCTCCGTATCCAGCGCAGCGCCGTCCCCACGGCCCTGCTGGCGCTGCCCGGAGTGGTCCAGCTCTTCACCCGCTTCACCACCGGCTGGACGGCCGAGCAACGGGTCCGGGGCGTCCTGACGCTCTGCTACGGCGACCCCGAGCGCGTGTCGCCCGAAGGTTTCCACAACGCCGTGGAGGAGATGGAGCGGCGGCTGCAACTGCCGTACTTCTGGGACGCGATGGCGCGCTCCGCGCGCGGGATCGTCAACGCGTACACGCTGGGTGGCCAGCACGGACTGTGGCGCCAGGCCGAGCGGGTGCTCGCCCCCACGCTCCTCATCTACGGCGGCCGGGACCAGCTCGTGGGCTTCCGCATGGCCCAGAAGGCCGCCCGCTCTTTCCGCGACGCGCGGCTCCTGACGCTTCCGAACGCCGGGCATGTGGCGATGATGGAGTACCCGGGTACGGTGGCGAAGGCGTTTCGTGAACTGCTGGTGGAGGCGGAGGCCGAAGTGAGAGCGAGTGACGACGGTGCCTCCGGTGGTGTCGCCTCCGGCGGTGCCGACTCGGGCGGTGCCGGCTCGGGCGGGCGCGGGTCCGCCGGTGGGGCCTTCGCGGGTGGGGCCGAGTCCGCGAGCGCGGGGAGCTGAGGGGCGAGGTGGGACGCCACAGTCGCCGTGGTCCGGCACCCAAGGGTGACACCGCGGACAAGGGAACGCGCCGCCGCGCGCCCGGGCCTTCGGGAAGGCGGGGGGTTGCCGAGGAGACGCCCGCGCGGGGAGTACCGCGGGCGCCGGACGGCACTCCGGGGCGGGAGGCGCCGCGTTTTGCGGACGGTGCTCCGGGGCGGGAGGCGCCGCGTTTTGCGGACGGTGCTCCGGGGCAGGGGGTGCCGCGTTTTGCGGACGGTGCTCCGGGGCAGGGGGTGACCCGTTTTCCGGGCGGCACTACGGCCCCGGGAGCCCAACGGTTGCCGGACGGTACTCCGGCGCACGGCTTTCCGCGTCTTCCCGATGGCACTCCGGCGCACGGCATGCCTCGCTTTCCCGACGGCACTCCCGCCCACGGCGTTCCCCAGGTCCGCGGTGGTCACCCCGAGCAGCGTGAACAAGGGGGCGGCTGGGGTGAGTTGAGGGGGCGCACGGTTGCGGGAACCGGCGCTCCGGTGTTCCCCCGCCAGCGACAGGCGCCCCCTGGCCAGCGACAGGCGCCCCCTGGCCAGCGACAGGCGCCCCCTGGCCAGCGACAGGCGCCCCCAGGCCCGCGCCAGGCGCGCCCTGGTCCGCGCCAGGACTACCTCGACGCCTTCGACGAGCAGGACGACGTCTTCGTACTCCGTAACCCGGCCCTCACCGCCCCCACCGCCCACTCCTACGCCTCCGTCACCAGCTGGGACACCGAAACCGAGGCGGACGACGAGGTACCTCCGACCGGCGAACCCGCGTCCCCCAAGGGCGGCAAGGGCCGCGCCCTCGCCGGTATCGCGGCCGCCGCCGTGACCACCGTGCTGGCCGTGATCGTCGCCGGGCAGGTCACCGGCCAGGGCGAGGACGGTGCCGTGGAGTCGCAGTCCGCCGGCGACCAGTCCAGGGACGTCCGGGACTCCGCGTCGCGGGGGGACGGGAGGCCGACGCCGTCCGGTACCCCGAGCGCGGCTCCACTGACGTACGAGCAGAAGATGGGCCGCACGTACCCGCTGAGCGCGACGCTCGACGGCTCGGGGAAGTTCGACGCGATCCCCGGGATCGACAAGGCGCCGGGGGCGGGGCAGAAGTACACCTACCGCGTGGACGTGGAGCAGGGGCTCGGCCTCGACGGTGAGCTCTTCGCGCAGGCCGTGCAGAAGACGCTAAACGACGACCGGAGTTGGGCGCACAGCGGCGGCCGTACCTTCGAACGGATCCACTCCGGGAAACCCGACTTCGTGATCACGCTCGCCAGCCCCGGCACCACCGCCGACTGGTGCGCCAAGTCGGGCCTGGACACGACGGTCGACAATGTGTCCTGCGACTCCGCCGCCACCGAGCGCGTGATGATCAACGCCTATCGATGGGCGCAGGGTTCGGAGACGTACGGCGACAAGATCTACGCCTACCGGCAGATGCTGATCAACCACGAGATCGGCCACCGCCTCGGCTACTCCCACGTCACCTGCGACAAAGCCGGCGAACTGGCGCCCGTCATGCAGCAGCAGACGAAGTTCCTGGAGCACGACGGCATCCGCTGCAAGGCCAACCCCTGGCCGTACCCGGAGAGTTGAGCCCGCTCTTCACGTATGACAATCCGTAGGCGCTCGATCTCCTAGCGCGACAAAACGCGTCCCGCACGGGAAAGTTACGACCGTTCACCCCTTTTGGTGGCGCGACGGACAACCGTCCGTCGCGCCACCGGCTTGTCCGCATACGTTCTTTCCCGCTGCGAGCCGTCGACCCAACGACGGCTCCCCTTAGGGAAGATCGGGGGTGCATTCGTGCGCATAGGACTCCTCACCGAGGGTGGCTATCCGTACGTGAGCGGTGACGCCAGTCCCTGGTGCGACCGGCTCGTGCGCGGGCTCGCGCAGCACGAGTTCGACGTCTACGCGCTCAGCCGCAGCGAGCGCCAGGAGGACGAGGGCCGGCTCCCGCTGCCGCCCCAGGTCCGCCATGTCCGTACGGCACCGCTGTGGGCGGCGGAGGACGACGGCTTCGTGTACGGCCGCCGCGCGCGCCGACGGTTCGCGGAGTGCTACGGGGAGCTCGCGGCCGTACTGTGCGCCGGGGCCGCCACTGAAGGCGACGGGGCTTCCGCGCAACCGGTCGGGTCGTCGGCCACTGTGGCGGACCGTTTCGCCAACGCCCTCTACGGGCTTGCCGAACTCGCCCGCGACGAGGGCGGACTGGTGGGCGCCCTCCGCTCAGAGACCGCCGTACGCGCCCTGGAGCGCGCCTGCCGTGCGCCGGGCGCCCTCCATACGGCGCACGAGGCGCGCGTACCGGATCTCCTCGCCGTCGCCGCGCACCTGGAACACGCCCTGCGCCCCCTCTCCCTCGACTGGTACGAGGACGACGGACTCGGCTCGGTCGACCTGTGCCACGCGGCGTCGGGCGGCGCGGCGGCCCTGCCCGGCCTGCTGGCCCGCCACTTCACCGGCGTACCCCTGCTCGTCACCGAGTACGGCGTGCGGTTGCGCACGCACTACCTCACCACCACCGACTCCCCGCCCGCCGTACGGTCCCTGATCGCCGCGTTCCACGGCAGGCTCGCCGCGGAGATCTACCGACAGGCCGCGTACATCACGCCCGGCAACGCACACGCCCGCCGCTGGCAGGAACGCTGCGGCGCCGACCGCGCGAAGCTGCGCACGGTCTATCCCGGGATGGACGCGGGCCCCTTCGCCGAGGTGGGGGAGTCCCCGGAGCGCGCGGCCCCCGACACGCTGGTCTGGGTGGGCGGTATCGAACCGGCCAAGGACCTCGTCTCTCTGCTCCACGCCTTCGGGGAGATCCACAAGGACCAACCGGGCACCCGCCTGCGCATCGTCGGCTCCCCGACGGGCCCCGAGGGCGCCGCCTACCTCAGCCAGTGCAGGGCGCTGGCCGCCCAGCTCTTCCCGGACGAGGCCGACGGCCCGCACGAGGTCGGCGACAACCCCGTCTCCTTCGAGGAGATCGGCGGCCCGGAGACCCCGACTCTCGCCGACGCCTACGCGTCCGGCGCCGTCATCGTCCTTTCCAGCGTCGTCGAGGGCTTCCCGATCAGCCTGGTCGAGGCCATGTTCTCCGGGCGGGCGACGGTGTCGACCGACGTCGGCGCGGTCGTAGAGGTCATCGGCGGTACGGGGCTCGTGGTGCCGCCGCGCAACCCCCGAGCGCTCGCCGAGGCGTGCGTGGCGCTGTTGCGCGACCCCGAGCGCCGCGAGCGCCTGGGCGCCGCAGCGCGCGCCCGCGCCCTCGAACTGTTCACCGTCGAGCAGAACGTCGCGGCATTTCACGGCATTTATCTGGAGATCGTCTCCCGCTGCCCAGCCCGCCACGCAGTTCTCGACGACACGGGTGCCCCCCTCCCCTTCGCCGTCCCCGCCGAGGCTCATGTCCCGGGTCGCTGGACCGCCGCCGCGAGCCGCATGGTGGCCCGCGGCGGTCCCGGTTGGGCAGCAGGCCCACCCGTACGCGCCACGCGCGTCCCCGCGGCGGAGGCGGCCCGATGACCGACGTACACAAACGCGACCTCCCCGGCGCATGGGACGCTCGCTCGGAGCAGTGCCTCACCACGGAGCCCCCGGCCGACCCCACTCCACAACGCACCCCGCGCCGTGGCCCCGCGGACCCGGTCAAGGCCCTGCTGCACCGTCACCGCGACCTGTGCGAACGTGCGGTGGACCCCCTGGAGATCGCCGCCGGTCTGGAGATCCACGGCATCACCGACCGCACCGCCGCCCGCTTCCGCCACAAGGACGTCTTCTCCCTGGCGGAGGAGATGTACGCCCGGATCCCCCGCGCCAACGACACCCCTCAAACCCCCACACCCGCCACAACCCCCCGCCCCCACGCCACCTGGATCCTCCGCACCCTCCTCCCCGGCGCCACCTGCGCCGCAACCGTGGCCGCCCTCCACCTCACCCACGGCCGGCCCCGCCTCCTCGCCGCCACCGCGGGCACCCTGGCCGTCGCCTTCTCCCTACGCGCAGCCCTGTCCCGAGGCCCCCTGAGCGCAAAGGGTTCCGGAACCCTCATCTGGACGTGCTGGCTCCTCGCCTACGCGACCCTGGGCGACGGCCTCCTGAAGGCAGCCGCAACCGGAGGCCCGGAAACCCTCCCGACCACCACCCCAAACAGCCCCTGGCCGATCACAACGGCCCCCCTCCTCGCCCTCACCATCTCCTGCGCCCCCGCGGCCTGGCTCGCCCACCACTTCGCCACAAAAGCCCACCACAAACTGACGACAAGCCGATCCCTCGACGAGTTCGTGGCATCGGTACGCCCCCTCCTCCTGACCACGTTCACCCTCTACGTGGCGGCGGTGGCCCTCATCACCGTCCTCCTGGGAGAACCGGCCCCCCAAACCCTCACCCTCGCCGCCCTCCTCTTCCTGACCCGCCTCCTCACCATCCACGGCTTCACCCGCGCCCCCGCCGCGATCCTCACGGCAACAGCCACAGCCCAGGCCACAGCCCTGGCCACCCTCTTCGCGGCCCGCCTCCCGTACTGCGCCTTCCTGGCCACCCCCGTCCAAACCCTCATCGACACCTGGGGCCCAGGCGCAATCCCCACCCTGACCTGCGGATCAGCGGCCCTCACCCTCCTGATCCACGCCACCCGCAAACTCCCCCGCGCCTCGGCGCACGCGAGAACGGCAACACGATGGTGAGCCGAGCCACCCCCGTACGGACGGCCGCGTACGCACGGAAGGGGCCGTGTCGGGGGGTGTCCGCCCGCAGCGGTTGGCGCGTCAACCCGGCTGCGTTGGTAAGTGACCGATTCCGCGCCGTTCCGAGGACGGACACCCCCCGACACGGCCCCGCCCCACCACCCGGCGTCAGGCGCTACGCACACCCCCACAACCCGCACGGGCCGCCGCGGGCCCCGCACAACGCGCGGCCGCACCCAACCAGCTGCCGCCAGCCACCGCAGGCCCCCGCACAACACGCGGCCGCACCCAACGAGCTGCCGCAGGCCCCCGCACAACACGCGGCCGCACCCAACGAGCTGCCGCAGGCCCCCGCACAACCCCTTCCAAAGGAGACCCCCGAATGACAACCTCCCGACCCGCCCGCCAGGCCCCGGGAGCCGCCCGATGAGAGTCCTACTGATCGGAGCCAACGGCTACCTGGGCCGCTTCGTAGCCGACCGCCTCCTCGCCGACCCGGCAGTCCAACTCACCGCCCTTGGCCGCGGCGACGACGCCGACGTCCGCTTCGACCTCGCCTCCGGCAGCCCCGGCGCCCTCACCCGCTTCCTCGACGCCGTCCACCCCGGCGTCGTCATCAACTGCGCCGGCACCACAAGAGGCGGCGCCCGCGAACTCACCCGCCACAACACCGTCGCCGTCGCCACCGTCTGCGAGGCCCTCCGCCGCAGCGGCTGCGGCGCCCGCCTCGTCCAGATCGGCTGCGCCGCCGAGTACGGCCCCAGCCAGCCCGGCTCCTCCACGGCCGAGGACGCCGTCCCCCGCCCAGGCGGCCCCTACGGCGTCAGCAAACTCGCCGCCACCGAACTCGTCCTCGGCTCCGGCCTGGACGCAGTAGTCCTCCGCGTCTTCTCCCCGGCCGGCCCCGGCACCCCCGCCGGCTCCCCCCTCGGCCGCCTCGCCGAAGCCATGCGCCGCGCCATGCAGACCGGCGACGGCGAACTCAAACTCGGCGGCCTCGGCGCCCAACGCGACTTCGTCGACGTACGCGACGTGGCCCGCGCCGTGCACGCCGCCTCGCTTTCCGCCGCCCAGGGCGTCATCAACATCGGCTCCGGCCGCGCCGTCCGCCTTCGCGACGCTGCCGCGATCCTCGCCCGCGTGGCCGGTTACGGCGGCGCACTGCACGAACTCGACGGCCCCCCCGGCGCCCTTCGCCCCTCCATCGGCCACCCCCGCCCGGAACCCCTGGCGCACGCCCGCACGAACGACCCCCTCGGCCTCCGCACCGACCCGGACCACGCACCGCACGGAACTCACACCGCGCACCCCCCACACACAACGCAGCTCCCGCACACATCGCACGCCGCACAGTCCGCGCACACCAGCCCCGCCGCCTACCCCTACCCGGACGGCTGCGGCAGCTGGCAGCAGGCAGACGTCCGCACCGCACGCGACCGCCTCGGCTGGCGCCCCCGCATCAACCTCGAGGAGTCCCTCGCGGACATCTGGATGGAGGCGGCATGCCGTATCTGACCAGGACAAGGGCGAGCACGGCCGACACCGACATCCGCACCGCCTTAGGCGTCCCCGGCCACGCACACCCCCTCCTCGCCCCCACCGAGTGGGCCGAACTTACCCGCCGCGGCCCCGCTCTGCACTGGGTCGTCCTGAACATCGCCGACGGCCCCGGCGCCCTCCCCGACCCGCACTGCCTGGAGGCGGCCGGCCGGCTCCGCAACACAGGAGTCCGCGTCCTCGGCCATCTCGCCATGCGATACGGAGCCCGCCGCTTCAGTGAGACGATCGCGGACGCCCGCCGGTATCTGGACTGGTACCAGGTCGACGGCTTCCTCCTCGACCGCTGTCCCGCCGACCGCGCCACCCTCCCCGAGATCCGCCGCACCGCGACCACCCTTCGCGCCCTGCGTGACGATGCCCACATCGTCCTCGGCCACGGCACCCACCCGTATCCCGGCTATGCCGAGTGCGCCGACCAGCTGGTCACATTTCGTGGCCCCTGGAGCGACTACCGCTGGTCGCAGGCGGCCGAGTGGACCGCCGACCACGGGCCCGAGCGCTTCTGCCACTTCGTGCACGGAGTGCCCCGCGGCCACCTCGACGAGGCGCTGCGCATCGCCCGCTGGCAGGGCGCCGCGACCATCTACTTCACCGACCGCACGGACCGCGGTGGCCGCACGGACCCCTGGGAGACCATGCCCGGCTACTGGGACGAAATCGTCTCGCGTGTCGGAACAGGTGTCTCGGAATGAAAAAGGCCGTGGCAGTGTTACGGGGAGAACAACTGTAGTGATAGACCGACCAACGGAGTCCCCGTGTCGCTGCCACCCCTGGTCGAGCCGGCCCCCGAGCTCACCGTAGACGAGGTCCGCAGGTACTCCCGCCACCTGATCATCCCCGACGTCGGGATGGACGGGCAGAAGCGGCTGAAGAACGCCAAGGTGCTCTGTGTGGGCGCCGGCGGCCTGGGCTCGCCGGCCCTGATGTACCTGGCCGCGGCGGGTGTCGGCACCCTCGGCATCGTGGAGTTCGACGAGGTCGACGAGTCGAACCTGCAGCGCCAGATCATCCACAGCCAGGCCGACATCGGCCGCTCCAAGGCCGAGTCGGCCCGCGACAGCGTGCTCGGCATCAACCCGTACGTGAACGTGATCCTTCACGAGGAGCGGCTCGAGGCCGACAACGTGATGGACATCTTCAGCCAGTACGACCTGATCGTCGACGGCACGGACAACTTCGCGACCCGCTACCTGGTCAACGACGCCTGCGTGCTGCTGAACAAGCCGTACGTCTGGGGCTCGATCTACCGCTTCGACGGCCAGGCCTCCGTGTTCTGGTCCGAGCACGGCCCCTGCTACCGCTGCCTCTACCCGGAGCCCCCGCCCCCCGGCATGGTCCCCTCCTGCGCGGAGGGCGGCGTGCTCGGCGTGCTGTGCGCGTCGATCGGCTCCATCCAGGTCACCGAGGCCATCAAGGTCCTCACGGGCACGGGTGAGCCGCTGGTCGGCCGACTGATGATCTACGACGCCCTGGAGATGCAGTACCGCCAGGTCAAGGTCCGCAAGGACCCCAACTGCGCGGTCTGCGGCGAGAACCCCACCGTCACCGAGCTCATCGACTACGAGGCCTTCTGCGGCGTCGTCTCCGAGGAGGCCCAGGCGGCGGCCGTCGACTCCACGATCACTCCCAAGCAGCTCAAGGAGTGGATCGACGACGGCGAGAACATCGAGATCATCGACGTCCGCGAGATCAACGAGTACGAGATCGTCTCGATCCCGGGCGCCAAGCTGATCCCGAAGAACGAGTTCCTCATGGGCGCCGCCCTGGAGTCCCTCCCGCAGGACAAGAAGATCGTCTTGCACTGCAAGACGGGTGTCCGCAGTGCGGAAGTCCTGGCGGTCCTGAAGTCCGCGGGCTTCTCCGACGCCGTCCACGTCGGCGGCGGCGTCATCGGCTGGGTCAACCAGATCGAACCGCACAAGCCGGTCTACTGATCCGGCCCGGCTTACCGTCCGGCGGGGGCTCCGCGTACCACGAGTGCGCGGAGCCCCCGTTGGCGTCATGAGCAGACCTTGCCGTCCTTCGGCACCGTGCCGTTCAGCACGTACGCGTTGATCGTCGAGTCGACGCAGTCGCTGCCACTCCCGTAGGCACCGTGCCCGTCGCCCTTCCAGGTGAGCATCACGCCGACGCCCTTGCCCAACTCGTCCGCCATCCTGCGGGCGCCCTCGTACGGAGTCGCCGGGTCGCCGGTGTTGCCCACCACGAGGATCGGCGCCGCGCCCGGGGCGCTCACCTCCGGGGTGTCGAACTGCCCGGCCACCGGCCACTCGTGGCACCAGCCCGCTGTGTCCCAGCCGAGGAAGGGACCGAACACCGGCGAGATCTTCTCGAACTCCGGCAGCAGTTCCTTCGCCTCCTCGGGCGTGGGCCGCTGCTTGTCGTCCAAGCACGATATGACCCGTTGCGAGTGGGTCGCCGTGGCGTAGTGGCCCGAGGCGTCACGCTCGTTGTAGCCGTCGGCGAGCGCCAGCAGCGCGGTGCCGTCGCCCTGTTCGGCGGCCTCCAGGGCGCCGGTGAGAGTGGGCCAGCTCGACTTGCTGTACAGGGGCAGGACGATGCCGGTGAAGGCGAGCGTCTGCGTCAGCTTCCGCTCGGTCGACGTCTGCAGCGGCTCCGCGTCGATCCGCCGCAGTAGGTCCGCGATCTTCCGGGAACCTTGCTCCGGGTCCTGGCCGGTCGACTTCAGGTAGTCGTTGAGTGCGCGCTGGAAGCCCAGCGTCTGATTCTTGGCGTGGCCCACCGCGTCGGCGCTGGGGTCGACGACCGCGTCCAGGATCAGCCGCCCCACGTTCTTGGGGAACAGATGGGCGTAGACGCCGCCGAGTTCCGTGCCGTAGGAGATGCCGAAGTAGTGCATCTTCGGGTCGCCCAGGACGTGCCGCATCAGGTCCATGTCGCGGGCGGTGTCGGTGGTCGAGACATGCGCCATCAACTGCCCGGCGGACTCCTCGCAGCCTTTGCCGAAGTCGGCGGCGTCCCGGAAGTACGCCGTCTCCTCGGCCGACGTGTCCGGACTGACGTCCACCGCCTCGGCGGCTTGGATCTCCTCGTCGCCGCGGCAGCGGATGCCCTCACTGGCGCCCACTCCGCGCGGATCCCAGCTGACGAGGTCGTACCGCTCATGGAGTTCCGAGACGGTGGAGGCGTATGCCGGCAGCGTGGCCACCCCCGAGCCGCCAGGCCCGCCGAAGTTGAACAGCAGCGAGCCGATGCGGTCGTCGCCGTCGGCCTCCGAGCGAATCAGGGCCAGGTCGATCGTCCTGCCCTCCGGTTTCGCCCAGTCCAGCGGCACCTTGAGCGTCGCGCACTGCCACTCGTCACCCGGTGCGGCGTCGTCGTCGGTGGCCTCGCAGTCGCCCCAGTCGAGATTCTGTTCGCTGAGCGACGAGGGCAGCCCGGACGCGGATCCGCCCGACGATGAGGACGACGGCGGGTCGGACGCCCCCTTGCCGTTGTCGGACGAGTCGTCGGACGAGCCGCCGCACCCCGATGCCAGTAGCCCGGCGGCGACGGTCAGCGCCGTCCACCGTACGAAGCGTGCCATGGCCGCAATCCCCCCTGTTAGGGCCGCCCGCGCTCGACCGCGAACAGCTGTCCCGCCATGGTAGGCCGATCAAGCCGAACCCGTCGGAGCCTGTGGATAACCTTCTGACCTGCGGATTCGCCGCGAGATCCGGCTCGCCTCAGGAGCAGACCGTACCGGCCGCCGGCACCTTCCCGTCCAGGAGATAGCCGTCCACCGCCGTCTGCACGCACTTGTTCTTGCTGTCGTACGCGCCATGTCCTTGGCCCTTGTACGTCAGCTCCACGCCGACCCCCTTGCCCAGAGCCTGGACCATCCTGCGCGCTCCTTCGTACGGCGTGGCCGGGTCGCCGGTGTTGCCGACGACGAGGATCGGCGCCGAACCGGGTGCGCTCACGTCCGGATGGTCGGCCGCGCCGGGCACCGCCCAGTCGGTGCAGCTGATCATGCTCCAGGCCAGGAAGTCGCCGAACACCGGCGAGGCGGCCCGGAACTCGGGCAGCTTCCGTTGCACATAGTCGGAGGTGTACCTCGGCTTGTCGTCGGCGCAGTTGATGGAGACGTTGGCCGCGGTGAGGTTGCTGTACTCGCCGTTCTGGTTGCGGCCGTTCAACGAGTCCGACAGCAGCATCAGGATCTCCCCGCTCCCGTCGTACGCCTGTTCAAGCCCCTCGGTGAGGTACTCCCAGAGGTCCTGCGAGTACAGCGCCTGGGCGATGCCGCTCGTGGCGGCGGTCTGGGTCAGCTCGCGGGGGAAGATGCCGGGGATCGGCTTGCGGTCCAGGTCCTTGAGCAGCTTGGCGATGCGGTTCTTCACGTCCTGCGCGGTGTCTCCGACCGGGCAGTCCTCCTCCTGCGACACGCAGTGCTGTGCGTAGTTGTCGAGCGCGAGCTGGAAGCCCTTGGCCTGTCCGAGTGAGCCCTGTTCGGGGTTCTGCGTGGGGTCGACGACCGCGTCGAACACCGCCCGGCCCACGTTCTTCGGGAACAGGTGCGCGTAGACGCCGCCCAGTTCGGTGCCGTAGGAGATCCCGAAGTAGTGCAGCTTGTCGTCGCCGAGCACCTGGCGCATCAGGTCCATGTCGCGGGCCGCGTCGGTGGTGCGCACTTGCGGCAGCATCGTCTTGGAGTTCTTCTCGCAGGCCGCGTTGAACTCCCTGACGTTGTCGACGTACTCCGTGCGCTCGCGGGAGTCGTCGGGTGTGGCGTCCTGCTGGAAGTAGGCGTCGAGCTGCTGGTCGTTCTCGCACCACACTCCGGCGCTGCGACCGACCCCGCGCGGGTCGAAGCTCACCAGGTCGTAGCGGGTGCGCAGCTTGGCGTAGTCCGCGCCGAACGCGGGCAGGGTGGTGACGCCCGAGCCGCCGGGCCCGCCGAAGTTGAAGATCAGTGAGCCGATGCGCCTGCTCGCCTCGCCGCTCGCCCTCGCCCGGATCAGCGCGATGTCGATCGTGTCGCCCTTGGGGTCGTCCCAGTCGAGGGGTGCCTTCATGCTCGCGCACTGCCACTCGGCGCCGCCCGGAAGGGGAGACGGGGCGTCGCCGCCGCCCTGTGCCTGGGAGGGCGGCGGGCAGTCCGTCCAGCTCAGCTTCTGGGCCGTCAGGTCCTCGTCCTTGGAGTCATCGCCGCACCCCGCCAGCACGGTGGACAGCAGCACGGCGGTGACGGTCAGGGCGGCGGCGCGCAGCCGGGAAGGATTCGGCATGCATCCATCCTCCGCCCGCTGACGCCGGGGCGCTCGGGACGTGGGCCGTACGGGGTACGCGCGCGTTGATTGCCCTGCCCGCACTGCTGCTCTACAGCGCGCCCTTCCGCGTCAGGTGGTTGAACGCCAGCCAGCCCGGCAGTACCGGCAGCCACAGCGTCAGGAGACGGAACAGCAGTACGGCGGGGGCGGCGACCTCGCTGGGCAGGCCGACGGCGATCAGGCCGACGGTCAGGGTCGCCTCGACGGCGCCCACGCCGCCCGGCGTCGGCGCGGCCGAGCCGAGGGCGTTGCCCGCGAGGAAGACCACGGCCACGCTGGCGATGCTCAGCGAGGTCGTCTCGTCGCCGAATGCGCGGATCGAGGCGTCGAGGCACATCACGAAGCAGGCGGTGAGCAGCAGCATGCCGCCGATGCCGGTGATCAGCTTCTGCGGCCGCTGGAGCACGTCCAGCATGCGCGGCACGACACCCGCGAAAAGCGACCGCACGCGCGTGGAGACGAACTTCCGCAGGAACGGCACGGAGGTCACCACCAGCACCAGCACCGCCACCGTCAGCAGACCCGCGATGACCGTCCGGGACGGCGACAGGGAGGGGGTCTTCTCGGTGCCGGTCAGGTAGCCGAACGCCAGCAGCATCAGGATGTGGCAGCCGAGCCCGAACAGCTGTGACGCGCCGACGCTGGCCACCGCGAGCCCGGGCCGTACGCCCGAGCGCTGCAGGAAGCGCGTGTTGAGCGCGACACCGCCGACCGCTGCCGGTGCCACGATCTTCACGAACGACCCGGCGACCTGCGCCGCCACGGTCCGCGGGAACGGCACCCGTTCGGGCACGAAGCCGAGCAGCGCCATCGCGGCGGCCACGTAGCTCAGCGCCGAGAACAGCACGGCGGCGATGACCCAGCCCCACTCGGCATTGGCCACCAGTGGCCCGAACTCGATGTGCGTGAGCTGGGTGAGGAGGAAGTACGCGCCGATCGCGCCGGCGATGAAACTGATCAGCGTGCGCGGCCGCACCCGCTCCAGGCGGGCCGGCTCGACCGGCGCCTGCGGCCGGATCCGCAAGACCTCGTGCCGGATCTGGGTGAGCGGATCCTCCTCGCGCGCCTCCTCCAGCGCTTCGTCGATGGCCCGTTTCTCGGCCCTGTTCTGCGCGCGTACGGCCTTCTTGTCGGGCTTTTCCAGTACGACCGCGGCGTCGCCCCCAGCCGTCTCCGGACGGGTCGGCTTGGCTTGCCGGGACGCCTGCAGCACCGCCTCGCGCTCGCGCTCCGCCCGCTCCCTCGCCAGCCGCCGCAGCGTCGCGCGCGTGGAGCGGGTCAGCGCGATGGGCTGCAGCATCGGCAGACAGTCGGCCACCGCGTCGGGGCCGAGCACCTCGACGGCGGAGGCCACCGCGCGCTCGGCGCCGACCCGCAGGGCCAGCGTCGTCATCAGCTGCGCGACGTCCATGCGCAGCAGCAGATCACCGGCCGCGATCTCGCCGCCGCGCAGGTCGGTGAGGACCACCGTGCCGGAACGATCCACCACGATCGCGTCGCCTGCCAGCCTGCGATGCGCGATGCGTCGCGACTGCAACGCCCGCACCTGGTGCCAGGTGTTGCGCAGCAGCTCGTCGGTGATCTCCTCGTCGGGCACTGAGTCGAGGGAGCGGCCGCCGGTGTGCTCATAGACGAGCATCACGGCGTCGGGGCCGAGCTCGGAGGTGGCGATCAGCTTGGGCGCGTTGGCGCCCGCCGCGATCGCCGCATACGCCAGCAGCGCCTCCTGCTCCAGCGCCTGCCGCAGCGACTGCAGGCTGCGCCGGGTGGCGAAGCCGCGCAGGGTCAGGTTGCGCCACACCCGGTAGAAGAATCCCTGCGCCTGCTGTTCCCGGTCGACGACCGTGACGTCCAGCGGCGGGCCGTTCTCCAGGGCGACGAAGTAGCGCCGGCCGCGGTCGCCGACGTCCGCGGTGTCCAGGGTGTCCTCGCGGGCCGCGCTCACCGGGTGGAAGCCGACGGTCCGCAGGCCCGCCATCAGCGTCCGGCCCGTCGGGCGGACGTTGGGTGAGCCGACCGCGTACAGCGTGCCGTAGGCCACGGTCCAGCCGATCAGCACCGTCAGGATGATCGAGAACGGTGTCGTGTAGCCGGTGACGAGCATCGAGAAGGCGTCGAGGAGCAGCACGATCCACAGCACTGCCCGCCAGCGGGGTCTGCGGGACATGCCGACGGCCGTCATATACGCGATGACCGGGGCCAGATAGCCGTGGACCGGGTCGGTGAGGGCGTTGATGTCACCGGGGGAGGGCTGGGTGAGCGCCTCCTGGATCGAGTCGGGGGCGGCCCGGGCGACCCACAGGTCGGTGGCGAGTGTCACCCCGTGGGCCAGGACGGCGGCGAGCACGCCGTCGGCGATGCGCAGCCCGTCCCGCTTGATCAGCCGCTCGATCGCGAACGCGACCGGCACCAGCAGGATGGCGATGCTGGACGCCAGCCCCGCGATCTTGATGAGCAGGTCGGGCGCCTGTCCGGTGCCCTTGTTGATGTCCTGTTCGAGCCCCGAGGTGGTGCCGTGCGCGAACGCGGCGATGGCCAGCAGCACGACGATCGCGAGCACGCCCACCAGGAGCCGCATCAGGTCGGAGGGGCGGTGCACGCGCGCGGGGAGGAGTGGCTCGTCGCCCTCGACCTCGTCGGTGTGCGGCTCACCGGATTCGTCACCGGGACCGCGCCCGGCCGTGTTGCCGGAGTCGTATCCGGTACCTCGGCCGGCCGTGCCGCCGGAGTCGTACCCGGTATCCCGGCCGGCCGTGCCGCCGCGGTCGTACCCGGTACCCCGGCCGGCCGTGCCGTCGGCGTCCTCGGCGGTGCCCCGCCCGGTCGGCTTCTCGGCCCCCTTCACCCGCGCCTCGTTCCCGTCGGCGGTGTCCGGGCGCGACGAGGCATCAGGGGTGCTCTCCGCGTCCTCGGGGTGCACACCCTGCTGCTTCATCGTCTCTTCTTGATCTCGTATCACCAGTCACCGCCCGCACGATGGTGGCATGCTCCACTGACACACGGGGGCATCAGGGTGCAAATGCGGGGGCGCACAGTCTGCCCGAAGCGGTGCCTCAGAGCGAGGGTTACGCACAGTGGCGAGCGCGTCGCGTTGTCGGAGGCGTGCGGCAGGATGGGGCGAATGAGCGAGGACAGCCTTCCCGGGGACGCCCACTCGGAGTACGCCCAGGATCTGCCGGATTACGCCGAGCGGGTCCTGGAGGTCGCCGACCTGATCCCGGCCGGACGGGTCATGACGTACGGGGACGTCGCCGAGTGGCTGGAGGAAGGCGGCCCTCGCCAGGTCGGCCGGGTGATGGCCCTCTACGGAGGTGCCGTCCCGTGGTGGCGTGTCGTGCGCGCGGACGGTGTCCTGCTCCCGGGGCACGAGCTGGAGGCCCTCGGCCACTACCGCGCGGAGGGCACGCCCCTGAAGGAGGCGGCCCGGACGGCCGAGGGTCACCTGCCGCGCGTCGACATGAGACGCGCGCGGTGGGACGGTGGCGAACTCGCGGGGGCTCACACCTGACAGCTTCCGCCATTGGACACGTCCGCGGGTGACACGTGATCCGTACGAGGGAAACAGGGCACGTCCGTGGCATGACGTACGTTCGTGGTGCGAGGGACATGCGGGTCCTGTGAGCCGTATGGGAAGAAGCGGAAGCCCTGCTTCCGTCCAACCCGTCGGCGTAGCGTCGGCTGCACGTGTCCCCCTCATCCCCCGGGCCACCGCCGTCCACGTACGGCGGTGAGCCCACCAGCACACCCACCAGGACCGGCGAACCACGTGAGCTCCTCTTCCTCCACCAGGCGCCTGTCGCACCACCCGGTGCGACAGGGGAACCGTGGCGCTTACCGACTGGTCCGTACCCCACCGGCCCGTTTGGATCCCCCTCGTCTGGACGCGGCACAGCGCGCCGTGGTTGACCACGAGGCCGGTCCACTGCTCGTCCTCGCCGGTCCGGGAACCGGCAAGACCACCACCCTGGTGGAGTCCGTCGCGTCCCGCATCGAGCGCGGGGTGGACCCCGAGCGGATCCTGGTGCTGACGTTCAGCCGCAAGGCCGCCGTCGAGCTGCGCGACCGCATGGCGCTGCGCATAGGGGCGGCGCGTGCGCCCCAGGCGACCACCTTCCACTCGCACTGCTACGCCCTGGTCCGCGCCCACCAGGACAGCGACCTGTTCGCCGAACCGCTGCGGCTGCTGTCCGGCCCCGAGCAGGACGTCGCCGTCCGGGAACTGCTCGCGGGCCAGCCCGAGCTGGAGCGGCTCGGTCTCGCGCACGTGCGCTGGCCGGACGAGCTGCGGGCCTGCCTGACCACGCGGGGCTTCGCCGACGAGGTCCGCGCGGTGCTCGCCCGCAGCCGCGAACTCGGCCTGGGCCCGGCCGCCCTGGATGCCTTCGCCCGTCGTATCGGCCGCCCCGACTGGCGCGCCGCGGCCGCGTTCCTCGCCGAGTACCTCGACGTCCTCGACCTGCAGGGCGTGATCGACTACGCCGAACTGGTCCACCGCGCGGTGCTCCTCGCCAGCAGCCCCGAGGTCGCGGCGCGGCTCGCCGCACAGTACGACGCCGTGTTCGTGGACGAGTACCAGGACACCGACCCCGCCCAGGTACGACTGCTGCGCGCCCTGGCCGGCGACGGCCGCACCCTTGTCGCCTTCGGCGACCCCGACCAGTCGATCTACGCCTTCCGGGGCGCGGACGTGAACGGCATCCTCGACTTCCCGGGCGCCTTCCCGCGCGCGGACGGCCGACCGGCCCCTGTCGAGGTCCTGCGGACCTCCCGCCGCTCCTCCGCCGCACTGCTCGCCGCGACCCGGCTGCTGACCCAGCGCATGCCGCTCACCCGGCTCCCGGCCGACAAGGTGCGTGCCCACCGGGAGCTCACCCCGGTACGGGACGGCGGTCGTGTCGAGGTCTACACGTATCCGACGCCCGGCACCGAGCTGGACAACATCGCCGACATCCTCCGCCGGGCCCATCTGGAGGACGGTGTCCCATGGGGCGAGATGGCGGTCCTGGTGCGCGCCGGATCCCGCACGATCCCCACGGTCCGCCGGGCTCTCACGGCCGCAGGCGTGCCCCTCGACATCGACGGCGACGACGTGCCGCTGCGCCACGAGCCGGCGGTGGCACCGCTGCTGACGGCCCTGCGAGCGGTGGCCACGGCGGAGGCGGGGCGCCCCGCACAGCGCCCCCCGGGCGCGTGCTGGCTCGAGACCGAGACCGCGCTCACCCTCCTCGCCTCACCCCTCGCCGGCATGGACGCCGCCGACCTGCGCCGGCTCGGGCGTGCCCTGCGAGAGGAGGAGCGGGCGGCCGGCAATCCCGTGCCTCCGCCGTCGGACGAGCTGCTCGCGCGGGCGCTCGCCGAACCCGAACGCCTGGTGGCGCACGACCCGGCGTACGCGCGTGGTGCCCAGCGCCTCGGCGCGTTGCTGCAGAAGGCGCGTGAGCGGCTCGCGGGCGGCGGTACGGCCGAGGAGGCGCTGTGGGACCTGTGGGAGGGCACGCCGTGGCCCGGGCGCCTGGAGCGGGCCGCCCGCCGTGGCGGCGCCGCCGGACGCAACGCGGACCGGGACCTGGACGCCGTGTGCGCGCTGTTCGCCACCGCGGCCCGCGCGGAGGAGCGCACCGGCGGCCGAGGCGCACTCAACTTCCTGGAGGAGCTGGAGGCCGAGGACATCGCCGCCGACACCCTCGCGGGGCGCGCCGTACGGCCCGACGCCGTGCGCCTGATGACCGCGCACCGCGCCAAGGGGCTTCAATGGCGCCTGGTCGTCGTGGCGGGCGTCCAAGAGGGCCTGTGGCCGGACCTGCGCCGCCGCGGCTCGCTCCTGGAGGCCGACCGCATCGGCCGCGACGGGCTCGCCGAACCACTCACCCCGGGGGCACTCCTCGCCGAGGAACGCCGCCTGTTCTACGTCGCCGCCACTCGCGCGCGTGAACGCCTCGTCGTCACCGCGGTGAAGGCCCCCGCCGACGACGGCGACCAGCCCTCCCGCTTCCTGACCGAGCTCGGCGTCGAACCCAGGGACGTCACCGGCCGCCCGCGCCGCCCGCTGTCCGTCGCCGCACTCGTCTCCGAACTGCGCGCCACGACCGTCGACCCGCGCGCGTCGGACGCCCTGAGGGAGGCCGCCGCCCGCCGACTGGCCAAGCTCGCCGCGCTCGCCGACGAGGACGGCCGTGCGCTGGTCCCGGCCGCGCACCCGTACCGCTGGTGGGGCATGTTCGAGCCGACCGAGTCCAAGGTGCCGCTGCGCAACCGCGACCAGCCCGTCGTGCTGTCGGGCAGCGCCCTGGACCAGCTCGCCAACACGTGCGCCCTGCAGTGGTTCCTCGGCCGCGAGGTCAAGGCCGACGCGCCCGCCACCGCCGCCCAGGGCTTCGGCAACGTGGTGCACGTCCTCGCCGACGAGGTCGCCTCCGGGCGCACCCCGGCCGACCTCGACGTCCTCATGGAGCGCCTCGACTCGGTGTGGGACGCGCTCGCCTTCGACGCCCCGTGGAAGTCGGCGCAGGAGAAGGACCACGCGCGCGTGGCGCTCGAACGCTTCCTCGAATGGCATGTGATGGACCGCACGGGACGTACGCCGGTGGCCAGCGAGCACGACTTCGACGTCACCCTCGAAGCAGGCGACTACGAGGTGCGCATCCGCGGCTCCATGGACCGCGTTGAGGCGGACGGCGAAGGACGCGCCTACGTCGTCGACTTCAAGACCGGCAAACAGGCCCCCAGCGCCGCCGATGTGGCCCGCCACCCCCAGCTGGCCGTCTATCAGCTGGCGGTGCGCGAGGGCGCCGTGGACGAGGCGTTCGACGGCGTGCGCCCCGACCCGGGCGGCGCCGAGCTGGTCCAGCTCCGCCAGGGCGCCGCCAAACGGGACGGCGGCGAGACGCTGCCCAAGGTGCAGGCCCAAGAGCCCCTGGAGGGGGAATGGGTCGGCGAGCTGCTGGCGACGGCGGCGGGCAAGGTACTCGACGAGCGCTTCACGCCGACGACCGGCCAGCACTGCACGCACTGCGCTTTCCGGGCGTCGTGCAGCGCACGCCCCGAGGGACGCCATGTGGTCGAGTGACCTACGGCACCACAGGGGCTGACCTGCGCTTCTCTCGCCCCGACGGCCGATCCGGCATCCACTGTCAGTACCCGCCGCTAGCCTCTTTGAAGTGTCCGCACGTATCACCGATCCCGAGCAGCTCAAGGAGCTCCTCGGGATTCCGTTCACCCCGGAGCAGACGGCCTGCATCACCGCGCCGCCCGCCCCGCAGGTGATCGTGGCCGGAGCCGGGTCCGGCAAGACGACGGTGATGGCGGCACGCGTGGTGTGGCTGGTCGGCACCGGCCAGGTGGCGCCCGAACAGGTGCTGGGCCTCACCTTCACCAACAAGGCAGCAGGCGAACTCGCCGAGCGGGTCCGCAAGGCGCTCGTCAAGGCGGGCGTCACCGACCCCGACGTCATCGACCCGGACAATCCGCCCGGCGAGCCGGTGATCTCCACGTACCACGCCTTCGCGGGCCGCCTGCTGACCGACCACGGCCTGCGCATCGGCCTCGAACCGACGTCCCGTCTGCTCGCCGACGCCACCCGTTACCAGCTCGCCGCGCGCGTGCTGCGCGAGGCCCCGGGCCCCTACCCGGCACTGACCCGCTCCTTCCCCGACCTGGTCAGCGACCTCCTCGCCCTCGACTCCGAGCTCGCCGAACACCTCGTACGGCCCGAAAGCCTGCGCGCGTGGGACGCCGGGCTGCTGCGCACCCTGGAGAGCGCCAAGCTCACCAACGCCGACCTGCGCAAGGTCCCTGACACCGCCGCCGCCCGCCGGGAGCTCGCCGAACTGGTCCTGCGTTACCGGTCCGCCAAGCGTGAGCGGGACCTGCTCGACTTCGGCGACCAGATCGCCCTCGCCGCACGGCTCGCTCAACTCCCCGATGTGGGCCGGATCCTGCGCGACGAGTTCCGCGTGGTCCTCCTCGACGAGTACCAGGACACGTCGGTCGCCCAACGTGTCCTCCTGGCAGGCCTGTTCGGAGGCGGCACCGGCCACCCGGTGACCGCCGTCGGCGACCCCTGCCAGGCCATCTATGGCTGGCGTGGCGCCTCCGTCGCCAACCTCGACGACTTCCCCGAGCACTTCTCCCACCCCGACGGCACCAGGGCCGAGCGTCAGGCGCTGAGCCAGAACCGCCGCAGCGGCGGTCGCCTTCTCGACCTCGCCAACGGCCTCGCCGAGCCGCTGCGCGCCATGCACGCGGGCGTGGAGGCCCTCACCCCGGCCCCCGGCGCTGAACGCGACGGCGTGGTCCGCTGCGCCCTGCTGCCCACCCACGCCGAGGAGATCGACTGGATCGCCGACTCCATCGCCCATCTCGTCCACACCGGCAAGGAGCCCGGCGAGATCGCCGTCCTGTGCCGTACGGCGACCGACTTCGCCGAGATCCAGGGCGCCCTCGTCGCCCGCGACATCCCCGTGGAGGTCGTCGGCCTCTCCGGGCTGCTGCACCTGCCCGAGGTGGCCGACCTGGTCGCCGTCTGCGAGGTGCTCCAGGACCCCGGCGCCAACGCCTCACTGGTCCGCCTGCTGACCGGCCCGCGCTGGCGCATCGGCCCACGTGACCTCGCCCTGCTGGGCCGGCGCGCCCGGCTGCTCGTGTCGCACGCGCGCGTGGACGCCGACGGCGACCCCGACCGCAGGCTGGCCGAGGCGGTCGAGGGCGTCGACCCGGCCGAGGTGATCTCGCTCGCCGACGCCCTGGACACGTTCCTGGAGACCCCGCTGGAGGGCGGCGGGGACGACGACGGGCTGCCGTTCTCGCCGGACGCGCGCGTGCGGTTCGCTCGGCTCGCCGCCGAACTGCGCGACCTGCGCCGCTCCCTGTCCGATCCGCTCATGGACGTTCTGCACCGCGTCCTCGCCGTCACCGGCCTGGAGGTCGAGCTGTCGGCGTCCCCGCACGCCCTGGCCGCCCGCCGCCGCGAGACCCTGTCCAACTTCCTGGACATCGCCGCCTCCTTCGCCGCCAACGAGAGCGAGGCCAGTCTGCTCGCCTTCCTGGGCTTCCTGCGCACCGCCGCCCAGTACGAGAAGGGCCTCGACAACGCCCTGCCGGGCGGCGAGAACACGGTCAAGGTGCTCACCGCGCACAAGTCCAAGGGGCTGGAGTGGGACGTCGTCGCCGTCCCCGGCCTCGTCACCGGGACGTTCCCCAGCGGCCAGGGCCGCGAGAAGTGGACCGCCCAGGCCAAGGTGCTCCCGCACGAACTGCGCGGCGACGCCGACACACTGCCCGACATCCAGACGTGGGACGCGCGCGGCATGAAGGCCTTCCACGAGGCCATGAAGAACCACCAGCACACCGAGGAACTCCGCCTCGGCTACGTCACCTTCACCCGCCCCCGCTCCCTCCTCCTCGGGTCCGGCCACTGGTGGGGCCCCACCCAGAAGAAGCCCCGCGGCCCCTCCGACTTCCTGCTGGCCCTCTACGAACACTGCGCCGCCGGTCACGGCGAGATCGAGGCGTGGGCGGACGAACCCGCCGAGGACGACGAGAACCCCGCCCTTCACCGGGCGACCGCCGACCAGCTCTGGCCGCTGCCCCTGGACACCGACGCCCTGGCCCTGCGCCGCGCGGCGGCGGAGACGGTCCTCGCCCACCTCGACGCCCTCTCCACCCACGACACCGGCCACCCCGCCGCCGTACACGACCCCGACACCGGCCACCCCGCCGCCGTACACGACCCCGACACCGGCCACCCCGCCGCCGTACACGACCCCGACACGTACGACGACCCGGACTGGCCCGCACCGCCGGACGACGAGATCCCCTATGAGGAGGACGCGTACGAGGAGGGGATCCCGGCCGACTGGGACTCCTGGGACACACACCGACCCCCGGACACGGACCCTCGTGGGTCCGCGGGCGCGCCCCGACCGACCGTCCCGCATCAGGCGACGCCCCCGGACGCCGACGCAACGCCGGGGACCCGCCCCCACCCCGCACTGCCCGAGCCGGACCCCCTCACCCCCGAGGAGGCCCGCACCATCACCTCCTGGGACCGCGACCTCGACGCGCTCACCGGCGAGCTGCTCCGCGCGCGTGAGTCCGTCACGGACGTCGCGCTGCCGGCGTCCCTGACCGCGTCCCAGCTGCTGCGCCTGGCCGCCGACCCGGACGGCTTCGCTCAGGAGCTGGCCCGCCCCATGCCGCGCCCGCCGCAGCCCGCGGCCCGCCGGGGCACGCGCTTCCACGCGTGGGTCGAGGCCCGCTTCGAGGAGCTGACGCTGCCCATGCTGGAGCCGGAGGAGCTGCCGGGCGGCGAGGCCGAGATCGCCGACGAACGTGATCTTGAGGCTCTGAAGGAGGCCTTCGAGCGCACCGAGTACGCCCACCGGACGCCCTACCGCGTGGAGGCGCCCTTCCAGCTGGCCATCGCCGGCCGCGTCGTACGGGGCCGTATCGACGCCGTCTACCGGGAACGGGACGGCGAGGGGACGACGTACGAGATCGTCGACTGGAAGACCGGGCGCGGCCGGACCGCCGACGCCCTCCAGCTCGCCGTGTACCGGATCGCCTGGGCCGAGCAGCAGGGCGTTCCCCCGGAGTCGGTCACGGCCGCGTTCGTGTACGTGCGCACGGGCGAGGTCGTACGGCCGGACGACCTGCCGGACCGGGCCGCGCTGGAACGGCTGCTGCTGGAGGAGCCGTACGGTGACGAACCGCACGAACGGGGTGTCAGTGCGGGCCGATAGGCTCGTGCGCATGAGCCAGACCCCGGACAGCGCCGTCCGCACGTACATCGACCGGCATCGCGCCGCCTTCCTCGACGACCTCGCCGAGTGGCTGCGCATCCCGTCGGTGTCCGCTCAGCCCCATCACGCCCCTGACGTGCGGCGCAGCGCCGAATGGCTCGCGAGCAGGCTCAAGGAGACGGGTTTCCCGACCGCCGAGGTCTGGCAGACGGCGGGCGCCCCGGCCGTCTACGCCGAGTGGCCCTCGGACGACCCGAACGCGCCCACGGTCCTCGTCTACGGCCACCACGACGTGCAGCCCGCCGCACGCGAGGACGGCTGGGACAGCGACCCCTTCGAGCCCGTCATCCGGGGGAACCGCCTCCACGCGCGCGGGGCGGCCGACGACAAGGGCCAGGTGTTCTTCCACACCCTCGGCGTCCGCGCCCACCTCGCCGCCACCGGCCGCACCACCCCGGCCGTGAGCCTGAAGCTGCTGATCGAGGGCGAGGAGGAGTCCGGTTCCCCGTACTTCCGGGCCCTCGTCGAGGAGCACGCCGGGCGGCTCGCCGCCGACGCGGTGATCGTCTCCGACACCGGCATGTGGTCCGAGGACACGCCCACGGTGTGCACGGGCATGCGCGGCCTCGCCGAGTGCGAGATCCGGCTGTACGGCCCCGACCAGGACATCCACTCCGGTTCCTTCGGCGGCGCCGTACCCAACCCGGCGACCGCCGCCGCCCGCCTCGTCGCCGCGCTGCACGACGAGCACGCGCGCGTGGCGATCCCCGGCTTCTACGACGGCGTCGTCGACCTCACCGACCGCGAGCGCGCGCTCTTCGCGGAGCTGCCCTTCGACGAGCGGCAGTGGCTGCGCACCGCCAAGTCGTACGCCACCCGGGGCGAGGCCGGATACACCACCCTGGAGCGCGTCTGGGCCCGCCCCACCGCTGAGGTCAACGGCATCGGCGGCGGCTACCAGGGGCCGGGCAGCAAGACGATCATCCCGTCCTCGGCGATGGTGAAGCTGTCCTTCCGCCTGGTCGCCGGCCAGGACCCCGATTACATCGAGCAGGTCGTCCGCGCCTGGGCCGCCGACCGGGTGCCCGACGGGATCCGGCACGAGATCGCGTTCTCCGCGGCCACCCGCCCGTGCCTGACGCCCCTGGACCACCCCGCGCTCCAGTCCGTCGTACGCGCGATGAGCCGGGCCTTCGACCAACCGGTCCGCTACACGCGCGAGGGCGGCTCCGGACCGGCAGCCGACCTCCAGGAAGTCCTCGGGGCACCGGTCCTCTTCCTGGGCATCTCCGTCCCCTCCGACGGCTGGCACGCCCCGAACGAGAAGGTCGAGCTCGATCTGCTCCTCAAGGGCGCCGAGACCACCGCGTACCTCTGGGGCGACCTCGCCGAGCACTGGCGCCATGCACCCTGACCGCTCCGGCCGAGGGAGTGCCCCGCGCGGGGCACACTGGAGGGGCTGCCCGCACCACGGAGCCCCGCCGGACCCGGTCGCCTCCTGCCGTACGTCCTGCTGAACCGCCGCCGAATCAACCGTTCCACCGGGGGAGTTGGAAGCACCCGTGACCACCTGGACCGACCACACCGCCGACCGACCCATCTCGCTCACCGCCCCCAGCGGCATCGACCGCGCCGCGCACCACCGGCTCGACGAGGCCTGGCTCGCGGCGGCGTGGAGCCACCCCACGACCCGCTGCTTCGTGGTCTCCGGCGGCCAGGTCCTCATCGACGAGACGCCCGACGGACGTACCGAACTCGTCATGAGCCCGTCCTTCGAGGCCCCGCTCACCGAGGCGCACCGCTACTTCCTGGGTATCGACGACGACGGCGTCAGCTACTTCGCGCTGCAGAAGGACGCCCTGCCCGGCCGTATGGACCAGTCCGCGCGCCCGGCGGGGCTGCGCGAGGCGGGCCTGCTGCTGTCGCCGCGTGACGCGGGCCTGATGGTGCACGCGGTCGGCTTGGAGAACTGGCAGCGCACCCACCGTTTCTGCTCGCGCTGCGGGGAACGCACGGTGATCGCGGCGGCCGGGCACATTCGCCGCTGCCCCGCCTGCGGCGCCGAGCACTATCCGCGCACCGACCCCGCCGTGATCATGGCGGTCACCGACGAGGACGACCGCATCCTGCTCGGCCGCCAAGTCCACTGGCCCGAGGGACGTTTCTCCACGCTGGCCGGCTTCGTCGAGCCCGGCGAGTCCATCGAGCAGTCGGTACGCCGCGAGGTCCGCGAGGAGGCCGGCATCACCGTCGGCCAGGTCGAGTACGTCGCCAGCCAGCCCTGGCCCTTCCCGTCCAGCCTCATGCTCGGCTTCATGGCCCGCGCCACCTCCACCCGGATCGACGTCGACGGCGACGAGATCCACGAGGCCCGCTGGTTCTCCCGCGACGAACTGCGCGCCGCCTTCGACTCCGGCGAGGTCATGCCCCCGTACGGCATCTCCATCGCCGCCCGGCTGATCGAACTGTGGTACGGCAAGCCCCTGCCGACGCGCAGCGCGATGTAGGGCGTCACCGGACTGGTACGCCCGGGACCGCTTCAGCGCCCGGCTGCGGCCCGCGGCCGAGGCCGCAAGGCCATCGAGGAGGCGGCCGCAGAGGGTGTGCGCCGCGCTGCCTTCCAGTCCCGGCCGCCCCGTGACGAGTCCCCGGCAGGGCTGGCGGTGCGCTGGCAGTCGGCCACGGTGGCCGCCCAGTTGGAAGCGGTCCCCGGGGTCACGCTGCGGGACTCGCGAACGGTCGAGGTGACCGGGCCCGTCCCTCAGCTCTTCCGGCTGTTCGGGGTCTTCATGCGGGTGGCGTCCTCGGTGACCGATCAGCAGGCGTACTGCTGACGGGCCTGCCGCAAAGAAGGAGGCCCTCGCCGGAGACTCCAGCGAGGGCCGTCGGCAGGATCAGGCGCTCAGGGCCTGCTTCACCTGGGCCAGGCTCGGGTTGGTCATGACGACCTCGTTGCCACCGGCGACGGGCACGATACGAACGGTCGGCACCGTCTGGTTCCCGCCGTTCGCCTTCTCCACGAACGCGGCGGAGTCCGGGTCCTGCTCGATGTTGATCTCGTTGTACGCGATGCCCTCGCGGTCCAGCTGGCTCTTCAGCCGGCGGCAGTAGCCGCACCACGTGGTGCTGTACATCGTCACAGTGCCCGGCATGTGTCTCGCGCTCCTTCGGCGGGTCGGGAAGTGGTCGCAGTGAGGGAACATACGGGATGTCCGCGCCATTCCCGAGGGGGGTATACGGTGATGCGCTGCCGTGACTCCTGCCGGCTGCGCTGCCGTGACTCCTGCGCCCGAGGCCGTGATCCCTGCCGCATTGAGACATGACCCCTGCCGTATTAGTACGACTGCAGGGCCCCGCCTGTGGATAACCGGCTCACCCGTCTCCGGCGACCTGGCAGCATGGCCGTGTGACAGCAGCAACGCACTCCACCCTCTTCCCGCAGGTACCGGACTCGGCCGACGCGGTGCTCGAAGGGCTCGACCCCGAGCAGCGCGAGGTCGCCACAGCGCTGCACGGACCGGTGTGCGTGCTGGCGGGCGCCGGCACCGGCAAGACCCGGGCGATCACCCACCGGATCGCCTACGGGGTGCGCGCCGGGATCCTGCCGCCCTCCAGCGTGCTCGCCGTCACCTTCACCAACCGGGCCGCCGGCGAGATGCGCGGCCGCCTCCGCCAGCTCGGCGCCGCCGGGGTCCAGGCCCGTACGTTCCACTCGGCGGCCCTGCGCCAGCTCCAGTACTTCTGGCCGAAAGCCGTCGGTGGTTCGATGCCCCGGCTGGTCGACCGCAAGGTCCAGCTCGTCGCCGACGCGGCCGCCGCCTGCCGTATCCGCCTCGACCGCGGCGAGCTGCGGGACGTCACCGGCGAGATCGAGTGGTCCAAGGTCACCCAGACCGTCCCGTCCGACTATGCGCTCGCAGCCGCGAAGGCCGGCCGGGACGCCCCTCGCGACCCCGCCGAGATCGCCCAGATCTACGCCGCCTACGAGGACCTCAAGCGGGACCGGGCGGTCATCGACTTCGAGGACGTCCTGCTGCTGACCGTCGCCATCCTCCAGGACCGGCACGACATCACCGACCAGGTGCGTGCCCAGTACCAGCACTTCGTGGTCGACGAGTACCAGGACGTCAGCCCCCTCCAGCAGCGCCTGCTGGAACTGTGGCTCGGCGAGCGGGACAACCTGTGCGTGGTGGGCGACGCCAGCCAGACGATCTACTCGTTCACAGGAGCAACCCCCGACTATCTCCTCGACTTCCGCACCCGCCACCCCGGCGCCACCGTCGTCAAGCTGGTCCGCGACTACCGCTCAACGCCCCAGGTCGTCCACCTCGCCAACGGACTGCTCGCCCAGGCCCGCGGCCGCGCCGCCGACCATCGGCTGGAACTGGTCTCCCAACGCCCCGCAGGCCCCGAGCCCGTCTACACCGAGTACGCCGACGAACCCGCCGAGGCCGAGGGCGCCGCCCGCCGCATCCGCGAGCTCCTCGATTCCGGAGTCCCGGCCAGCGAGATCGCCGTCCTGTTCCGTACCAACGGCCAGTCCGAGACCTACGAGCAGGCGCTCGCCGACGCCGGGATCCCCTACCAGCTGCGCGGCGCCGAGCGGTTCTTCGACCGGCCCGAGGTGCGCAAGGCGGGCATCGCCCTGCGCGGCGCGGCCCGCTTCGGCGGCAACGACTCCCTCCTCGACGAGGCCGTCGACCTGCCCTCCCAGGTCCGGGCCGTGCTGTCCGGGGAGGGCTGGACGACAACGCCCCCGGCCGGCTCCGGCGCGGTCAGAGAACGCTGGGAGTCCCTGGCCGCGCTCGTCAACCTCGCGCAGGACTTCGCCGCCGCACGGCCCGGCGCCACCCTCGCCGACCTCGTCGCGGAACTCGACGAACGCGCGGGCGCCCAGCACGCCCCGACCGTGCAGGGCGTCACCCTCGCCTCCCTGCATTCGGCCAAGGGCCTGGAATGGGACGTCGCCTTCCTGGTCGGTGTCGCCGAGGGCATGATGCCGATCACCTACGCGAAGACCGACGAACAGATCGAGGAGGAACGCCGCCTCCTCTACGTCGGCGTCACCCGCGCCCGCTCGCACCTTCACGTCTCCTGGGCACTCGCCCGCTCACCCGGCGGTCGCCCGAGCCGCCGCCCCAGCCGCTTCCTCGACGGACTACGCCCCGGCTCCGCCGCAGCCGCGGGCCGCGCCGGCGCGGGGGCAGCGGGCGGCATCGAGCGCGGCCACTACTCCAGCGGAGCGAACGGCACACGCGGTGCGGCCGAGCCGAGAAGGACGCAGCGCGCCCCCGCCCGCTGCCGAGTCTGCGGACGCACGCTCACCGACGCCGGTGAGATGAAGCTGATGCGCTGTGAGGACTGTCCCTCCGACATGGACGAGGGGCTGTACGAGCGGTTGCGGGACTGGCGTGCGGTCCAGGCCCGGCGCAGCGGTCAGCCCGCCTTCTGTGTCTTCACCGACAAGACCCTCATGGCGATCGCCGAGACCGCCCCCGACGACGAGGGCGAACTGGCACGCATCCCTGGCGTCGGGATGCGCAAGCTCAACCGCTACGGAGCCGATGTTCTGGCCATCTGCGCAGGCCAAGAGCCCGGTGGAGATGAAGACGGGGACTGATACGAACTCGTCGAAAAAATAGTTTGCGCATGCCCCAGCAATCCCCATAGGTTCTTACGCACGGGGACAGCGGCCTTCCTGAGGCCCTGATTCCGTGTTCTACTTGCATACCCGTCGGACTGGCTCACCCCAGTCCCCCGAGACGCCGAGAGGAGGCGAGTCCAGTGATCAGCATCAAGAACAGCACCATCAGCATCGTCAAAATGACCGATCGCTCGCTCGTCTCCATGTGCATGCTCGGCGCCTCCAACCAGGGCACCGGTCTGTCCGGCATTCCTGCCGTCCGTCCGGCGTCCTCCCTGTCCCTCGCGGGTCTTCCCGTCCGCGAGCGCGATGAGCGACCGACCAAGGCACTGGAAGCAGCAGTACTGGCACAGGCCAAGGCCTATGCCTTTACGGCGACCGGTGCCGGATTCCGGAAGCAGACGACGCAGCACCACCTGATGTGGGCCTTCCGTGGGCCAGAACCCTGGAGTGATCCAGCCTGATCGGCAGTCAGGCCGGCGCCTTCAGGGCCGCGGAACCCCATCCGGGATCCGCGGCCCTTCTGTTTGTCCCGAACGGGACGACGGAGCGAAGGGGCCTCGGGACAAGAAAAGAACCCGGTACCAGCCGCCACCCGGTCCAACCGGACCGGAACGACCAGACGAGGAAGACGACACCGTGCAACTCGAAGCGCACGCCCCGTCCGTACCGCCTTCCGAAACGATCCCCCCGCCCGGCCTCACGGAGGACTCCACCTTGACCCCGCTCACCGCGCTCACCGCGCTCGACGACGCCATCGAGAACCTCGGCGTACCCGTCCCCTGCCGTTCCTACGACCCGGAGGTCTTCTTCGCCGAGTCGCCGGCGGACGTCGAGTACGCCAAGTCCCTCTGCCGCACCTGCCCGCTGATCGAGGCCTGCCTCGCCGGCGCCAAGGAGCGGCGTGAGCCCTGGGGCGTCTGGGGTGGCGAGCTGTTCGTCCAGGGTGTCGTCGTCGCCCGGAAGCGGCCGCGTGGCCGCCCGCGCAAGAACCCGGTCACGGCATGAACACCGCAGGAACGATCGACCGCCCCCTCACGCACGACCCCCAGAAGCAGGCCCCGATGAAGCCGTCCGCCAACGAGCCCACCGGCTCCGCGACCCCAGACGTCACCACCACCGGCGCGAACGACTCGCGTCAGAACAGGACCCGAGAGATGCAACTCATCCCAGAAGCCCTGGCTCGTGCGCATATGCACGACCGGCTGCAGGAGGCCGAGCAGGAGCGCCAGGCGATGCGCCTGGTGGCTGCCCGCCGGATGCAGCGCCGGGCCGAGCGCGCCTCGCTGCGCGCCCGGCGGGCGCTGGCCATGGCCGTCATGCAGTAACCAACACACCTGAAGCGGTGGCCTCCCAAGCCGAGGGGGCAGGTGCTTCCCGCGGGGGCCGGTCCGACCGAACGGACCGGCCCCCGCGGTGCGTTGTGCCCGCCGATCCGCCGGCCACGGAGATATCGTCGCCGGGTGACGAGTCTTCCCGGAGGCAGCGACAAGGGCGGCTCCGCCCCGGAACCCCATCCCATCGTCTGCGCCCGCTGCGGCACCCAGGCCCGCGCTCCCCAGCCGACCTGGACCTGCTCCGTGGAGAACGGCAAGCGCCGCTACTTCTGCGAGGCCTGCTCCCGCGAGAACTTGCGGGCCATCGAGGGGCGACTGGACTCGACGTGGTGGTGAGGCCTCACGCCTCGACCGCCGCCGAGTCCCCCTCGTCCAGGGCCTCCTCCGGAACGAACCCCGGCAGCCACTCCTCCAGTTCCTCGCGCAGGCGGACCGTGGCGTTCAGTTGGCACAGGACGCCGATCGTGCTGAGGGTCACTCGGTGTATCAGCAGGTACGCCGGCGGCAGGTTGAGCTGCTTGCCGAGCTGGTATGCGGGGGAGCGGATGTCGGCTACGCGGGCCGCCTGGCTGCGCATCCAGCCGCGGGTGAAGGTGAACTCGTCGACATGGGCCGGTTCGATGATCGGCAGGAGATAGTCGAGGACCGCGTCGGGGTCGAGTTCGATGGACTCCTTGACGAAGCCCTCGGCGCAGAGCAGGTCGTAGACGGCCTGTGCTTCGCCGTCCAGCGTCATGCGCAGGGAGTCGCCGATGGTGGTCGGCAGGCCGCCCGGGAGCCGGTCGACCGTGCCGAAGTCCAGGACACCCAAACGCCAGTCGTCCTCGCCGGCCGGGCCGCCGGGCAGGAGGCGGAAGTTGCCGGGGTGCGGGTCGGCGTGCAGCAGGCCTGTGCGGGCGGGGCCGGAGAAGAGGAAACGGGCGAGGAGCTGGCCGGCCCGGTCGCGCTGCTCCTGGGTGCCGTCCGAGATGATCTCCGACAGCGGGATGCCTTCGATCCACTCGGTGATCAGGACCTGGTCGCACTGGTGGACCACGGCGGGGACCACGACGTCCGGGTCGTCGGCGAACTCCTCCGCGTGCGCCTGCTGGGCCTGCGCCTCCAGC
The DNA here is from genome assembly GCF_015712165.1 of Streptomyces spinoverrucosus. Lineage (NCBI taxonomy): Bacteria > Bacillati > Actinomycetota > Actinomycetes > Kitasatosporales > Streptomycetaceae > Streptomyces > Streptomyces spinoverrucosus. Next base: position 2,804,842 of record NZ_JADPZX010000001.1, on the reverse strand, counting down.
CCGTAGTCCAGCTCCTCCGAGACGCGGTCCCTCAGCTCCGTGATCAGCGGCTTGATGTCCATGCCGGGGATCAGCGGACCCAACAGCCGCGAGAAACGGCTCAGTTGGTTGAGGTCGGACAGTAGGGCCTCGCCGGCTCCGGGGTACTGCACCTTGATCGCGACCTCGCGGCCGTCGTACCACACCCCGCGGTGCACCTGGCCGATCGAGGCCGCCGCGGACGGCTTGTCCTCGAACTCCAGGAACAGCTCCCGCCAGTCCTCGCCGAGCCGCTCCGCGAGCACCGCGTGCACCGTGCGCGTCGGCATCGGCGGCGCCGCGTCCTGGAGCTTGGTCAGGGCCGCCCGGTAGGGCCCGGCGATCTCCTCGGGCAGCGCCGACTCGAAGACGGACAGAGCCTGCCCGAACTTCATCGCGCCACCCTTGAGCTCGCCGAGCACCTTGAAGAGCTGCTCCGCGGTGCGCTGCTGCAGTTCGCGGCCGACCAGCTCCGCGGACTCGCCGACGATCCGCTTGCCCAGGCCCCAGGTCGCCCGCCCGGCGAAGCCGAGCGGCAACGCGGCGAGCTTGGCGGTCCGGGTGACCGCCTTGCGGGGAAGATCAGACATGCGCCCTCCAAGTCCCAGCCGGCCGCGCCGCGCCTGCCCGACGGCGTACCTGCGTTGACGACCGTTCCACCGCCATTGTCTCGTGTGCCTCCCCGTCCTCCGACGCGCGTTCCCCCTTGGCTTGCTCCGTACGCTTCTCCGCAGCTCCGCACGGGCATTCCGGATGCGCCCAGACCGGTCGCGCGTGCCACTGGAGGGCCGGGACGGAGATCTCCCAGCGGGCTCCCACGCTGGTGGGACGGCGGCCGTCGAGGAAGGCGAGGGCGTGCGCGGCCGTCAGGCCGGCGACGGTGGTGGCCAAGGTCACGTCGCACGGACGGACATGGCGCTGCCGGCCCGAGCGCCACTGCGCGACCAGGCGGGGCCAAGTCGGGTCCCGGTCGGTGCGGCCCTCGTGCAGGCAGCGGGCGCAGCCCGTCTCGCCCGGCAGGACGAAGGGGCCGACCATGCCGGTGCCCTCGACGACCCCGGCGTACAGGTGGGGCGTGCCGGAGGCGATCAGAGGTTCGGCGGTGTCCGGGGCGGGGGCGTGCACGGCGACGTCGTCGCGTGGGGCGAGGATCACCAGGGAGAAACCCGGTTCGGCCGGTTCCGTCGGTGTGCGGTGGTCGCGGCGGGGCGGGCGGTCCGGGGCGGCCCCGCGGACGACCCGGCGGGCGGCCTCGTCGCGACGCTCGCCGATGGATTCGGCGGGCAGCCCACCCGGCGCCACGTCCCAGGGTTCGACACGGCCGCCGTCGCGCACGTCCACCTCACCGATGCCCGCGCCCGACAGCAGCGCGGCCACCGTGGCGCCCACGCGGCCGGCGCCCCGGACCTGCACCCGCAGGGAGCGGCGGGCGGCGAGGCGCCTGATCGCGTCGCCCGGTTCGGCGGTGGTCAGGGACAGCGTGGCCAGGTCCGGCCGGAGCCGGTCGAGGACGGCCTGCTTGCCGCGCAGCGCGTCCGCGGCCGGTCCCCAGCCCTTGGCGTCGTCGAGGAGCCCGGACCGGGCCAGGCGCCGGATCAGTTCGTCGACGTGGCCGTCGGGCAGGTCCATCCGGCGGCCCTCCGCGCGTAGGAGCGGCAGCCCGCGCGTGCCGTTGAGCAGTTCCAGGAAGCTGCCGGTCGCGGTGTCCATCGGACCCAGCGTCATCGCGTGCGCCGGCGTCATGCCGAACTGCACGGTGTTGAGGTCGCGCCAGCCGCGTCGCAGCGCCGGCTTCACCATCGGATGCATGACAGGCCCCCGTAGCCAAGAAAAGTTCAGGAAAGTAACCAAATGTCCCTATTCGTCGGCGGAGTCGGCCGGGCTGGTCCGGCCGTGTCTTCGCCGACGAGTGCCAGCATGCCCGGCCCGGCGGCGCGGCGCCGAAAGTTATCCACAGGCGGGGGATGTTTGTCGTATAAATCAAACGCATGGTGGGGGATCGGAATCGAACCGTCCCGGAGTCGGGACTTCCCCCGTGTGCAGCGGGTAACGTCGGGGCGTGTCCGCCGACCCACTGCACCGCGCCGGAAAGCCGCAGCGCCGCACGACGAGCCCGCCGCCGAGCGGTTCGAAGGCGAGCGTGATCGAGGTGCGCCGAAGTGCCCGTCGACGTCGGACGGTCTCCGCGTACCGCGAGGGCGATCGCACCGTTGTGCTCATCCCCGCCCGGATGTCCGAGGCCGAGGAGCAGCGCTGGGTGACCGTCATGCTCGACAAACTGGCCGCCCAGGAGAGCAAGCGGCGGCTGGGCGACGCCGAACTGGCCGAGCGCGCCGAGCGGCTGTCCACCCAGTACTTCGACGGCCGCGCGCGGCCCACGTCGGTGCGCTGGGTCACCAACCAGAACACGCGCTGGGGCTCGTGCACCCCGTCCGAGGGCAGCATCCGCCTGTCGCACCGGCTGCAGGGCATGCCCGAGTACGTCGTCGACTACGTGCTCCTCCACGAACTGGCGCATCTGCTGGTGCCCGGGCACGGACCCCGCTTCTGGCGGCTGCTGGAGGCGTATCCGCGCACCGAACGGGCCCGGGGCTACCTCGAAGGGGTGGTCGCCGCCGAGCGGTTGCCGCATCTGCCCACCGCGCGCGGGGAGTGATTCGCCTCACCGCATGTGCTTCGGGCATGGCTGAGAAAGAGGTTGTGTACCGGGTCTGTACCGACTCCGTCCGGTGTCCGAGTTTGCCGTTAGCCTGGCGCGACGCACTCGCACTTCGGGATGGGGGACGGTCGTTACGCATGGCCAGGGAATTCCAACGCGGCCACAAGGCCAGGATCAGTGACCTGACCGCGGGCACGGATCTGTACGTAGGCGTGCAGATCTCGGCCCCCGGACTGACCTTCGACATCAGCTGCTTCGGTCTGGACGCCGACGAACGGCTCTCGGACGACCGGTACTTCGTCTTCTTCAACCAGCCGAAGTCCCCCGAGGAGGCCATCCAGCTCCTGGGTGCCCAGGCAGGCGACACGGAGTCCTTCCGGGTCACGCTCGACAAGATTCCGCCGCAGATCCAGAAGCTGTCGTTCACGGCGACCCTCGACGGCGCCGGGCAGATGTCGCAGATCAACCCTGGCTACATCCGTATCGTCGCGGGCGGCGAGGAGGTGGCCCGGTACTCGTTCCACGGCTCGGAGTTCTCCACCGAACGAGCCGTGATGCTGGGTGACTTCTACCTGAAGGACGTGTGGCGGTTCGCGGCGGTCGGACAGGGTTTCGACGGCGGCCTGGACGCGCTGCTGAAGAACTTCGGCGGTGAGGTGCTCGAAGAGGAGACGCCGGCCGAGCCGCAGCCCCAGACAGGTGCCGTTCCCGGCTTCGCCCCGCCCGCGCAGCCCGCCGCGCCGCCCGCCTTCGGCGTCCCCAGCGGACCGGCCCCGACTCCCGCGCCGGCACCGGCCCCTGCTCCAGCCCCCGCGCCTGCTCCAGCCCCTGCCCCTGCCCCTGCGACCGCGCCGCAGCCCGCCGCGCAGGGCTTCGCGCCGCCCGCCGGCGCCACCCCGCCCGCGGCTCCCGCTCCGGCGCCCGCGCCCCAGGTGCACACCGCGCCCACCGTCGTCGCGCCGATGACCCCGCCCGGCGGCGCCCCCGTACCCCCGCCCACCCCGGCACCCGCGCCGTCCTACGGCGGCCAGCCCCAGCCGCCGTACGGTCAGCCGCCCCAGCAGCAGCCCCCGTACGGCCAGGCCACCCCGGGCCAGAGCGCCCCGCTGCCCCCGGGCTACGCGCAGCCGCCCGCCCCGCAGACACCCACCCCGCCGCCCGGTTACGGACAGCCGACCCCGCCTCCGGGCTACGGCCAGCAGGCCCCCTATGGGGCTCCGCAGGCAGCGCCCCAGGGCGGCGCTCCCCAGGCTCCCGGTGTCGCCGGTGCGCTCCAGCAGTTCAAGGAGACGCCCACCGGGCAGCGTTGGACGCAGCAGAACAAGAAGCTCGTCCGCGTGGACCTCGGCATCGGCGGTCAGCCCGTGCTGGCCCGACAGGGCAGCATGGTGCTCTACCAGGGCAAGGTCGACTTCAGCTACAAGGGCGCCGGCTTCACCGGACGGATCGTGGGCAACGCGACCGGCCAGGAGATGCAGCTGATGCGCTGCACGGGCCAGGGACAGGTGTTCCTCGCCGAGAACTCCACGATGCTGCACCCCATCGAACTCCAGGGCGACGGCATCTGCGTCTCCGCCGAGAACGTCCTCGCGTTCGACGAGAGCCTCCAGTACGAGGTGCGCCGCATCGAGGGCCACGGCATCCCCGGCGGCGCGCTGTTCACCATGCAGTTCACCGGCACCGGCACCATCGTCGTCAAGACGCACGGCACGCCCGTGGTGCTGCCGGTCACGCCGACGACGTTCGCCGACTGCAACGCCGTGGTCGCCTGGTCGGCCGCCTCCCAGGTGGTTGTCTCCAGCCAGGTCCGGATGCGCCGCAACGCCTACCCCGGCGACACCGGGGAGAGCGTCAACCTCCAGTTCCGTGGCGCGCCGGGCAACTTCATCGTCGTCCAGCCGTACGAGATCTAAAGGGAGAGCCCGTCATGAACCAGCCGCTCGCGGGCTACGCCCCCGCACCCGTCGCCGCCCGCATGGAGAACCACGGCAACCACATGCTGAAGGTCGCCATGCAGACCGGGAACGACCTCCTCGCGCGCGTGGGGTCGATGGTCGCCTACGAAGGGTTCATCCAGTACGAGCCCAACCCGCCGGCCGTGCGCCAGATCGCCAAGGACTGGATGACCGGCGAGGGCGCGCCCCTGATGAAGTGCTCCGGCGACGGGCTGCTCTACCTCGCCGACTACGGCGCCAACGTCGTAGTGATCAACCTCAACGGCGACGGCATCTCCGTCAACGCCACCAACCTGCTCGCCTTCGACGCGCACCTCACCTGGGGCGTCGAACGGGTCAAGGGGCTGGCGAAGTTCGCCGGACAGGGCCTGTGGAACACCCGGATCTCCGGGCAGGGCTGGGTCGCGCTGACCTCCCGGGGCAAGCCGATCGTCGTCGACTGCGGCGGTGGCGAGGACGAGACGTACGTCGACCCGGACGCGCTCGTCGCCTGGTCCCCGAACCTCAAGGTGAAGGGCAAGCGCAGCTTCAAGGCGCAGTCACTGATCGGCCGGGGCAGCGGCGAGGCCTACCAGATGGCCTTCTCCGGCCAGGGCATCGTCGTCGTCCAGCCCAGCGAGGACAGCACCGACCGTCTCCGGATCCGGGGCTGAGGGGGGGAGCACCACACCATGCAGAGTCCGCTTTTCGCCTACAACGACCAGCAGACCCAGGAACGCTGGAGCCTGCAGAACAAGCAGATGCTGCGCGTCACCCTGGAGGGCCACGACGACATCCTGGCCCGCAAGGGCACCATGGTCGCCTACCAGGGACTCGTCGAGTTCGACGCCGAGTACCAGGGCAGGAACGCCGCACGCGCGCGTGCGCGCACCGGCGAGGGTCTGGACCTGATGCGCTGCCACGGGCAGGGCACGGTCTACCTCGCCAACCTCAAGCAGCACGTCCACGTGGTGGACGTGGACCAGGAGGGGCTGACCGTCGACAGCAGCTACGTGCTGGCGATGGACTCCTCGCTGCACCACGAGGTCATCGCCGTGGACAGCCTCTATGGCATCTCCGGCTCCGGGAAGTACCAGCTCAACATCACCGGGCGCGGCAAGGTCGCCCTGATGACCTCGGGCATGCCGCTGATGATGCACGTGACGCCCGACAAATACGTCAACTGCGACGCCGACGCGATCGTCGCCTGGTCCACCGCGCTGCGTGTGCAGATGCAGGCCCAGACGCACTCCTCCGGGGTGTGGCGGCGCAGGGGCAACACCGGCGAGGGCTGGGAGCTCAGCTTCATGGGCACCGGCTTCGTCCTCGTCCAGCCCAGTGAGCTGCTGCCGCCGCAGAACGCCCAGATCGGCTCGGGCCTCGCCGCGCAGTACGGCATGGGGCAGCAGGGGGCGCGGGGACAGAACCAGGGGAACGTCTGGAGCTGATCGCTCCGCTGGTTGGGCCGAGGAGGTTCGGGGGCTGCGGGCCGTGCGTGGCTGGTCGCGCAGTTCTCCGCGCCCCTTATGGGGCACGATCGACCGTCCGGGTAAGGGGCGACCGCCCAAGGGTGGTCGCCCCTTTCACCTGGCGGAGGTTACAGCCGCGCGCGCGTCGCCTCCAGCAGTCGTACGACCGACTCGTCCGCCACGTCCGCCACCTCGTCGTAGGGGAACCAGCGCACGTCCAGGGACTCCTCGCTGACCAGGTGCTCGGCGTCCGGCGGCGCCAGGACCGCGTACTGGACGTCGAAGTGGCAGTGGCACGGCGGCGGGATCGGATGCCGGTCCAGGCGCACCGGGCCGCCCGGCAGCAGCGTCAGCCCCGTCACGCCCGACTCCTCCGTCGCCTCGCGCAGGGCCGCCGCCGCGAGCGAGGCGTCCGTCGGCTCGCAGTGGCCGCCCATCTGCAGCCACATGCGCAGCTTCTTGTGCAGCGTGAGCAGCACACGCCCGCGTGACGGGTCGATCACCAGTGCGCTGGCCGTGATGTGCCCGGCCTCGCACGCCTTCCACATGCCGCCCGGGTGCGTCGCGAGATGGTCGAGATAGGCCTGGCGCAGCTCTTCCTGGCCCTCGTAGCTCTTCAGCACGAGGACCGCGTCGTCGTACAGGCTCACTCGGCGTCGTCGCCCTTGTCGTCGCCCTCGTCCTTCTTCAGGTTCGGCTTTCCGGCGGAGCCGTCCGCCGCCTCGCCGAGCATCTTGTCCAGCTCGGAGAAGTCCAGCTGCTCGCGGTGCACGAAGCCGTCCGGGTCGTCCAGGTCGTGCGCGGTCGGCAGCATGTCCGGGTGGGCCCACAGGGCGTCCCGGCCGTCGACACCGCGCGCGTCCGTGAGGGACGCCCACAGGCGCGAGGCGTCGCGCAGCCGGCGCGGGCGCAGCTCCAGGCCGATCAGCGTGGCGAACGTCTGCTCGGCAGGGCCACCCGTGGCCCGGCGGCGGCGCAGGGTCTCGCGCAGCGCGTCGGCGGAGGCCAGGCGGGGCTTGGCGGCCGCGTGCACGACGGCGTCCACCCAGCCCTCGACGAGCGCCAGAGCCGTCTCCAGACGGGCCAGGGCCGCCTTCTGCTCGGGCGTGTCCTCCGGCTGGAACATGCCCTGCTGCAGCGCGTCCTGCAGCTGCTCGGGGTTCTGCGGGTCGAACTGGCCGACCACGTCCTCCAGCTTGGCCGTGTCGACCTTGATCCCGCGCGCGTACCCGTCGACCGCGCCGAACAGGTGCGAGCGCAGCCACGGCACGTGCGCGAAGAGGCGCTGGTGGGCGGCCTCGCGCAGGGCGAGATACAGCCGCACCTCCTCCTTGGGCACGCCCAGGTCCTTGCCGAACGCCTCGATGTTCACCGGCAGCAGCGCGGCCTTGCCGGCCGGGCCGAGCGGCAGGCCGATGTCGGTGGAGCCGACGACCTCGCCCGCGAGCACGCCCACGGCCTGCCCGATCTGCGTACCGAACATCGCGCCGCCCATCGAGCGCATCATGCCGATCAGCGGGCCGGCCATGGCCTGCATCTCCTCCGGCAGGACGTCACCCATGGCGGCGCCGACCCGCTCGGCGACCGGGTCGACGAGCTCCTGCCACGCGGGCAGGGTCGCCTCGACCCACTCCGCGCGGCTCCAGGCCACCGCGGAGGCGGCGCCGGACGGCAGGGACGTCGCGTCGTCCAGCCACAGGTCGGCCAGGCGGACGGCCTCCTGGACCGCGGTGCGCTCGGCGGGGCCGACGCTCGCGTCCTTCGTGCCGTCCGACGTGCCCTGGGAGACCGTCTGGCGTGCGATCTGCTTGGCCATGTCCCAGTTCACCGGGCCGCCCTCGTAGGAGAGCATCTGGCCCAGCTGCTGGAACGCGGCGCCCAGGTCGGTGGGGTTCAGCGAACCGAACATGGCAGCGAGCGGATTGTCCGCACCGGGGCCACCAAAGCCTCCGGCACCGGGCAGCCCGCCGAATCCGAACGGGTTGGCCGGTCCCTGACCACCACCGCTCTGCTGGTCCTTCTTCTTGCCCTCGTCGCCGTCTTCCGGCTCCTCCGGCGGAAGGCCGAATCCGAATGGGGTGTCACTCACGGGATTCCTCGGCTGTTAAGGCCGCCGGTCTTCCCGACGGCACGACTGCCCGACAACACCACCCAGCCTAGACACCCCGGGGCGGTTCGGGCCTCGGTGCTTCGCCGACTCACGGCCTGCGGCAGGATGGATGCCACCTGGTACGTACGCGTCCCTCGCGCTCGTATGTGAAGACAACCGCTGGAGACACCCGGTGAGTTCCCCAGATCCGCAGGTTCGCGCAGCGCGAAACCACTCAACCCGCCCCTCGCCCGAGACGCCCGCACTGCGCGGGCCCGTCGTCGCGGTCACCGGCGCCGCCTCCGGCGTGGGCGCGCTGCTCACCGCGCGGCTGGCCGCGTCGGAGGAGATCAAAGAGGTCATCGCGATCGACGAGCGGCGCGGCGAGTGCGCGGCGGCGCAGTGGCACATCCTCGACGTGCGGGATCCCGCGATCGCGGAGAAGCTGCGGGGCGCGGACGTGGTGGTGCATCTGGCGCTCGACCTGGATCTGGAGACGGACGCGGCCGCTCGCACGGCTTACAACGTGCGGGGGACGCAGACCGTGCTGACCGCCGCCGCGGCGGCCGGGGTGCACCGGGTGGTGCTGTGCACGTCGGCCATGGTCTACGGGGCGCTGCCGGACAACGAGCTGCCGCTGTCGGAGGACGCCGAGCTGCGGGCGACGGCGGAGGCCACCGGGGTCGGGGACCTGCTGGAGATCGAGCGGCTGGCGCGGCGGGCGCCTCGGGCGCACCCGGGGCTCAATGTCACCGTGGTGCGGCCCGCTGTCCTGGTGGGAGGCACGGACACCGCGCTGACCAGGTACTTCGAGTCGCCTCGGCTGCTCGTCGTCGCCGGGTCGCGGCCGGCCTGGCAGTTCTGTCACGTCGAAGATCTGTGCAGTGCTCTGGAGTACGCAGTCCTGGAGAAGGTCGACGGAGAGCTCGCCGTGGGCTGCGACGGGTGGCTGGAGCAGGAGGAGGTCGAGGAGCTGAGCGGGATCCGGCGGATGGAGTTGCCGTCGGCGGTGGCGCTGGGCGCGGCGGCTCGGCTGCACCGGATCGGGCTGACGCCGTCCCCGGCGGGGGATCTGGCGTACACGATGTATCCCTGGGTGGTCAGCGGGAGCCGGCTGCACGACGCCGGTTGGCGGGCCCGGTGGACCAATGAGGAGGTGCTCGCCGAGCTGCTGGAGGAGGTGTCCGGGCGGCACACGGTGGCCGGGCGGCGGCTGGGGCGGAAGGACGCGACGGCGGCCGGCGCCGCGGGGGCGACGGTGGCGCTGCTGGGTGCGGCGGCCGTGGTGCGGAGGGCTCGGAAGGCTCGGCGGCGGGTGTGAGGACGCGCAGGCGGGGACGCGCGGGTGGGGTGGCTCGCCCGCGCCGGCGGGGTGCCGCTGCGCCCACCCGTGCCGCCGCCCAGGCGGCACGACTGCCAACAGCTACGCCGGTCCTGTAGAAGGCTCCAACCCGGTACGCGCGTGTGCAGGGTGAAAACGCTATTTCCCGCCCTTGCGCGCGTGCGGCACGATGGACCTATGGCAGCCAGTGACGATCACCCCGGTGAGCAGGGCGCTCAGGAGCCCATCAAGCTGATCGGTATTCGGGAGACGCCGCTCTCCCTCGACGAGGTTTTCCGGGCCGTCGGAGACGACGCCGCCGGGGGGACCGCCCTGTTCGTGGGGACCGTGCGCAATCACGACGGGGGGGCCGACGTCGACGAGCTCGGGTACTCCTGTCACCCGAGCGCCGAGGCCGAGATGCGGCGGATCGCCGAGAAGGTGGCCGCCGAGTTCCCGGTGCGGGCGCTGGCCGCCGTACACCGTGTGGGGGATCTGAAGGTCGGGGATCTCGCTGTCGTGGTCGGCGTGTCCTGTCCGCACCGCGGGGAGGCCTTCGAGGCCTGCCGGAAGCTGATCGACGACCTCAAGCACGAGGTGCCGATCTGGAAGCACCAGAAGTTCTCCGACGGCTCTGAGGAGTGGGTGGGGGCCTGCTGAGACTCCGGTCGAGGGACTGCGGTTGCGTAACCGCACCCCTGGCGTGAGCGTTGTCAGTGCGGATGGTTAATCTGTTGATCATTCAGTTGCGGACGCTCATGGGGTTGGAGGTCGGCATGTCGGCGCTCGCCTGGTTGCTGATTCCGCTTGTGGCCGCTGTCGGCGCGGGCCTGTGGGGCAGTTGGGCCAACAGAACCCGCAAGGCCCGCAGCGACGGACCCGAGCTGGACGGGTACGCCCGCTTCCGCGCCGCCATGGAGAAGTCCCACACCGGTCCGTGACCCCTCCAGGCGGCCCTGACAGTGCGCTGACAGAGCCGTCCCGTACTGTCGTGACATGCCACGCCGCACCGCGACGATGCTCGCCTCCACCCTGATACTGATCGCGCTCCTGTGCGCGGGAGTGCTCATCCCCGTGCCGTACGCGGAGATGTCCCCGGGGCCGACGGTGAACACGCTGGGGGACCACGACGGCGAGCCGGTGCTGCAGATCTCCGGACGCAAGACCTATCCGACGGACGGTCACCTCAACATGACCACCGTCCGCGTCACCAGCGCCGACTACCGGATGAACCTGGTCGAGGCGGTCTACGGCTGGCTGGCGCACGACAACAAGGTCGTCCCGCACGACACCCTCTACCCGGACGGCAAGACGGAGGAGGAGTCGACCCAGGAGAACGCCGAGGAGTTCAGCCAGTCCCAGGAGAGCGCCAAGGTCGCCGCCCTGAAGGAGCTCGGCGTCAAGGTGGAGTCCTGGGTGATCGTCTCCACCGTGGTGAAGGACTCTCCGTCCGAGGGCAGGCTGCACGCCGGTGATGTGATCAAGGCCGTCGACGGTACGACGGTGAAGGCGCCGGGCGACGTGGCCGAGCTGGTGACCAAGCACAAGCCGGGCGAGAACGTCGTCTTCACGATCGTGCCCGCCAAGGAGCAGGCCGCCGCCGAGAAGGAGAACCGGGAGCCGCTGAAGACGGAGAAGATCACCATCACCACCACGACCTCCGACGACGCCGGCGAGAAGCGCGCCATCGTCGGGATCTCGGCCGGCACCGACCACACCTTCCCGTTCGCCATCGACATCAAGCTCGCCGACGTCGGCGGACCGAGCGCCGGCCTGATGTTCGCGCTCGGCATCTACGACAAACTCACCCCGGGCTCCCTCACCGGCGGCTCGTTCGTCGCCGGCACCGGCACCATCGACGACGCCGGCAGGGTCGGCCCGATCGGCGGCATCGAGATGAAGACAGTCGGCGCGCGCAGCAAGGGCGCGCAGTACTTCCTGACGCCCGCCGACAACTGCGCGGCCGCCGCCAAGGACACCCCCAAGGGCCTCACCCTCATCAAGGTCGACACCATCGACGACGCTCTCGGCGCCCTGAAGGACATCCGGGACGGCGACACCGCCGAACTGCCGAAGTGCACGACCAAGGGCTGATCAGAAGCCACAGCGGTACGGCGCAGGGGGCGCCCCATGACCGAGCGCGGCCCCCGCCGGCGTACCCCGGACGCGCGGGCGCGCACCCGGGGGCCTACCTGAACCTCTCAGTCCTCGAACGTGGCCGCCAGCGCCTCCGCGAGGCCCGGAACCAGCTCGGAGCCGGTGAGGACCTCCGTCGGGGAGTCCTTCTCGCGCAGCCGCAGGGCCGACTCGCGTGCGCCGTCGCGCAGGACGGCGACCGTCATGCGGACCTCCTGGCGCTCGGGGTGCCGGGCGACCCACTTGGTGAGCGCGGCCTCGTCCAGGCCGTCCGGGACCTGGGCCTCGGCGGACGGCGGCAGCATCAGCCGCTCCACCGTGAGCGCGCAGCCGGCCACGGCCTCGGGCCAGGCGATGGTGCCGAGGAACTCGTCGAGCGGCCTGTCCGTTGGGATTTCGTCCTGCTCGATCGGGGTGAGACCGGCGGCGTCCGGCTCGTCACCCAGGCCGAGCTGCGCCGCCAACGCGGGTTCCTGGGCCCGCAGCCGTGCGGTGTCTACGAGGGCGAAGAGGCGTGCGGGCTGGTCCCAGCCGAGGCCGGAGGCGTACTCGTCGATTTCGAGTACGGCCCGGGTGAGCGGGCTCGCCGCCATGGGTGTGTTGGACATGGTCACAATCCTGCCTCGTTCCCGCCCGGAATCGGGAACCGAGTAAAGCGTGAGTAAGTTGCATAGGTGAGGGCCTACGATCACGGGGCCCACGGACGGCCCGCGACAACGGGGGCCTGACAGACCAACAGCGATTTACGAGGTGCCACCTTGGCTTTCCAGATGCCGGACCGCGGCGGAGGCCCGACGGGGCCACGGATCAGAGTGGGCCGCCCGTCCCGGCGTGTCCGGACCCTGCTCATGACACTCGGTGTCCTTGCCGTGCTCGCCATGGCGTTCACCATGTTCGCGGGCTTCTGGACGGACTGGCTCTGGTACCGGTCGGTGAAGTACTCGTCCGTCTTCACCACCACCCTGTGGACCAAGATCGGTCTCTTCTTCGTCTTCGGTCTGCTCATGGCCGTCGCCGTCGGGTTCAACATCTGGCTGGCCCACCGGCTGCGCCCCCCGCTGAGCGCGATGTCGATGGAGCAGCAGAGCCTCGACCGCTACCGGATGGGCATCGCGCCCTACAAGAAGTGGCTGCTGTTCGCGATCACCGCCCTGGTGGGCCTGATCGCGGGCGCGTCCGCGTCCGGGCAGTGGCGAACCTGGCTGATGTGGGTCAACGGCGTGCCGTTCGGCCAGAAGGACCCCCAGTTCAAGCTGGACGTCGCGTTCTACGCCTTCGACCTGCCCTGGTACCGGTTCCTGCTCGGCTTCGGCTTCGCCGCCGCGATCCTCTCCCTGATCGCCGCCGCGCTCACGCACTACCTGTACGGCGGGCTGCGCGTCACCAGCCCGGGCGCGCGCGCCACGGCCGCCGCGACCGGACATCTGTCGATGCTGATCGGTTTCTTCGTCGCGCTGAAGGCGGTCGCCTACTGGCTCGACCGGTACGGCCTGGCGGTCAAGTCCAGCGACTTCAAGGCGACGGACAACTGGACGGGCCTGAGGTACGTCGACGCCAACGCCTACCTGCCGGCCAAGACGATCCTGTTCTGCATCGCCGTCATCTGCGCCCTGCTGTTCTTCTCCACGATCTGGCGGCGCACCTGGCAGCTGCCCCTGATCGGCTTCGGCCTGATGGTGCTCTCGGCGATCCTGATCGGCGGGCTGTACCCGGCGATCGTGCAGAAGTTCCAGGTCCAGCCGAACGAGCAGGCCAAGGAAGCCCCGTACGTCGAGAAGAACCTCAAGGCGACGCGTGAGGCGTACGGCATCGGCGGCACGCAGGTCACCGAGTACTCGGGCACGTCCAACACCAAGGACGCCAGCAAGCTGCGGGACGACGTCGACTCCACGGCGAGCATCCGCATCATGGACCCGAACATCATCTCGCCGACCTTCCAGCAACTGCAGCAGATGCGGAAGTACTACGCGTTCCCGACCAACCTGGACGTCGACCGCTACAGCGCGGAGGGCCGGGAGCAGGACACGGTCATCGGTCTGCGCGAGCTGAACTACGCGGGCATCGACAAGAAGAACTGGATCAACAACCACTTCCGCTACACCCACGGCTACGGCGCGGTCGCCGCGAAGGGCACCGCCGTGGACACCGAGGGCCGCCCCGTGTTCACCGAGTCCGACCTGCCGTCCAAGGGCCAGCTCGGCACGTACGAGCAGCGGATCTACTACGGCGAGAAGACCAACACGTACTCGATCGTCGGCGGTCCCCAGAAGGAGATCGACTACTCCGACGACAGCGGTGAGAAGACCTACAGCTACGAGGGCAACGGCGGAGTCGATCTCGAGAACCCGATAAACCGGGCCGCTTACGCGGTGGCGCTCAACGAGCCGCAGATCCTCTACTCCGGTGCGATCGGCGAGGGTTCGCGGATCCTGTACAACCGCACGCCCAAGGAGCGCGTCGAGGCGGTCGCCCCGTGGCTGACCATCGACGGCGACGCCTACCCGGCGGTCGTCAACAAGCGGATCCAGTGGATCGTCGACGCGTACACGACCACGAACGGATACCCGTACGCCTCGCGTACGACCCTCGGTGACACCACCGCCGACTCGCTGACCGCGACCAACGACCAGCGCACGGTGGTGGCCCAGCAGAACCAGGTCAACTACATCCGCAACTCGGTGAAGGCGACTGTCGACGCGTACACCGGCGAGGTCAAGCTCTACCAGTGGGACACCCAGGATCCGGTCCTGAAGACCTGGATGAAGGCGTTCCCCGGCACGGTCGAGCCCCGGAGCGAGATCTCCGGCGACCTGATGGACCATCTCCGCTACCCGCAGGACCTGTTCAAGGTCCAGCGTGAGCTGCTGACGCGCTACCACGTGAAGGACGCCAACACCTTCCTCAGCGGCAGCGAGGTGTGGCAGGTGCCGGACGACCCGACCAACAAGTCGGGCGACGCGGTGCCGCCGTACTACCTCAGCATGAAGATGCCCGACCAGAAGGAACAGGCGTTCTCGCTGACGACGACCTTCACGCCCAACGGCCGGGACAACCTCAGCGCGTTCATGGCGGTCGACGCCGAGGCCGGCAAGAGTGACTACGGCAAGATCAGAATCCTGAAACTGCCGACGAGCACCACGGTCAACGGACCCAAGCAGGTACAGAGCCAGTTCAACTCCGAACAGGACATCGCCGAATCCATCCGGCTGCTGAGAGGCGGCGACTCGGAGGTGGAGTACGGCAACCTGCTGACGGTGCCGCTGGACGGCGGTCTGCTCTACGTGGAGCCGGTCTACGTCCGCGGTGGTGGACTCCAGTACCCGCTGCTGCGCAAGGTGTTGGTGAGCTACGGCGGCAACACCGCGTTCGAGGACACCCTCGACGAGGCCCTCAACAAGGTGTTCGGGGCGGAGGGTTCGGCCCCGCCGCCGGAGGACACCGGCGAGGGCGACGGTGAGACGACGACACCGCCGCCGACGACGGAGAACCCGACGGTCCAGGAGGCGCTCAACGACGCCCAGAAGGCCTTCGAGGCCGGACAGGAAGCCTTGAGCAAGGGCGACTGGGAGGCGTACGGCCGGGCGCAGGAGGACCTGGAGGCGGCGCTGCAGCGGGCCGAGGAGGCGCAGACGCGGGCCGGCGGTACCGGCGGATCCGGCGGTGACAACGGCGGTTCCACCAGCAGTCCGAGTCCCACCGGCAGTCCGAGTCCCGCCAGCAGTCCGAGTCCCACCGGCAGTCCGCAGAGCGGCTGATCGAAAAGCTCCTCCCGCGTCGTGATACGGTTGCACAACAACGACGCGGGGTGGAGCAGCTCGGTAGCTCGCTGGGCTCATAACCCAGAGGTCGCAGGTTCAAATCCTGTCCCCGCTACTGAAGTCGACGCGATGTCGGCCCAGACGAAGGCCCGGATCCTCCAAGGGATCCGGGCCTTCGTGGTGTGCGAACGCATGTGCCGACGTGCGGTGTCGCCGTGCCGCCGTGGGGAGTTGGGAGATCTGTGTTTGACTTGTCTCTCTGTGGGCATGTCGACAAAACGCTGAAGTGACCTCAATGGCTGCGGTATACCAGGTGTACCCAGGTTGCAGGTGGTGCGACGATGGACGTTATGGGGGACAAGGCAACTCTGTTCGAGACAGGGCGATTTGTGCAGCCTGCCGGTCAGGAGGAGACCCGGGACGAAACGGGCGAGGCAGCCGAGGAGGCGCGTCAGCGGCTCGCCGCCGAGGCCGGTGACGTCGAGGCGATGAGCGTCCTCGGGGCCATGTTGCTGCGCCGTGGCGATCTCGACGGAGCCGAACCCCATCTGCGTGCCGCGACAGCCGAGGGCGACCGCGCCGCCGCGAACAATCTGGGCGTCCTGCTGCACCAGCGGGGGTACGCCGACGAGGCCGCCGGATGGTGGCGGATCGCCGCCGTCGCGGGCAGCGCGGCCGCCGCGCACGCGCTCGGGCGGCATCACCGGGAGCGGGGCGACGAGCCGGCCGCCGAGTACTGGCTGCGGCAGTCCGCCGAGCAGGGGCACGTCCTGGGGGCGTACGCGCTGGCCGACCTGCTGGAGCACCGCGGGGACGACGCCGAGCAGTGGATGCGGGTCGCCGCCGAGCGGGGGCACCGGGAGGCGGCGTACCGGCTGGCGCGGACGCTTGATCGCAGAGGGGCGTGCGAGGACGGGGCCGGGGCTGACAACGGTGTCGGGGCCGCGGACGGCGCCGCTGCGGAGGAGGCCGAGCAGTGGTACCGGCAGGCCGCCGCGCGCGGGCATCGGCGGGCCGCGCTGCATCTCGGGGCGATCCTGGAGAAGCGCGGGGAGCTGAAGGAGGCCGGGCGCTGGTATCTGACCTCCGCCAAGGACGGGGAGCCGCGGGCCGCCTGTGCGCTCGGATTCCTGCTGCGGGACGCGGGAGACGAGGAGAGCGCCGCCGTGTGGTGGCTGCGGGCCGCGCAGGACGGTGACGGCAACGCGGCGAACGCGCTGGGCGCGCTGCACGCCGAGCGGGGGCAGACGCAGACCGCCGAGCGGTGGTACCGGGCGGCCATGGACGCCGGGGACGTCAACGGGGCGTACAACCTCGGGCTGCTCTGCGCCGAGCAGGGGCGGATCGGGCAGGCCGAGCAGTGGTACCGGCGTGCGGCGTACGCCGGGCACCGGGAGGCGGCGAACGCCCTGGCGATTCTGCTGCTCCAGGGGGGCGACGAGACCGGGGCGGAGCCGTGGTTCTCCAAGGCGGCGGAGGCGGGGAGCGTCGATGCCGCCTTCAACCTGGGGATCCTGTACGCCAAGCGGGGCGAGGACACGGCCGCGCTGCGGTGGTACGAGCGGGCGGCGGCCGCCGGGCACACCGAGGCGGCGTTGCAGGTCGGGATCGCGCGGCTGCGGGACGGGGACGAGCTGGAGGCGGAGCGGCATCTGCGGTGCGCGGCGGGGGGCGGCAGCGCGGAGGCGGCGTATCGGCTGGCGGCCGTGCTCGACGCCCGGCGGCCGCCGGTGTCGCCGCATGAGCTGGGGGAGCCGTCGCACGAGAAGTCCGAGTGCGAGGAGTGGTACGAGCGGGCGGCGATGCAGGGCCATCGGCGGGCGCAGGTGCGGGTCGGGATGCTCGCGGCGGCGCGCGGGGACGTGGTCGAGGCGGCTCGGTGGTACCGGGAGGCGGCCGAGGCGGGGTCGCGGAACGGGGCGTTCAATCTGGGGCTGCTGCTGGCTCGGGAGGGGAGTGAGCCGGAGGCGGCGGTGTGGTGGACGCGGGCGGCCGATGCGGGGCATGGGCGGGCGGCGTTGCGGCTGGCCCTCGTCTACACGCGTCGGGGGGAGCTGGCGGAGGGGCAGCGGTGGGCCGACCGGGCGGTGTCGTTGGGGCCCGGGGAGGTGGCTGAGCGGGCGGCGCGGTTGCGGGATGCGCTGCGGGAGGAGCTGTCGGCGTGACGCTCCGCTGGGTGGTGCCGGGGGCTGGTGGCCGGCGTGGGTGTCGGGGTCGGTGAGTGGTCGCCCGGCGTGGTGCGGGGTGGGGTGACTGGTTGCCCTGTGCTGGTGCTGGTGCTGGTGCTGGTGCTGGTGCTGGTGCTGGGCGGGGGTGGGTTCGCTCGCCCGCGCCGGCGGGGTGCCGCTGCGCCCACCCGTGCCGCCCCAGCGGCACGACTGCCCGCAGCTGCGCGGTTTCGGGCCGCTGCTGGGTGGGATGTCGTCCCCGGCGGCACGACTGCCCGCAGCTACGTGGGGCGATGCTGGGTGGGGTGTCGTCTCTGGTGGCGCGACTGCCCGCAGCTACGTGGGGCGATGCCGGGTGGGCAGTCGTCCCCGGCGGCACGACTGCCCGCAGCTGCGTGGGGTTCTTAAGTGATTTGCTTCTGTCCGCGTCCTTGACGTAACGTTGCATTCACCGACGCGGGGTGGAGCAGCTCGGTAGCTCGCTGGGCTCATAACCCAGAGGTCGCAGGTTCAAATCCTGTCCCCGCTACTAAGAGCCGAGGGCCGGAATCCAGTCACTGGATTCCGGCCCTCGGTCTTTGTGCTGTTGCCGCCGGTTGCCGCCGCTGCGGAAACCCGCGTGCTTACGCCGATGCGCAGTTCGGGCACACGCCGCGGTACGTCACCTCGACGTCCGACACCGTGAAGCCGAAGCGTTCCGAGTCGGGGAGGTCGGCCAGGGGGTTGCCCGTGGGGTGGACGTCGCGGATCGCGCCGCACTGGGCGCAGACCAGGTGGTGGTGCGGGCGGCGCGCGTTCGGGTCGTACCGCTTGGCGCGCTTGTCCGTGGTGACCTCGAGCACCTCACCGAGGGAGACCAGCTCGCCCAGTGTGTTGTAGACGGTCGCCCGCGAGATCTCGGGCAGCTTCACGACAGCCCGGGCGTGCACCTCGTCGGCCGTCAGATGGACGTGTTCGCCGTCGAGGACCTCGGCCACAACACGCCGCTGCGCGGTCATCCGCCATCCGCGTCCGCGCAGCCGTTCCAGAAGGTCACTCATGAGGCCCAGCCTAGCAGCAGGGGGAACAAATTCCGAACAGGTGTGAGTTTGGAGGTCTTGCGACTTTGGAAGGGCACTTGACTTAGACAAAGTCCATTGTAGGATCGAGTTCGGTTCTGGCCGAGGGACAGGAAGTCGGCCGAGGAGCAGGAACACGCAAGGCATGACGCAGGAGGCGCACGTGACTCAGGGACCGCTCACGACGGAGGCCGGTGCTCCGGTCGCCGACAACCAGAACAGCGAGACCGCGGGTGTCGGCGGCCCGATGCTCATTCAGGACCAGCTCCTGCTGGAGAAGCTGGCCCACTTCAACCGCGAGCGCATCCCGGAGCGTGTCGTGCACGCCCGTGGCGCCGGCGCCTACGGCACCTTCACGGTGACCGCCGATGTCACGAAGTACACGCGGGCCAAGTTCCTCTCCGAGGTCGGCAAGGAGACCGAGGTGTTCCTGCGGTTCTCGACCGTGGCCGGCAACCTCGGCGCGGCGGACGCCGTCCGCGACCCGCGTGGCTTCTCGCTGAAGTTCTACACCGAGGAGGGCAACTACGACCTCGTCGGCAACAACACCCCGGTGTTCTTCATCAAGGACGCCATCAAGTTCCCGGACTTCATCCACACCCAGAAGCGCGACCCGTACACCGGCTCGCAGGAGGCGGACAACGTCTGGGACTTCTGGAGCCTGTCTCCCGAGTCCACGCACCAGGTGACCTGGCTGTTCGGCGACCGCGGCATCCCCGCCTCGTACCGCCACATGGACGGCTTCGGTTCGCACACCTTCCAGTGGAACAACGAGTCCGGCGAGGTCTTCTGGGTCAAGTACCACTTCAAGACCGACCAGGGGATCAAGAACCTCACCGCCGAGGAGGCGGAGATCCTCGCGGGCAAGGACCCCGACTCGCACCAGCGCGACCTGCGTGAGGCCATCGAGCGGGGCGAGTACCCGACCTGGACCGTGGGCGTGCAGATCATGCCGGCGGCCGACGCGGCGACGTACCGCTTCAACCCGTTCGACCTGACCAAGGTGTGGCCGCACGCGGACTACCCGGTCATCGAGATCGGCAGGCTCGAGCTCAACCGCAACCCGCGGAACGTCTTCGCCGAGGTCGAGCAGTCGATCTTCAGCCCCGCCCACTTCGTGCCGGGCATCGGACCGTCCCCGGACAAGATGCTCCAGGGTCGCCTCTTCGCGTACGGCGACGCCCACCGCTACCGCGTCGGTATCAACGCCGACCAGCTGCCGGTGAACCGTCCGCACGCCACCGAGGCGCGCACCAACTCCCGTGACGGCTTCCTGTACGACGGCAGGCACGGTGGTGCGAAGAACTACGAGCCGAACAGCTTCGGGGGCCCGGCCCAGACCGGCCGTGCGTTGTGGCAGCCGTTCGACGGCTTCACCGCCGGCACCGGAAACCACCCGGCCCCGGCGCACGCCGAGGACAACGACTTCGTCCAGGCGGGCAACCTGTACCGGCTGATGTCGGAGGACGAGAAGGAGCGCCTGATCAACAACCTGGCGGGCGCCATCTCGGGAGTCTCGCGCGAGGAGATCGTCGAGCGCGCGATCGACAACTTCCGTCAGGCGGACGCCGACTTCGGCAAGCGGCTGGAGGCCGCGGTCCAGGCCCTGCGCGGCTGACACAACCAGCACTGGACCGCTTGCCGAAAGGACGGGCCGGGTCTCCCGTACGACTTCCGTACGAGGGGATCCGGCCCGTCCGTCTGTTTCAGGCGTGTGCTCAGGCCGGTACCTGCTGCCGTACCGGCGCCCAGCAGCGGATGATGTCGCGGACCGAGACGATGCCGACGGGCTCGCCGCCGTCGAGGACGATGAGGTGCCGGAAGCCGCCGTGCGCCATGGCGCGAGCCGCCTCCTCCAGGGTCCACGCCGGGGCCGCGAACACGACGTCGGTGGTGGTGTGGTCGTCGGCGTGTTCGGTGTCGGGGTCCTGGCCGAGGCCGACGGAGTTCAGGATGTCGCGTTCGGTGAGGATGCCGATGCCGCCGGCGTCGGGGTCGTACACCACGGCCGCGCCGACCCGGCGGGCGGACATCAGCGCGGCGGCCTGGCGCAGGGTGTGGGTGGGGCCGATGGTGAGGACGACTGTGCTCATGGCGTCACGTACGAGCATGGATGGAGCCACCTCCTGGAGTGTCCCCGCCGTTGCTTCCGATTGTTCAGCGTTTCACAAGTTCACAAGTGGGGGGACTCTCAGGGTGGCAGGTAAAGCGGGGGTCAACAAGTGGGCGGTCAGTAACGCTCGTTGAGGTAGCCCAGCAACTCGTCGTGCAGCAGGCCGTTCGACGCCGCCGCGTTGCCGCTGTGCGGGCCGGGGCGGCCGTCGAGGCCGGTGAAGGTGCCGCCGGCCTCCGTGACGATGATGGCGTTGGCGGCCATGTCCCACAGCGACAGCTCGGGTTCGGCGCACATGTCGACCGAGCCCTCGGCGACCATCATGTACGGCCAGAAGTCGCCGTACGCGCGCGTGCGCCACACCTCGCGGCTGAGGTCCAGGAAGCCGTTCAGGCGGCCCTGTTCCTCCCAGCCGGAGAGGGAGGAGTACGCGAAGGAGGCGTCCGAGAGCTTGGACACGCGGGAGACCCGCAGCCGGCTCGCGGAGGTGAGGCTGCGGCCGCTGAAGGCGCCGTGGCCCTTCGCGGCCCACCAGCGGCGGCCGAGGGCGGGGGCGGAGACGACGCCGACGACGGGCTGGTAGCCGCCCTCCGCCGCCTCCATCAGGGAGATCAGGGTCGCCCAGACGGGGACGCCGCGTACGTAGTTCTTGGTGCCGTCGATGGGGTCGATGACCCAGCGACGGGGGCCCGTGCCCTCGACGCCGTACTCCTCGCCGAGGATCGCGTCGCGCGGGCGGGCGCGCTGGAGGTGGCCACGGATGAGTTCCTCGGCGGCCCGGTCGGCCTCGGAGACCGGCGTCATGTCGGGCTTGGTTTCGACCTTCAGGTCGAGGGCCTTGAAGCGGTCCGTCGTCGCGGCGTCGGCGGCGTCCGCGAGGACGTGGGCAAGACGCAGGTCGTCGAGATAGTCGGGCATGTGAGGAACGGTATCTGTCGTGGTCGGTACGGGGCTACAGGGGGCGGTGGTGGCGGGTTGCGGCATGCGCCGGGGGCGCGGGCGGAGTGCGCCCGGCGATCTGCACGAACCCTTGACAGTGCCCCCACACCCGTCAAATCTGGGCGCAGAGTCCGTCCCCCCAGGGAGGCGATGATGCCTGCTGCCCGGGAGTCCCTGCTGGACGCCGCCTACACGGCGCTCGCGCGGCGGCCGTGGGCCGCGGTGCGGATGGTGGACGTGGCCGCGGCGGCCGGGGTGTCCCGGCAGACGCTGTACAACGAGTTCGGCAGCAAGGAAGGGCTTGCCCGGGCGCTGGTGCGCAGGGAGGCCGACGGGTATCTCGCCGGCGTCGACCGGGCCCTCACCGTGCAGAGCGACCCCCGCGAGCGGCTGATGGCGGCCGCCGAGTGGACCACCGCGGCCGCCCGCGAGAACGCGCTCGTGCGCGCCATGCTCACCGGCTGCTGGAGCGAGCGGCTGCCCTCACCGACCCTCACAGCGGTGCCGTCCTCCTCCGCAGTCCCCGCACAGCGCCGCGCCGACGGCCCGCTGCCCTCGCCCGGCGACTTCGTGACGCTGGTCCGCGACCGTGCCGTCGCGGTGCTGGCCGGACCCGGTGTGCCCAGGGCGGACACCGCCGACCTGGCCCGCTCCTGCGAGCTCGTCGTCCGTCTCGCGCTGTCCTGCGTGGCCGCGCCGCCCGACGGCGGCGGCGTCGCCGACCTGGTGCGCGGCGCCCTGCACCGGCAGCCGGTGTGAGCCCGCGACGCCCTTGAAGCCCGCGACGCCCGTAGCGCCTCAGTGCGCGGAGCCGGACAGCTGCAGCCCGATGATGCCGATGATGACCAGGCTGATCGACACGATCTTCAGCGTGGAGACGATGTCACCGAGGAAGATCATGCCGTAGATGGCCGTCCCGGCCGCGCCGATGCCGGTCCACACCGCGTACGCGGGACCCACGTCGAGCTTCTTCAGGGACAGCGTCAGCAGACCGAAGCTGCCGAGCGCGAAGACGCAGAACGCGATGGTCGGCCAGAGTCTGGTGAAGCCGTGCGACAGCTTCAGACAGACCGCGAAGCCGGTTTCGAGCAACCCGGCCACGATGACCAGCAGCCACGCCATGTGCTGTCCTCCCCGTTTGTCCACGTACGGTGACCGCTTGTCAGACTGTGCTCAGGCTTGGATCCGGCTTTGCGATTATGCCCTTACCGAACCCGCAGTCGGACAAACCCCACATGAAGAGAAACAACGCGGGGCTCAGTCCCCTTCCTTCCGCTCCCGCGTCGCCAGCAGCCGCCGCAGCGAGTACAGCCGGGCGGGGTCGGCATGCCCCTCGGCCACCCACTCGTCCAGCGCGCAGTCCTGCTCGTCGTGACTGCACGCGCGCGGGCAGCCCTCCGTGCCCGGCTCCAGGTCGGGGAAGGCGTGGATGACCCGGGACGGGTCGATGTGCGCGAGCCCGAACGACCGTACGCCCGGCGTGTCGATCACCCAGCCTTCCGTGCCGGTCAGCGGCAGGGCGAGCGCCGACGTGGTGGTGTGCCGGCCGCGTCCGGTCACCGCGTTCACCCGCCCCGTCAGCCGCCGTCGCTCCTCCGGCACCAGCGCGTTGACCAGGGTCGTCTTGCCGACGCCCGAGTGTCCGACGAACGCCGTGACCTTGCCGTCGAGCTGTTCGAACACCCGCTCCGCCGCGTCGCCGCTCTCCAACTCCTCACGGCTGGTGACGACGTACGGGATGTCCAGGTCGCCGTAGAGCTCCAGGAGCTCGTCGGCCGGGGCGAGGTCCGACTTGGTCAGCACCAGGAGCGGGTCGAGGCCGCCGTCGTAGGCCGCCACCAGGCAGCGGTCGATCAGGCGCGGGCGCGGCTCGGGGTCGGCGAGGGCGGTGACGATGGCGAGCTGGTCGGCGTTGGCGACGACCACGCGTTCGAAGGGGTCGTCGTCGTCCGCGGTGCGGCGCAGCACCGACGTGCGCTCCTCGATGCGCACGATCCGCGCGAGGGTGTCCTTCTTGCCGGACAGATCGCCGACGAGGGCCACCCGGTCGCCGACCACCGCCGCCTTGCGGCCCAGCTCGCGGGCCTTCATGGCCAGCACGATCCGGTCCTCGACGAGGCAGGTCAGGCGGCCCCGGTCGACGGTGAGGACCATGCCCTCGGCCGCGTCCTCGTGCTTCGGGCGGATGTTCGTACGCGGCCGGTTGCCCTTGCGGTTGGGGCGGGAGCGGATGTCGTCCTCGTCGGTGTGCTTGCCGTAGCGGCGCATGGCGTGACCCCTACGCCCCGAGCATCCCGGTCCACAGTTCGGGGAAGTCCGGCAGGGTCTTCGCCGTCGTCGCCACGTTCTCGATCCGCACGCCCTCCACCGCGAGGCCGATGATCGCGCCGGCGGTGGCCATGCGGTGGTCCTCGTACGTGTGGAAGATCCCGCCGTGCAGCGGGCGCGGGCGGATGTGCAGACCGTCGGCGGTCTCGGTGACGTCACCGCCGAGCTCGTTGATCTCCTTGGTGAGCGCGGCCAGGCGGTCCGTCTCGTGCAGCCGCAGATGCGCCACGCCCCGCAGTGTGGACGGGGAGTCGGCGAGGGCGGCGACCGCCGCGATGCCGGGCGTCAGCTCGCCCACGTCGCCGAGGTCCACGTCGATGCCGTGGATCCCGCCCGATCCGGTGAAGACCAGTCCGTAGTCGGTCAGCTCGCAGGAGCCGCCCATTTCGGTGAAGATCTCGCGCAGCCGGTCGCCGGGCTGGGTGGTGCGGGACGGCCAGTCCGGGATCAGCACCTTGCCGCCAGTGACCAGGGCCGCCGCCAGGAACGGCTGGGCGTTGGACAGGTCCGGCTCGATCGTCAGGTCCCGGCCGAGCAGGGCGCCCGGCGTGACCCGCCAGACGTTGCGCTCGCCGCCCGACTCCGGGGTGTCGACCTGGGCGCCGACCGCGCGCAGCATGTCGACGGTCATCCGGATGTGCGGCATGGACGGCAGCGTGGAGCCGATGTGGCGGACCTCGACGCCCTGGTTGTAGCGCGGGCCGGAGAGCAGCAGGGCGCTGACGAACTGGGACGACGACGAGGCGTCGACCTCGACCGGGCCGCCGTCCAGCGCGCCCCCGCCGTGCACGGTCAGCGGCAGCGCGCCGCGGCCGTCGTCGTCGATCCGGGCGCCGAGCACGCGCAGCGCGTCGATGACGCCGTTCAGGGGACGCTCGTACGACCTGGGGTCGCCGTCGAAGCGGATGGGGCCGTCGGCGAGCGCGGCGACCGGCGGCAGGAAGCGCATCACCGTGCCGGCGTTGCCGACGTCGACCGTGGCCGGACCGCGCAGGCCTGCCGGGAGCACGCGCCACGCCTCACCGGTGCCGTCCGGGCCGACGCCCTCCTCGATACCGACGCCCATCGCCCGCAGCGCACCGGCCATCAGCAGCGTGTCGCGGGAGCGCAGCGGGCGGCGCAGCCAGCCGGGCTCGGAGGCGAGGGCGGCGAGCACCAGGGCCCGGTTGGTGACCGACTTCGACCCGGGCACATGGACCGTCGCGTCGACGGCTCCGCTCGCGTGCGGGGCGGGCCAGAGGGCGGGGTCTGCGGGGTTCTGCGCCATGGGCCCCACTCTAGTAGGAGGCGGTGGTTCGGGTGCGGGTGCGTTGTGGCTGGTCGGGGAGTCACCCGGGCCGTCGCGAGGCGCTCACACCTCCAACAGCCAGCGCCCGCCGCCGATCAGCGAGCTCAGCGACACCGCGTGGAAGAGGAACAGCCACAGCCCCGCCGGTACGTTCGTCAGCCGCGACAGCTGGTCCGCGTCCGAGTCGCCCGCGCCGCCCCGCCGCCGCTTCGCCTGGAGCTCGAACGCCGGGCGCACCCCGCCGAGCAGCAGGAACCACACCACGACGTACGCGAACGCCGCCTGCACCTGGGGCCCGGCCAGCCAGGAGACCAGCAGGAACGCGCCGCCGGCCAGGAAGACGGTCAGTACGCCGTACGCGTTGCGGATCATCACCAGCATCGCCACCAGCAGGGCCGTCGCCACCCACAGCAGCAGCGTGATGTGCCCGGTGGCGAGCAGCGCGGCACCGCCGAGGCCCAGCAGCGGGGGAGCGGTGTACCCGGCGGCGGCCGTGAGGATCATGCCGATGCCGTACGGCTTGCCCCGGCTGACCGTGAGACCGCTGGTGTCGGAGTGCAGGCGTATGCCGGTCAGCGTGCGGCCCGTGAGCAGCGCGATCAGACCGTGACCGCCCTCGTGGGCGATGGTGATGGCGTTGCGCGCGACGCGCCACAGCCCGTGCGGGGCGACCACGGCGAGGGCGGCGGCCAGGGTGGCGAGCACCACCCACAGGTCCGGGTCGGGCTGGGTGCCGACGAGCTCGTCCCAGAGAGAGGTGGCTGTCGTGCTGTCCATGTCTGTGGGTCGCTCCCTCTGATCGGCGGAGTCTGGCAGTGTGGCACGTATGTGCGGACGGTATGCAGCGAGTCGTAGGCCCGAGGATCTCGCAGGAATCTTTGAGATCGAGAAGTGGGAGCCGGAGGAGACCCTGGAGCCCGACTACAACGTGGCGCCCACCAAGGAGGTCTACGCCGTCCTCGACCGTCCTCTGAAAGACGTGGCCGACCCGCGCCCGGTTCGGCAGCTGCGCAAGCTCAAGTGGGGACTCGTCCCGTCCTGGGCCAAGACGCCCGAGGGCGGCGCCCGGATGATCAACGCGCGGGCCGAGACGGTCCACGAGAAGCCCGCCTACCGCCGCGCCTTCGCCGCCCGCCGCTGCATCCTGCCCGCCGACGGCTACTACGAGTGGGTCACCGGCCAGCAGGAGCGGGACCTGGAGGTCGAGGGCAGGAAAAAGCGGCCGCGCAAGCAGCCGTACTTCGTGCTGCCCGCCGACGGGTCCGTCTTCGCGATGGCGGGGCTGTACGAGTTCTGGCGGGACCGGACGCTGCCCGACGACCACCCGCAGGCCTGGTGGGCGACCTGCTCGGTGCTCACCACCGAGGCCGAGAGCAGCCCGCTGGCGGTGGCGCCCGCCGAAGGCCCGTACACGCTCGCCGACATCCACCCCCGGATGCCGCTGATGCTCACCCCCGACCGCTGGGACGCCTGGCTCGACCCGGCCCGCACCGACCCCGACGACCTGCGCGAGCTGCTCGCCCCGCCCGCACCCGGCCTGATGCGCGCCTACCCGGTGACCACGGCCGTCTCCAACGTCCGCAACAACGGCCCGGAGCTGCTCAAGGAGCTGGAGGGACCGGTGGAGGGCACACTCTTCTGATGTGAGCGAGATCATCGAGACCGAGGCCGGGGCCGCGCGCATCACCTGGCACAGGGCGAAGCGCCCCAGGTTCGTCCTGGCCGTCAGTCATGGCGCGGGCGGCGGCATCGAGGCGCGGGACCTGACGGCGCTGGCCGAGGTGCTGCCCGGACACGGCGTGACCGTGGCGCGGGTCGAGCAGCCCTGGCGGGTCGCCGGCAAGAAGGTGGCACCGGCGCCGAAGACGCTGGACGTCGGCTGGCGCGGCATCTGGCCCACGCTGACCGCGCCGGGGCTGCCGGTGGTCTCCGGCGGGCGCAGCGCGGGCGCCCGGGTCGCCTGCCGTACGGCGACGGAGCTGGGCGCGGCGGCCGTCCTCGCCCTCAGCTTTCCGTTGCACCCGCCGGGCAAGCCGGAGAAGTCCCGCGCCGAGGAACTGCTCGGCGCGGGGGTGCCCACCCTCGTCGTACAAGGGGGGAACGATCCGTTCGGGAGGCCGGAGGAGTTCCCGGACGGGGAGTACGAGCTGGTCGAGGTGCCGTACGGCGATCATGGCTTCGCCGTGCCGAAGCGGGCGGAGATCAGTCAGCAGGACGCGGTGGGGATCATCACGGACGCGGTGGTGAAGTGGACCGGGTCACTGGGGTGAGGATCCGGGAATGCCGGGACCCCGACCACTGTTGAGGCGGACGTAAGTGCTGATGACCAGCACCGACGTCGTAGGAGAGGAAGTCCGCCGCATGGGTTCGACCTTCTGCCCGAGCCGCAGCAGCCGCACTGACCTGGACTGGACGGTGCTGCATGCGGCCAAGACCGCCCCTATTCGGGCGGCGGCGGGTGCGGATCGTCGTCTATCCTCCGATTCTGGTGGGGTCGCCATCAGCCCTGCCCAGATTCCTGAGGAGGTGGGTCCGGTCACCGGTAACGACGCAGGGACCGACTACGGCCAGGCGGAGCTGCCCGAGGGCCGGGGCAACAGCGCGGAGACGACCGCGGAGCGCAGCGCGCGCTTCGAACGGGACGCGCTCGAATTCCTCGACCAGATGTACTCGGCCGCGCTGCGCATGACGCGCAACCCGGCCGATGCCGAGGACCTGGTGCAGGAGACGTACGCCAAGGCGTACGCGTCCTTCCACCAGTTCCGCGAGGGCACCAACCTCAAGGCGTGGCTGTACCGGATCCTCACCAACACCTTCATCAACTCGTACCGCAAGAAGCAGCGCGAGCCCCAGCGCAGTGCGGCCGAGGAGATCGAGGACTGGCAGCTCGCGCGCGCCGAGTCGCACATGTCGACGGGCCTGCGCTCCGCCGAGTCGCAGGCGCTCGACCACCTGCCCGACTCGGACGTGAAGGAAGCGCTGCAGGCGATCCCCGAGGAATTCCGCATCGCCGTCTATCTCGCGGACGTCGAGGGCTTTGCGTACAAGGAGATCGCGGACATCATGGGGACACCCATCGGTACGGTGATGTCCCGGCTGCACCGGGGCCGCCGTCAGCTGCGCGGCATGCTCGAGGACTACGCCCGCGAGCGCGGGCTGGTCCCGGCCGGCGCCGGAGAGTCGAACGAAGCGAAAGGCTCGGGCTCATGAGCTGCGGAGAGCCGCACGAGACGGACTGCAGTGAGGTCCTCGACCATCTGTACGAGTTCCTCGACAGCGAGATGCCGGACGTCGATCGCGAGAAGTTCCAGCACCACTTCGAGGAATGCTCGCCGTGCCTGGAGAAGTACGGCCTGGAGCAGGCCGTGAAGAAGCTGGTCAAGCGGTGCTGCGGGCATGACGACGTGCCCACCGACCTGCGCGCCAAGGTGATGGGGCGGATCGACCTGATCCGCTCCGGGCAGGCCGTGCCCGAGCACGACGTGACGGCCACTGCGCAGGAGTCCTGACTCCGCGTACCCGGGTGCGAGGCCTCTCCGTCACCCGAATGCGTTAATCGGCCCACCGTCGGCCCGCGCCCCCTCCGCACCGCCCTAGGCTCCGGAGCCTGGACAGGCACGGGACTGGGGGAGGGCGTCGTTCATGGAGGCGGTTCCGGCACGGGCACGCGCGTATGTGGCCTGTGTCGTCCTCGGCGCGCTGGTGTGCCTGCTGCCGCTGCCCACGCTGCGGACACCCTGGTGGGCGATGACGCTGCTGGCCGTCCTGTACGCGGGCGGGGAGTGGCTCGCCCGCAGGCGGTTCCCCGGCACCTTCTACCCCGTCCTGCTCGCCGGGGTGTTCCTGCTGCCCCCGCCCGCCGCCGCGCTGGTCGCGCTGCCGGGCGCGCTGCTGTCGCCCGTCGAGCAGCGCCCCGCCCGGCTGCGGCGGGTCTGGCGGGCGGCCGAGCTGGTGGTCGCCGTGTGGGCGGCCGGGCAGGTGTTCCGGGCGCTGGGCGGCCGGGACGCCGTGGTGGCGTCCGACGTCGCGTACGCGCTCGGCCCGGCGGCGGCCGCGGTCCTGGCCTTCTGCGCGGTGCTGACCCTGCTCGACGGCGGGATCCTCGTCGTAGCCGAGCGGGTGCCGGTACGGCGGGCCTGGCGAGGTCTGCTGCCGCGCTCGCTGGCACCGGTCGGCGTGCACGGGCTCGCCGGGCTGATGATGGCCGTGCTGTGGCGCAGCCCGTACGGGCCCGTGGCCGCGCTGCTCGTGCTGCTGCCGATGGGCGTGTCCTGGTGGGCGTTCGCCCAGTACCACCGGGAGCGCGGGGCCCATCAGGCGACCATCCGGGCGCTGGTGCAGGCCGTCGACATCAAGGACGAGTACACGCGCGGGCACAGCGAGCGGGTCGGACAGGCCTCCATGCTGATCGCGCGTGAGCTGGGCATGGACGACGAGCGGGTCGAGGTGCTGCGGTTCGCCGGAATCCTGCACGACGTGGGGAAGTTGGGCGTGCCCACCCGGCTGCTGCGCAAGGACGGTCCGCTGACGCCCGAGGAGCGGCGGGTGATCGAGCTGCATCCGGAGTACGGGCACGAGATGGTGCGGGGGATCTCGTTCCTCGGGGAGGCCCGGGCCGCCGTACTGCATCATCACGAGCGGCTGGACGGGAGCGGGTACCCGTACGGGCTCGTGGGGAGCCAGATTCCCGAGTCCGCGCGGGTGGTGGCGGTGGCCGACGCGTTCGACGCGATGACGTCCACGCGGTCCTACAGCCGGGCGCGGCCGGTTTCCGTCGCTCTGGAGGAGCTGGAGCGGTGTGCGGGGCGGCAGTTCGATCCGGTGATGGTCGCGGCGCTGGTGCGGGTGGTACGGCGGTCCGGATGGGACCCGGTCGTCACCGCTGACGGCGTGCGGTCCCCTCACGTTCGCCCACCTGTTTCCAGTCGGACAGGAGCGAACCGTTGAAAGGCGGTCGGATTCTCGTCCTGATCCACGGCGCCGCCGTCCTCCTCGCCCTCGTGTCCCTCGGCGTCACCTTCTCGACCGGCGTCGAGCAACGCGGTGTCGCGCTCGCCTTCGGGGTGCTCGTCGCCCTCGGAGAGCTCACCCGCTGGTACGGACCGCACGTCAGGGAGGCCGCCCCGCTCGGGGCCGCCGGGGCGTTGTCGTACGCCCTGCTCGGGGAGGACGCCGGGCGAGCCACCACCCACGGGGCCGCCCAGGTGGTGAGCGTCGTGCTCGCCGCCTCGCTCGTCGGATGCGTGCCGCACGTCGCGCAGGGGCGTGGGCCCGTGTTCGACCATCTGGCGCGGCGGATGCTGACCGTCGGGTTCGCCGCCGTGTGTTTCCAACCGCTGTACAACCGCGGCACGTTCGCGGACTGGAGCGGCCCCGCCTACGCGCTGCTGCTCGTCGCGCTGCTCGCCCTCACCGCGCTGTGCGACGCCGTGCTCGCCGCCGCGCTGGCGCACTCCCGCACCGGGTGGCCGTTCGGGCCGCTGCTGCGGGACGAGCTGCGGGGCATGCTCGGGATCGGGTCGGCGGTGTGTGCGACCGGGGCCGTGATGGCGCTCGCGGTCGCGGTCGTCGGCCTGTGGGCGCTGCCCGTGTTCTGTCTGCCGCTGCTGCTCACGCAGGTGTCCCTGCGCCGGTACGCCGCCGTCCGGACGACGTACCGGCAGACCATCGCCTCGCTGGCCCGGGCCACCGAGATCGCGGGGTACACCCCGCCCGGGCACGCGCGCCGGGTCGCCGCGCTGAGCCGGGCCGTCGGGCGGGACCTGGGGTTGAGCGAGCCGGAGCTCACCGTGCTGGAGTACGCGGCGCTGATGCACGACATCGGGCAGTTGAGCCTCGTCGACCCGGTGCCGGCCGGGGCCACGGCCGGGCTGCCCGGCGCCGAACAGCGGCGGATCGCGCTGCTGGGCGGGGCGGTCGTACGGCAGACCGGGGTGGACGCCGAGGTCGCCGTGGTGGTGGAGCGGCAGGCCGATCCATACCCTGAGCAGCCGCGGGCCGCGCGGATCGTGCGGGCGGTGAACGCATACGAGGAGAAGGCGCGGGGCACGGGCCCCGGGGGGCCGCTGACCGCGTTGGAGGAGCTGCGGCTGGGGGCCGCGGGGGACTACGCTCCCGAGGTCGTCGAGGCGCTGGCCCGGGTGCTGTCGAGGGAGGGTCTGACCCTGCCCTCGGCTGGGTAACCCATGGGTAATGAGCGCCCCTCCAGCCGCACGTGGTTGGATGCGAAGGAGAAGGTGTCCGGGGGCACAGGCCAGCCCACTCCACGGAACTGGCAGGCGGGAATCGTGAGGATCTTCGGCAAGGGACGGCACCGGCCCTCCGCCTCCTGGCGGCAGGCCACCGACCGGGCGTTCACGCTCATCGGGGACGGTCGGTACGAGGACGCGGGGGCGCTGCTGACGCGGGCCGCCGATCTGGAGCCCTGGTTGTCGGAGTCCTGGTTCAACCTCGCCCTGCTGCACAAGTTCCGGCACGACTGGGAGCAGGCCCGGGCGGCCGGCCTCAGGGCCGTCGCCCTGCTCGACCGGGAGACCGGCGCACCCGACTGGTGGAACGTCGGCATCGCCGCGACCGCCCTACAGGACTGGCCGCTGGCCCGGCGCGCCTGGCAGGCCTACGGGCTGCATGTGCCCGGCAGTGCCACGGGCTCCGGCGAGCCCGTCGGCATGGAGCTGGGCAGCGCGGCCGTACGGCTGTCGCCCGAGGGGGAGGCCGAGGTCGTGTGGGGACGGCGGCTGGATCCCGCGCGGATCGAGGTGCTGTCCATCCCGCTGCCGTCGTCGGGGCGGCGCTGGGGTGAGGTCGTGCTGCACGACGGGGTGCCGCACGGGGAGCGGACGACCGCCGCCGGGCACTCGTATCCGGTCTTCGACGAGATCGAGCTGTGGGCGCCCTCGCCCGTGCCCACCTGGGTGGTGCTGCTGGAGGCCGCCACCGAGGCCGACCGGGACGCCCTGGAGCAGCTCGCCGCCGACGCCGGGTTCGCCGCGGAGGACTGGTCGTCGTCCGTGCGGCTGCTGTGCCGGCTGTGCTCCGAGTCACGGATGCCGGCGGACGAGGGCGACGGGGAGCATCTGGACCCGCACGATCACAGCGAGCCCGGGCATCCGGGGCCGCTGGGGCATCGCACGGACGGGCAGTTGTGGGTGCCGGAGCGGGAGTGTGGCGTTGCCGCCCCGGCTTCGTTGGTGCGGGGGTTGCTGGACGGGTGGGTTGCGGATTCGCCGGATTCTCGGGATTGGCGGGATCTGGAAGAGGTGTGCTAGGACGCGCGGCCGGGTGCGGGTTCGTCGTGGCTGGTCGCGCCCACGCGGCGGAGCCGCATATCGGACACAGTCCCGCGCCCCTGAGGGGGGCACGACCCCCGTACCCTGTATCAGCATCACACCCCCATTTTTCTAGGAAGGCGTACGTCGGTCATGGCGCAGCAGGACACCGATCAGCAGCACGCGGGCGTGCTCCCCGTGGACGACGAGGGCTTCGTCGTCGACACCGAGGAGTGCGAGGAGCGCGAGGCGGCCTGGCGTGAGCGGGGCACCTCGCGGCCGATCACCGTGGTCGGGAACCCGGTGCTGCACAAGGAGTGCGAGGACGTCACCGACTTCGGTGAGGAGTTCCAGCAGCTGGTCGCGGACATGTTCGCCAGCCAGCGCACCGCCGAGGGCGTGGGCCTGGCCGCCAACCAGATCGGCGTCGACCGGAAGGTGTTCGTCTACGACTGCCCGGACGACGAGGGCGTGCGGCACGTCGGCGTGGTCTGCAACCCCAAGCTCGTCGAACTGCCCGCCGACAAGCGCCGGTTGGACGACAGCAACGAGGGCTGCCTGTCGGTGCCGACGGCGTACATGCCGCTGGCCCGCCCCGACTACGCCGAGGTGACCGGGCAGGACGAGCGGGGCAACCCGATCAAGGTCCGCGGCACCGGTTACTTCGCTCGGTGTTTGCAGCACGAGACCGACCACCTCTACGGCTACCTCTACATCGACCGGCTCTCCAAGCGCGAACGCAAGGACGCGCTGCGGCAGATGGCCGAGAACGAGCCCCGCTACCCCGTGGTCGCGAACGACTGACACCTCACCGTTCTCCCACGTACGGCGTCTGATCGGGTTGCCCGGCCCGATCGGGCGCCGTTCGTCTGTCCGACGCATGTTCGATCGGTTGTGTGCCGCGAGTGATCCAAAACCAGTCAAGTGGCGGGAGAATCTCGGCACTGTGGGGTAGTGAATGAAGCAAATCCGTTCCCATAGCGGTCAGTTGTGGTGCTGAATGGGAAGTGCGGGATACGCAACGGCGCACGCCCGGCACAGCGGACGGGGCGTGCCCGACCGGCGGCTGAGAGGGGTTTGTTCGTGCCTGCTTTCCCACACAGCACCACAGCGACCGCAACCGCGATCGCGATCCCACCCTCGCTGTCTCTTCCGGTGATCGAGGCGGCGTTTCCCAGGCAATTGCACCCGTATTGGCCCAGGCTCCAGGAGAAGACCCGCACGTGGCTCCTGGAAAAGCGGCTCATGCCGACGGACAAGATTGAGGAATATGCCGACGGCCTGTGCTACACCGATCTCATGGCGGGGTACTACATTGGCGCCCCCGACGATGTCCTGCAGGCGATAGCGGACTACAGCGCGTGGTTCTTCGTCTGGGACGACCGGCACGACCGTGACATCGTCCACCACCGCCCCGTCGCCTGGCGCCGGCTACGGGCCCGACTGCACGAGGCGCTCGACTCCCCCCAGAAACATCTGCACCACGGGGACCCGCTGGTCGCGGGGTTCGCGGACAGTGTGCTGCGGCTGTACTCGTTCCTGCCCCGCACCTGGAACGAGCGGTTCACCCGGCATTTCCACGCGGTGATCGAGGCGTACGACAAGGAATTCCGCAACCGTACCGAAGGTATTGTCCCGACGGTCGAGGAATACCTGGCGCTGCGCCGGCTCACGTTCGCGCACTGGATATGGACCGACCTGCTGGAGCCGAGCGCCGGACAGGAACTCCCGGACGCCGTGCGCAAGCACCCGGCCTATCGGAAGGCGGCGCTGCTGAGCCAGGAATTCGCCGCCTGGTACAACGACCTCTGTTCCTTGCCCAAGGAAATCGCGGGCGATGAGGTGCACAATCTCGGAATCAGTCTCATCACCCATGAGGGGCTGACTCTCGAAGAGGCAGTCGTCGAAGTCCGGCGGCGCGTCGAGGAATGCATAGCCGACTTCCTCGTCGCCGAACGGGAGGGCTTACGCTTTGCGGATGCTCTCGCCGACGGCACGGTACGCGGAAAGGAACTGAGCGCTGCCGTGCGCGCCTGCCTCGGGAATATGCGGAACTGGTTCAGTTCCGTCTACTGGTTCCACCACGAGTCCGGCCGCTACATGGTCGACAGCTGGGACGACCGGTCCACGCCCCCGTACGTCAACAACGAAACGGCAGGTGAGAAATGACCGTCGAGTCTGTGAAGCCCGAGGCCCAGGAACACGGGCAGGCGTCGGAGCTGCGTGAACCGCCCCTCGCGGGCGGTGGGTTCCCGCTTCTCGGTCACGGCCTGAAGCTGGTGCGAGATCCCCTGGCCTTCATGTCCCAGCTGCGCGACCACGGTGACGTGGTCCGGCTGCGGCTCGGCCCGAAGACGGTGTACGCCGTCACCACCCCGGCGCTCACCGGCGCGCTGGCGCTGAGCCCCGACTACAAGATCGACGGCCCGCTGTGGGAGTCCCTGGAGGGCCTGCTCGGCAAGGAGGGCGTGGCCACCGCCAACGGGCCCCGCCACCGGCGTCAACGCCGCACCATCCAGCCCGCGTTCCGGCTCGACGCGATCCCCGCCTACGGGCCGATCATGGAGGAGGAGGCGCACGGACTCACCACCCGCTGGCAGCCCGGCGAGACCATCGACTGCACCTCCGAGTCCTTCCGGGTCGCCGTGCGCATCGCGGCCCGCTGTCTGCTGCGCGGCCAGTACATGGACGAGCGCGCCGAGCGGCTGTGCCTCGCCCTCGCCACCGTGTTCCGCGGTATGTACCAGCGGATGGTGATCCCGCTCGGGCCGCTGTACCGGCTGCCGCTGCCCGCCAACCGTGAATTCAACCGGGCGCTGGCCGATTTGCATCTCCTGGTCGACGAGATCGTGGCCGAACGCCGGGCATCCGGTCAAAAGCCGGACGATTTGCTGACGGCATTGCTGGCAGCGAAGGACGAGAATGGCGAGCCCATCGGGGAACAGGAGATCCACGACCAGGTGGTCGCGATACTCACCCCGGGGAGCGAAACCGTGGCCTCCACGATCATGTGGCTGCTCCAGGTGCTCGCCGAGCATCCGGAACACGCGGACCGGGTCCGGGACGAAGTCGAATCCGTGACCGGCGGCCGGCCCGTCGCATTCGCGGATGTCCGGGGGCTCACCCACACGAACAATGTCGTCGTGGAGGCGATGCGTTTGCGTCCCGCCGTATGGATACTGACGCGGCGGGCGGTCACCGAGACGGAACTCGGCGGCTATCGCATTCCGGCCGGGGCGGACATCATCTACAGTCCGTACGCGATACAGCGCGATGCGCGATCGTACGCGGACAACCTGGAGTTCGACCCGGACCGATGGCTTCCGGAGCGCGCCAAAGACGTGCCGAAATATGCCATGAGTCCGTTCAGCGTGGGTAATCGCAAGTGCCCGAGCGACCACTTCTCGATGGCCCAGCTGACGCTGATCACGGCGGCGGTCGCGACGAAGTACCGCTTCGAGCAGGTGCCCGGGTCCAACGACACCACCCGGGTCGGCATCACGCTCCGCCCGCACAAGTTGCTGCTCACGCCCGTCCCGAGGTGAGCGGTCAGGCGGCTTCCGGGCCCCTGAACGTGCGCCGGTAGGCGTTGGGGGTGGTCCCCAGCGCCCGGACGAACTGATGGCGCAGTGCGGCCGCGTTGCCGAACCCCGTTCGACCGGCGATCGCGTCCACCGTCTCGTCCGTCGCTTCCAGCAA
This sequence comes from Streptomyces spinoverrucosus, assembly GCF_015712165.1. NCBI lineage: Bacteria > Bacillati > Actinomycetota > Actinomycetes > Kitasatosporales > Streptomycetaceae > Streptomyces > Streptomyces spinoverrucosus. The sequence continues at coordinate 2,768,597 of NZ_JADPZX010000001.1, read as the reverse complement.
CCGCTGGGCCAGCAGCACTCGTTGGCGCAGGATCCAGCGGTACGGAGTGGTCCCCGTCTCCTGCTGGAAGCGGCGGGCGAAGGTGCGCGGGGACATCAGGGCGCGGGCGGCGAGCTGCTCGACGGTGACGTCCTGGTCGAGGTTGCGCTCCATCCACACCAGCACCTCGGCGACCGTGTCACCCTCGGAGCGGGGCAGCGGGCGCTCGATGTACTGGGCCTGACCGCCGTCCCGGTGCGGCGGCACCACCATCCGCCGGGCGATCTTGTTGGCGACCTCCGGCCCCTGCTCCTTGCGCACGATGTGCAGGCAGGCGTCGATGCCGGCGGCCGTACCGGCCGAGGTGATCACCGGGTCCTCGTCGACGTACAGCACGTCCTGTTCGACGATCGCCCGCGGGTACTGCCGCCCCAGCTCGCCGGCGTGCCGCCAGTGCACGGCACACCGCCGCCCGTCCAGCAGCCACGCGGCGCCCAGCACGAAGACCCCGGAGCACACGCTGAGTACTCGCGCACCACGCTCGACGCCTCGGCGCAGGGCGTCGAGCATCTCGGGCGGGAAGGTCCGCGAGTCGTAGCGCGAGCCCGCCGGTACGGCGATCAGGTCGGCGCTCTCCAGGCGCTCCAGCCCGTGCTCGACCTGCATGGAGAAGCCTGCGTTGGATCGCAGCACCGGACCCTCGGCGGAGGCGACCGCGAAGTCGTACACCGGCAGACCCTCGTCGCTGCGGTCGATGCCGAAGACCTCGCAGATCACGCCCAGCTCAAAGGGGTTCACCCCGTCGACGAGGACGGCGGCCACGTTCTGAAGCATGCGACCAGTGTGCCTCAGCGGTGGCAGTAAATCGAGGGTCTACGACAGTCCTGCCACTGTCGGTAAGGAGTATCCGGCGCGACAGTGGTGTCCATGAACGGAAACCAGATCGAAGCACTCATCGGAATGCTGGCCGTCGTCGCCCTCTTCGCGATCATGGTCCTCCCCGCTCTCTTCGGCATGGCGCACGACCGGCGCGTCGACCGGGAGATCAGGGAGGCCCAGGACCACCTCAGGGAGAAGGAGGATCAGAAGTCCTCGTCCAGGTCGACCGTGCCCTCCACGGCCACCTGGTACGCCGAGGGACGCCGCTCGAAGAAGTTGGTCAGCTCCTGAACCCCCTGGAGCTCCATGAAGGAGAAGGGGTTCTCGGAGCCGTACACCGGGGCGAAGCCGAGCCGCGTCAGGCGCTGGTCGGCGACGCACTCCAGGTACTGCCGCATCGACTCGGTGTTCATGCCCGGGAGGCCGTCACCGCACAGGTCGCGCGCGAACTGCAGCTCGGCCTCGACGGCCTCCTTGAGCATGTCGGTGACCTGCTGCTGGAGCTGGTCGTCGAAGAGGTCCGGCTCCTCCTTGCGGACGGTGTCGACCACGTCGAACGCGAAGCTCATGTGCATGGTCTCGTCGCGGAACACCCAGTTGGTGCCGGTCGCGAGGCCGTGCAGCAGGCCCCGGCTGCGGAACCAGTAGACGTACGCGAAGGCGCCGTAGAAGAACAGGCCCTCGATGCACGCGGCGAAGCAGATGAGGTTGAGCAGGAAGCGACGGCGGTCGGCCTTGGTCTCCAGGCGCTCCAGCTTCTCGACCTCGTTGATCCACTTGAAGCAGAACTCGGCCTTCTCGCGGATGGACGGGATGTTCTCGACCGCCGCGAAGGCCGCCGCCCGGTCGTCCGGGTCGGGGAGATACGTGTCCAGCAGGGTCAGGTAGAACTGGACGTGGACGGCCTCCTCGAAGAGCTGACGGCTCAAGTAGAGCCGCGCCTCGGGGGAGTTGATGTGCTTGTACAGCGTCAGCACCAGGTTGTTCGCGACGATCGAGTCGCCGGTCGCGAAGAAGGCCACCAGGCGGCCGATGAGGTGCTGCTCGGCGGGGCTGAGCTTGGCGAGGTCGGCGACGTCCGAGTGGAGGTCGACCTCCTCGACGGTCCAGGTGTTCTTGATGGCGTCCCGGTAGCGCTCGTAGAAGTCCGGGTAGCGCATGGGGCGGAGAGTCAGCTCGAAGCCGGGGTCGAGCAGGTTCTGGTTGCTGGGCATTACTGGCAGGCCTCGCAGGACTCGGGGTTTTCCAGGGAGCAGGCGACCGCGTCTTCGGGTGCCGACTGCTGTACGGGGATGGTGGCTCGGGCCGCGCGGGCGATCCGGGTCGCCGGGCGCGAGCGCAGGTAGTACGTCGTCTTCAGGCCGGACTTCCAGGCGTACGCGTACATCGAGGAGAGCTTGCCGATGGTCGGCGTCTCCAGGAAGAGGTTCAGCGACTGGGCCTGGTCGAGGAACGGGGTGCGTGCGGCCGCCATGTCGATCAGCCCGCGCTGCGGGATCTCCCACGCCGTGCGGTAGAGCGCACGTACGTCCTCGGGGATCCAGGCGAAGTCCTGCACCGAGCCGTTCGCCTCGCGCAGCGCCTCACGGGTGCGGGCGTCCCAGACGCCGAGGGCCTTCAGCTCCTGCACCAGGTAGGAGTTGACCTGGAGGAACTCGCCGGACAGGGTCTCGCGCTTGAACAGGTTCGACACCTGCGGCTCGATGCACTCGTAGACACCGGCGATCGAGGCGATGGTCGCGGTGGGCGCGATGGCCAGCAGCAGGGAGTTGCGCATGCCGACGGAGGCGATCCGCTCGCGCAGGGCGGCCCAGCGCTCCGGCCACGCCGGCTCGACGTCGAAGTGGTCGGGGTGCAGCACGCCCCGGGCGGTACGGGTCTTGTCCCACGCGGGCAGCGGCCCGTTGCGCTCGGCGAGGTCGGCGGACGCCTCGTACGCGGCGAGCATGATGCGCTCGGCGATCCGGGTGGACAGGGCCTTCGCCTGGGGCGAGTCGAAGGGCAGCCGCAGCTTGAAGAAGACGTCCTGCAGGCCCATCGCGCCGAGGCCGACGGGACGCCACCGGGCGTTGGAGCGGCCCGCCTGCTCGGTCGGGTAGAAGTTGATGTCGACCACGCGGTCGAGGAAGGTGACGGCGGTGCGGACGGTGGCGTCCAGCCGCTCCCAGTCGATGTCTTGAGTCGCCGTGTCGACAAAGGCGCCCAGGTTCACCGACCCCAGGTTGCAGACGGCCGTCTCCCCGTCGCTGGTGACCTCCAGGATCTCCGTGCAGAGGTTCGAGGAGTGCACGACGTGGCCCGGCTCGGCGGTCTGGTTGGCGGTCCGGTTGGCGGCGTCCTTGAAGGTCATCCAGCCGTTGCCGGTCTGCGCGAGGGTGCGCATCATCCGGCCGTACAGCTCGCGGGCGGGCAGCGTCTTCTTCGCCAGGCCCCGCGCCTCGGCCTCGCGGTAGGCGGCGTCGAACTCCTCGCCCCACAGGTCGACCAGCTCGGGCACGTCCGACGGCGAGAACAGCGACCACTGCGCGTCCGCGTTCACCCGGCGCATGAACTCGTCCGGGATCCAGTGCGCGAGGTTGAGGTTGTGCGTACGGCGGGCGTCCTCGCCGGTGTTGTCGCGCAGCTCCAGGAACTCCTCGATGTCGGAGTGCCAGGTCTCCAGGTAGACCGCGGCCGCGCCCTTGCGCCGGCCGCCCTGGTTCACGGCGGCGACGGAGGCGTCGAGGGTCTTCAGGAACGGGACGATGCCGTTGGAGTGGCCGTTGGTGCCGCGGATCAGGGAGCCGCGGGAACGGATCCGGGAGTACGAAAGCCCGATGCCGCCGGCGTGCTTGGAGAGCCGGGCCACCTGGTGGTAGCGCTCGTAGAGGGAGTCCAGCTCGTCCTTGGGGGAGTCCAGGAGGTAGCAGGACGACATCTGGGGGTGCCGGGTGCCGGAGTTGAACAGGGTGGGGGAGGAGGGGAGGTAGTCGAGGCGGCTCATGAGCCCGTAGAGCGCGGCGACTTCGTCCACCGACCGGGGGGTGTCGTCCTCGGCGAGGCCGGCGGCGACGCGCAGCATGAAGTGCTGGGGCGTCTCGATGACCCTGCGGGTGATCGGGTGCCGGAGCAGGTAGCGGCTGTGCAGGGTGCGCAGGCCGAAGTAGCCGAAGCGGTCGTCGGCGTTCGGGTCGATCAGGGCGTTCAGGCGGTCGGCGTGCCGGTGTACGAAGTCGGCCGTGCGGTCGGCGATGAGACCCTCCCGGTGCCCCACGGCGACGGACTCGGTGAAGGACGTGACGCCCTGGGAGGCGGCCTCGGCGGCGATGGAGATGGTCAGCAGCCGGGCGGCCAGCCGGGAGTAGGCGGGGTCCTCGGAGATGAGGCCGGCGGCGGCCTCCGTGGCCAGCTCGCGCAGCTCCGCCTCGTCCGCCCGGGCGGAGCGGCCGCGCAGCGCGGCGGCGGCGACCCGGCCGGGGTCGGCGTCGGGGAGGTCGGCGGTCAGCTCGGTCAGGGTCCGCAGCAACGCGGTTCCGGGACCGTCGGTTTCCACTTCCACCGGAGTCGCTTTGGCCGGTTCGGCTGGCGCGATGGTCATGTGGGGCTCTCCCTCGCTCGGCACAGGGGCCTTGCGGAGGGCAGGGGGCAGCACACGAGCGCACGCGGCGTCGCGTCCACCGGCCCATTCCACGAGGCCCGGACGTCGGGCACCCGGACCGGACGGGCCGGGTGCGCTGTCGGCAGGTCCTCGGACTGACTCCTGTGCACGGCGTCTGTGGGAACAGACATGCACAAGTACACCGTTGCGGGACAGTTCCGGATTCGCACCGGATTCCCCTGCGGCGACAGCGAGCATGAGCATACATCTAGTGCCGGGTGCGGAAGGCACCCCCATATGTTGTGTCGCCGATGACTTCAGAGCGTCAACTGGTAGGTGAGAAGCGTGATGTCGTCGAGGTGGGGGATGGGGTTCCAGTCGCGGTCGGGTGTGCGGGTGAAGCCGAGGCGTTCGTAGATGCGGTGGGCTGTGTGCATGGTGCGCTGGGTGGAGAGGACGATGCCGGTGCAGCCGTCGGCGGTGCGTGCGCGGTCGATGCAGGCGCGTACGAGGGCCTCGCCGACGCCTCGGCCGCGGGCCTCCGGCGCTACGGCCAACATGCGGATCTCGGCCTCTCCGAGGCCCGCTATGTCGGCCATGGGGCCGCCGGAGGGGACGAAGGTCACGCCGCCCAGGACGCGTTCGTGCTCGACGGCTACCAGTACCTCTGCGGCGGCCGCCCGCTTCGCTACGTTGTTGAGTTCCCCGAGGTATTCGTCGCTCTCCCCGAAGTCCAGTAGGCCGTCCTGGAGATAGGCCTGGGCCGTGATGTCGCCGAGGGCGTCGTATTCGGTGGGGATGGCGGGGCGGATGACGATGTCCATGGGGGGAGTGTGTACGACAGCGGGCCGCCGTATGGCTCGATGCCGGCGGCCCGCTGCGGGTTGTGGTGGGTTCTCGCGCCCACGCGGCGGAGCCGCATATCGATACAGCCCCGCGCCCCTGAGGGCGTTGTTCTCGCGCTTCTTAGTGGCTTGCCCCAGCCGTTGCCGGGGGAAGCTCCACCTGGACTCCCGGGTCTCCGGCGTCCGCGGTGTAGTCCTCGGGCTTCGTCTCATCGATGCCCTCGGGGGCCTTCGCCGCCCTCAGGACGAAGGTGAGGACCACCGTCACCACCAGGTTGAGGACGAACGCGGTGAGGCCGATGTAGCCGATCTCGCCGATGCCGGGGATCTCCGCCGACGAGCCGCCGAAGTGCTTCTGGGTCGGGGAGGCGACGCCGTACGCCGCGACCGTGCCGTAGATCATGCCGACCGCCCAGCCGGCCAGCAGGGCCCAGCGGTGGAACCAGCGGGTGAACAGGCCGCCGACCAGGGCGGGCATGGTCTGCAGGATCCAGATGCCGCCCAGCAGCTGGAAGTTGATCGCGACCGTCTTGTCCATGCCGAGGACGAAGACGAGGGCGCCGACCTTCACCAGCAGGGACACCATCTTGGAGACCTTGGTCTCCTGTGCGGGCGTGGCGTCCGGCTTCAGGAAGTCCTTGTAGATGTTGCGGGTGAAGAGGTTCGCGGCCGCGATCGACATGATGGCCGCCGGGACCAGCGCGCCGATGCCGATCGCCGCGAACGCGACGCCCGTGAACCAGTCCGGGAACATGTTCTCGAACAGCTGCGGGATCGCCAGCTGGCCGTTCTCCACCTTGATACCGGCCGCGATCGCCATGAAGCCGAGCAGGCCCAGCATGCCCAGCATCAGCGAGTACAGCGGCAGGATCGTGGAGTTGCGGCGGATCACGTCCCGGCTGCGGCTGGAGAGGACCGCCGTCACGCTGTGCGGGTACATGAACAGCGCGAGCGCCGAGCCCAGCGCCAGCGTGGCGTAGGTCCACTGCGAGGCCGCGTTCGGTATGAGTCCGCCCGCACCGGCTGCCTCGTACTTGTCGCTCGCCGCGCTGAAGATGTCGTCGAAGCCGCCCAGCTTGATCGGGATGTAGATGATCGCGACGGCGATGACGATGTAGATCAGCGCGTCCTTCACGAACGCGATCAGGGCCGGTGCCCGCAGACCCGACGAGTAGGTGTACGCGGCCAGCACGCCGAAGGCGATCAGCAGCGGCAGGTCCTTGATGAACCAGTTGGTGTCCTCGCCACCGCCGATGCCCATCACGTCCAGCACGGCCTGGATGCCGACCAGCTGGAGCGCGATGTACGGCATCGTCGCGAGGATGCCGGTGACGGCCACCGCGAGGGAGAGGCCCTTCGAGCCGAAGCGGCCCCGGACGAAGTCCGAGGTGGTGACGTATCCGTGCTTGTGCGAGACGGACCACAGGCGGGGCAGGAAGACGAACATCATCGGGTAGATGAGGATCGTGTACGGCACCGCGAAGAAGCCGGCCGCGCCCGCGGCGTAGATCGCCGCCGGTACGGCGACGAAGGTGTACGCCGTGTAGAGGTCGCCGCCGAGCAGGAACCAGGTGATCCAGGTGCCGAACGACCGGCCGCCCAGGCCCCATTCGTCGAGGCTGTGCTCGTTCTCGGCCTTGCGCCAGCGCGCGGCCAGGAAGCCCATCACCGTGACGGCGACGAAGAAGAGGATGAATACGGCGAGTGCGACGCCGTTCACGCCGTCCTTCATGCTCCGGCACCCCCCTGAGCCTTGCGGGCGCGCTGGTCACGCTGCCACAGCTGGTACGCGATCATGGTGAGCGCCGTGGAGATCACGACCCAGGCCATCTGGTACCAGTAGAAGAACGGAATGCCGATGAAAGTGGGCTCCGTCTTCGCGTACGAGCTCACCCAGAGCATGGACACGAACGGTGCTATCAGGCAGAGGGCGATGATGACGCGCACAGGCGTCACCACCGGCCCTCTGTTCACATCTGGGGCATCTGACATCGGACGGCTCCGTCCCCTCGCTGATCACCTGGTGTAACGCGCAGGCAATCTAGGTCACGGTGTACCGCCACCGGAAGCCCTTGTTCACATACCGGTACCTCAGCAGCAGCGGAAGCCCTGCCGGGGGTCCCTTTCCTGCCGGTCTGTCCGCATCCGCTCGAACTCCCGCCGGGACGGTACCTCCGCCTCCGGGTGGTCCTTGCGGAGATGCGCGACATAGCGGCCGTAAGCCGACTCGTCGGTCAGCTCACGGACGTACCAGCGCACCCCGCTAGTCACCCGGCGCAGCAGTGCTGACGGTCGCACGGCGCTCCTCCTTCTCCTCCCGCGTGGCGAACAGGCCGGCCGGTGCCACCAGCTTCGACTCGACGTACGGCGCCTCGCTGCTCGTGGTGAGCGCGGGCCGGCGCAGGTGCCGGACGCAGATCCGGGCCGCGTCCACGATCACGACGACGATCAGCAGGGCGAGGACGGCGGTCAGGACGCCGTCCACCGTGGAGTTGGTGACGACGGTGTGCATGTCCTCCATGGACTTGGCCGGCGCCAGGACCTCGCCCCGGTCGATGGCGTCCTGGAACACCTGGCGCTGCTTGAAGAAGCCGACCTTGGGGTCGCTGGAGAAGACCTTCTGCCAGCTCGCGGTCAGGGTCACGACCGCGTCCCAGACGAGCGGGACTCCGGTGATCCAGGCCCACTTGAGACGGCCGGACTTGATCAGGAGCGTGGTGCACACCGCCAGTGCCACGGCGGCCAGCAGCTGGTTGGAGATGCCGAAGACCGGGAACAGCTGGTTGATGCCGCCGAGGGGCTCGTGGACGCCGACCCAGAGGAAGTAGCCCCACATACCGCAGACGATCGCGCTGGTGATGATCAGGCCGGGCTTCCAGCTGACGTTCTTGAAGGGCTTGTAGACGTTGCCGAGGGTGTCCTGGAGCATGAACCGGCCCACGCGCGTGCCGGCGTCCAGCGCGGTCAGGATGAACAGCGCCTCGAACATGATCGCGAAGTGGTACCAGAACGCCTTGAGGCCGTCGCCCGTGACAGTGGAGAAGATCTCCGAGACGCCTACCGCGAGCGTGGGCGCGCCGCCGGTGCGGGACAGCAACGTCGACTCCTCGACGCTCGCGGCCGCGGCGGCGAGGTCCGCCGGGGAGATCTGGTAGCCCCAGCCGCTCACCACCTGCGAGGCGTTCTCCACGGTCGTGCCGATGACACCGGCGGGCGCGTTCATCGCGAAGTACAGGCCGGGGTCGATGATGCTGGCCGCGATCAGCGCCATCACCGCGACGGACGACTCCATCAGCATGGAGCCGTAGCCGATCATCCGGACCTGCGTCTCCTTCTGGATCATCTTCGGTGTCGTGCCGGACGAGATGAGCGAGTGGAAGCCGGACAGGGCACCGCAGGCGATGGTGATGAAGACGAAGGGGAAGAGCGAGCCCGCGAAGACCGGGCCGTCGCCGCGCGAGGCGAAGTCGGTGACCGCGTCCATCCTCAGCGTCGGCAGCGTGATGACGACACCGAGGGCGAGCAGCAGGATGGTGCCGATCTTCATGAAGGTGGAGAGGTAGTCGCGGGGCGCGAGCAGCATCCACACCGGCAGGATCGACGCGATGAAGCCGTACGCCACCAGCCAGATGACCAGCGTCGACGGGGCGAGGGTGAAGGCCTCGGCCCAGGACGACTCGGCGACCCAGCGGCCCGCGATCAGCGCGAGCAGCAGCAGGCCGACGCCGATGAACGACACCTCGGCGACCCGGCCCGGCCTCAGAACGCGCAGGTAGAAGCCCATCAGCAGGGCGATCGGGACGGTCATCGCGATGGAGAAGGTGCCCCAGGGGGACTCCGCGAGGGCGTTGACGATGACCAGGGCCAGCACGCCGAGCAGGATGATCATGATGGCGAACGCGGCGAGCAGCGCGGCGGCGCCGCCGAACGGGCCGATCTCCTCCCGGGCCATCTGGCCGAGCGAGCGGCCGTCCCGGCGGGTCGAGAAGAACAGCACCACCATGTCCTGCACGGCGCCCGCGAAGATCACGCCGGCGATGATCCAGATAGTGCCGGGCAGATAGCCCATCTGGGCGGCGAGCACGGGGCCGACCAGCGGTCCTGCGCCGGCGATCGCCGCGAAGTGGTGGCCGAGCAGGACACGGCGGTCGGTGGGGTGGAAGTCGATGCCGTTGTTCAGGCGCTCGGCCGGGGTGGCGCGGGTCTTGTCGGCCTTGAGGACCTTGTACGCGATGAACTTGGCGTAGAAGCGATAGGCGATCGCGTACGAGCCGAGGGCGGCCGCGACCATCCAGGCGGCCGAGACCTCCTCCCCGCGCGACAGCGCGAGCACGACCCAGCCGGCGGCGCCGACGAGGGCGACGAGGGTCCAGATGACGATGGTTCGGGCGTTCGCTGTGCGCACGGGTCGTCCTCCCGTCGTATGCGATGAGGGGACGACGGTAAGACGGGTGATGTGACCCGCGCTACACCACGGGTGCGGTTACGTCTCGGGCGCTACAGCGCGACGGATCAGGCCTCCGGCCGCTTCGGCCGTGCCACGCGGCATTGTCCCGGGGGGGGCAACCCCCGGACCCCCGGCCGGGCCTGCTCTGTCCCGCGCCTTATGCCTCCGGCCGCTTCAGCCGTGCCACGCTGCATTGTCCCGGGGGGCAACCCCCGGACCCCCGGCCGGGCCTGCTCTGTCCCGCGCCTTACGCCTCCGGCCGCTTCAGCCGTGCCACGCTGCATTGTCCCGGGGGGCAACCCCCGGACCCCCGGCCGGGCCTGCTCTGTCCCGCGCCTTATGCCTCCGGCCGCTTCAGCCGTGCCACGAACTTGTAGCGATCGCCTCGATAGACCGAGCGCACCCACTCCACCGGCTTGCCGTCCCGGTCCAGGGAGTGGCGGGACAGCATCAGCATGGGCAGGCCGACGTCGGTGCCGAGGAGGCCGGCCTCCCTGGGGGTGGCCAGCGAGGTCTCGATCGTCTCCTCGGCCTCCGCGAGGTGGACGTCGTACACCTCGGCGAGGGCGGTGTAGAGGGACGTGTACTTGACGAGGCTGCGGCGCAGGGCCGGGAAACGCTTGGCGCTCAGGTGGGTGGTCTCGATGGCCATCGGCTCGCCGTTGGCCATGCGCAGCCGCTCGATGCGCAGGACGCGGCCGCCGGGGGTGATGTCGAGCAGCTCGGCGAGCCGGTCGTCGGCGGTGATGTAGCCGATGTCCAGCAGCTGCGAGGTGGGTTCGAGGCCCTGGGCGCGCATGTCCTCGGTGTACGAGGTGAGTTGCAGCGCCTGCGAGACCTTCGGCTTGGCGACGAACGTGCCCTTGCCCTGGATCCGCTCCAGCCGCCCCTCGACCACCAGCTCCTGAAGGGCCTGGCGAACGGTCGTGCGTGAGGTGTCGAACTCCGCGGCCAGCGTGCGCTCGGGCGGGACCGGGGTGCCGGGCGGCAGGGTCTCCGTCATGTCGAGCAGATGCTTCTTCAGGCGGTAGTACTTGGGCACGCGCGCGGTACGAACGGCCGTCCCGTTGTCGTTCTCCGCACTGCTGACCTCAGTGCTCATGCTCCGCCTTCCCGGCTCACGTACCGACAGACCGACGTCCGTCGATCCCGGCTCACATCGTGGCACGGCCGCGTGCGAGAGGGTCCCCGCACGCTCCGTGATCCCCCCTGTATACCGTCGGCGCCGCGGATGGTCTAGTCCACGACGACCATGTGGTCTACCCGGAGTGGGTCGGTGGAGCCGCTGTTTTCGAGGGGTTCTTACTTAAAGGTTCCTGCATATGTAGGTCCCATAACGGCTGGTCGGGGCGTACTCGAGACCCTTGACACGCCCTATGGTCTGGGCCAAGCTCCCCGTACTGGTCTACACCATTGGTCCAGGTCCCGGCCCCAGGGCGGTACGCAGTCACCGCGGGGACGAGGGGGGTTTGTGGCATCCCTGAGGAGGGTGGCGTGAAGCGCAAGCTGATATCCGCGATCGGTGTCGCGGCGATGATGGTCTCCATTGCGGCGTGCGGGGGCGACAACGGCGACGGTGGCGACGAGGGCAAGGCCGGGGCGGACGGCTACGCGGGCCAGACGCTCACCGTGTGGGTGATGGACGGCTCCTCGCCGGACCAGTGGCAGAAGGACGTCACCGCCGCCTTCGAGAAGAAGACCAAGGCGAAGGTCAAGTTCGAGATCCAGCAGTGGAACGGCATCCAGCAGAAGCTGACCACCGCCCTGTCCGAGGAGAACCCGCCGGACGTCTTCGAGATCGGCAACACCCAGACCCCGGCCTACGCCAAGACCGGCGGCCTCGCCGACCTGGCCGACCTCAAGTCCGAGATCGGCGCCGACTGGACCGAGTCGCTGAACAACTCCTCGGTGTTCGAGGGCAAGCAGTACGCGGCGCCCTGGTACTTCGCCAACCGTGTCGTCATCTACAACAAGAAGGTCTGGGCCGACGCCGGCATCAACGAGACGCCCAAGACCCGCGACGAGTTCTACGACGCCCTGAAGACGATCGGCGAGAAGACCGACGCCGAGCCGATCTACCTGCCCGGCCAGAACTGGTACCACTTCGTCGGCCTGGTGGTCGGCGAGGGCGGCGAACTGGTCAAGAAGGACGGCGACAAGTACGTCTCCAACCTCGCCGACCCGAAGGTCGCCGCCGCCATGGAGACGTACAAGAAGTTCCAGGCCCTGTCCAAGGCGCCCAAGGACAAGGACGAGGCCACCCCGCAGCAGGGTGAGGTCTTCGGCAAGGGCAACGTCGGCGCGTTCATCGGCATGGGCTGGGAGGCCGGGATCGCGATCGAGGCCAACCCGAAGATCGAGAAGGAGATCGGCTACTTCACCATCCCGGGCGCCGCGGCCGACAAGCCCGAGGGTGTCTTCCTCGGCGGCTCCAACCTCGCGGTCGCCGCGGGCAGCCAGAAGCAGGAGCTGGCCAAGGAGTTCCTGAAGATCGCCCTCAGCGACGAGTACGAGGGGCAGCTGGCCAAGCTCAACGGCGTCATCCCGAACAAGGAGTCGCTGCAGAGCAACGTCAAGGGCAACCTGGCCGCCGAGGCCATGGCGCCGGCCGCCGCGGGCGGTGGCACCACGCCGCTGATCCCGGAGTGGGCCGCGGTCGAGAACGCGCCCAACCCGATCAAGACCTACATGACCGCCGTGCTGAACGGCAAGTCCCCGGCCGAGGCCGCCCAGCAGGTCGAGGACGAGTTCAACAAGCGGCTGTCGCAGGAGAGCTGAGCGCATCGGGGGTGGGAGCCGTCGCCCGGTTCCCACCCCCGTGCTTCACGTAGGTCGAGAGAGAGATCGCGAGCATGACCGTGCAGACCGAACGGCCGCCCTCCGGTTCGGTGGAGGTGCTCAAAACCGGCGCCTCGGGGTCCGGCGGGTCCGGGCCACGCGCCGCGGGACGCCTCGGGGCGGCCGTCCCGTACCTGTTGCTGCTGCCGGCCTGCGCGGCCACCGTGCTGCTGCTCGGCTGGCCGCTGCTGAAGGACGTACTGCTGTCCTTCCAGAACCTCAACATGGCGCAGCTGATCCAGCACGTCACCGAGTGGAACGGCGTCGACAACTACAAGAAGGTCCTCACCGGCGAGGACTTCTGGCGGGTCACCCTGCGCTCGATCCTGTTCACGGCGGTCAACGTCGCCCTGATCATGGTCCTGGGCACGCTGGTCGGCCTGCTCCTCGCCCGCCTCGGCCGGCGGATGCGGGTGACGCTGATGATCGGCCTGGTGCTGGCCTGGGCCATGCCCGTGGTCGCGGCGAGCACCGTCTACCAGTGGCTCTTCGCCCAGCGCTTCGGCGTCGTCAACTGGGTGCTGGACAAGCTCGGCTGGCACTCCATGGCCGACTACAGCTGGACCAGCAGCCAGATGTCGACGTTCTTCGTCGTCATCCTGCTCATCGTGTGGATGTCGATCCCGTTCGTCGCGCTCAACCTCTACGCGGCGACCACCACCATCCCGAACGAGCTGTACGAGGCCGCGGCCCTCGACGGAGCCGGCGCCTGGCGCAGCTTCACGACGGTCACCCTGCCGTTCCTGCGGCCGTTCCTCTACGCGACGACGTTCCTGGAGATCATCTGGGTCTTCAAGGCGTTCGTGCAGGTCTTCACCATCAACGGCGGCGGCCCGGACCGGCTCACCGAGATCCTGCCCGTCTACGCCTACGTCGAGGGCGTCGGCAACCAGCACTACGGCATGGGCGCCGCGATCGCCGTCCTGACCATCCTGATCCTGCTCGGGCTGACGGCCTACTACCTCAGGATCGTGCTCAAGCAAGAGGAGGACGAGCTGTGAAGCGCTCGCTCTTCGGCCGCCTGTGGCCGAACATCACGGCCGTCGTCCTGTTCGTCGGCTTCGTCTTCCCCGTGTACTGGATGTTCGCCACGGCCTTCAAACCGACCGGCGACATCATCTCGGAGAACCCGGTCTGGTTCCCGACCGACGTCACCCTCAAGCACTTCCGGACAGCGACCGACGCCGACCACTTCTGGACGTTCGTCACCAACTCGCTGACCGTCACCGTCCTCGCCGTCGTCTTCTCGCTGATCATCGCGCTGGCCGGCGCCTTCGCCCTGGCGCGGATGCGGTTCAAGGGGCGGCGCGGCTTCGTCGTCGGCTTCATGGTCGCCCAGATGGCGCCCTGGGAAGTCATGATCATCGCGATGTACATGATCGTGCGCGACGCCTCGATGCTGAACAGCCTCGTGCCGCTGACGGCCTTCTACATGATGATGATCCTGCCCTTCACCATCCTGACGCTGCGCGGCTTCGTCGCCGCCGTGCCGAGGGAGCTGGAGGAGGCCGCGATGGTCGACGGCTGCACCCGCGCCCAGGCCTTCCGCCGGGTCATCCTGCCGCTGCTCGCGCCCGGCCTGATGGCGACCTCGATGTTCGGCTTCATCACCGCCTGGAACGAGTTGCCCCTCGTCCTGGTACTGAACAAGGACATC